>JALHND010000130.1 GCA_022843705.1 Burkholderiales bacterium
CCGCTTGTCGTATCAAACCCAATAAAATCAGGAGCTTGTCGTGTCTTCGCGTACGCCCGCCATTCTTGTACTGAAGGATGGCACGGTATTCCGCGGCTCCGCGATTGGTGCCGAGGGATTCGTTGCCGGGGAGGTCGTGTTCAACACGGCGATGACCGGCTATCAGGAAATCCTCACCGATCCGTCGTACTGCCGTCAGATCGTCACGCTGACCTATCCGCATATCGGCAACACCGGCGCCAATCCGGAAGACGTGGAATCGGAAAAGGTGCAGGCGGCCGGCCTGGTGATCCGCGACCTGCCGCTGCTGTCGTCCAATTTCCGTGAAACGGAGACGCTCGGCGCCTACCTGAAGCGCGAGAACATCGTCGCCATCGCCGGCATCGATACCCGCAAGCTGACCCGCATCCTGCGTGACAAGGGTGCGCAGGACGGCTGCATCATGGCCGGCAAAATCGACGAGGCGGCGGCGCTGAAGGCGGCACGCGAATTCCCGGGCCTGGTCGGCATGGATCTGGCGAAGGTCGTGTCCTGCAAGATCCCGTATGCGACTGACGAGTCGGTGTGGGCGCTGGGCGCCGGTTACGGCAGGCGCGAAAACGGAAGTTTCCATGTCGTGGCCTACGATTTCGGCGTCAAGCGCAACATCCTGCGCATGCTCGCCGCGCGCGGCTGCCGCCTGACCGTGGTGCCGGCCCAGACCTCCGCGGCCGACGTGATGAAGCTCGATCCGGACGGCGTGTTCCTGTCCAACGGTCCCGGCGATCCCGAGCCCTGCGATTACGCGATCCGCGCCATCCGCGAGCTGCTCGCCACCGGTGTGCCGCTGTTCGGCATCTGCCTCGGCCACCAGTTGCTGGCGCTGGCCTGCGGCGCAAAAACGCTGAAAATGAAGTTCGGCCACCATGGCGCCAATCACCCGGTGCAGGACCTCGAGTCGAAGCGTGTGATGATCACCAGCCAGAACCACGGTTTCGCGGTGGATGCGGCGACGCTGCCGGCCAATGCGAAAGTGACCCATGTTTCCCTGTTCGACGGCAGCCTGCAGGGTTTCGCGCTGACTGACAAGCCGGCGTTCTGCTTCCAGGGACACCCCGAGGCGAGCCCGGGACCGCATGACGTCGATTACCTGTTCGACCGGTTCGTGAAACAGATGGCGCAGCATTCCGCTCCGACCGCAAAAAATGCCTAAAAGAACCGACATCAAGAGTGTACTGATCATCGGTGCCGGCCCGATCATCATCGGCCAGGCCTGCGAGTTCGACTATTCCGGCGCGCAGGCCTGCAAGGCGCTGCGCGAAGAGGGTTACCGCGTCATCCTGGTCAACTCCAATCCGGCGACGATCATGACCGACCCCGGCATGGCCGATGCGACCTACATCGAGCCGGTGACCTGGCAGGTGGTCGAGAAAATCATCGCCGCCGAGCGCCCCGATGCGCTGCTGCCGACCATGGGCGGTCAGACCGCGCTCAACTGCGCGCTCGACCTGGCCAAACACGGCGTGCTCGAGAAATACGGCGTGGAAATGATCGGCGCCTCGAAGGAGGCCATCGACAAGGCCGAGGACCGCGAAAAATTCAAGAAGGCGATGGCCAAGATCGGCCTCGACAGCCCGCGCTCGGCGCTGGCGCACAGCCTGGAAGAGGCGCTGCAGGTGCAGGCCGTGGTCGGTTTCCCGACCATCATCCGCCCCTCGTTCACGCTCGGCGGCACCGGTGGCGGCATCGCCTACAACCGCGAGGAATTTGTCGCCATCATCGAACGCGGCCTCGACGCCAGCCCGACCAAGGAAGTGCTGGTCGAGGAATCGGTGATCGGCTGGAAAGAATACGAGATGGAGGTCGTGCGCGACCGCAACGACAACTGCATCATCATCTGTTCGATCGAGAACTTCGACCCGATGGGCGTGCATACCGGTGACTCGATCACCGTCGCGCCGGCGCAGACGCTGACCGACAAGGAATACCAGATCCTGCGCAATGCCTCGATTGCCTGCCTGCGCGAGATCGGTGTCGAGACCGGCGGCTCCAACGTGCAGTTCGGCATCAACCCGAAAGACGGGCGCATGGTCATCATCGAAATGAACCCGCGCGTGTCGCGGTCCTCGGCACTGGCCTCCAAGGCAACGGGGTTCCCGATTGCCAAGGTCGCGGCCAAACTCGCCATTGGTTACACGCTCGACGAGTTGCGCAACGAGATCACCGGCGGCATGACACCGGCGTCCTTCGAGCCGAGCATCGATTACGTGGTCACCAAGATTCCGCGTTTCGCCTTCGAGAAGTTCCCGCAGGCCGACGACCGTCTGACCACCCAGATGAAGTCGGTGGGCGAGGTGATGGCCATGGGCCGCACGATCCAGGAGTCGATGCAGAAGGCGCTGCGCGGGCTGGAGACCGGCGTCGACGGTTTCGACGAAAAAACCACGGATCCCGACGTCATCGAAAACGAGCTCGGCGACCCGGGCCCGGAGCGTATTTTCTACGTGGCCGACGCCTTCCGTGCCGGCATGACCCGCGAGCAGGTGCACGGGTTTTCGCACATCGATCCCTGGTTCCTCGCCCAGATCGAGGACATCGTGCGCCAGGAACAGGCGCTGGCCGGCCGCAAACTGGAAGATCTCGATGCCGATGCGCTGCGCACGCTGAAACGCGCCGGATTTTCCGACCGCCGGCTGGCGAAGCTGCTGATCACCGACCAGCATGCAGTGCGCGCGCGCCGCCATGAACTGGGCGTGCGTCCGGTCTACAAGCGGGTCGACACCTGTGCCGCGGAATTCTCGACCAGCACCGCCTACATGTACTCGACCTATGAAGAGGACTGCGAGTCGCAGCCCTCGGACCGGCGCAAGATCATGGTGCTGGGCGGCGGGCCCAACCGCATCGGCCAGGGCATCGAGTTCGACTACTGCTGCGTGCATGCCGCGCTGGCATTGCGCGAGGACGGCTTCGAGACCATCATGGTCAACTGCAATCCGGAGACCGTGTCCACCGACTACGACACCTCCGACCGGCTGTATTTCGAGCCGCTGACGCTGGAGGATGTGCTCGAGATCGTGGCCATCGAGAAGCCCGAGGGCGTCATCGTGCAGTTCGGCGGACAGACGCCGCTGAAGCTCGCGCGCGACCTCGAGGCCAACGGCGTGCCGATCATCGGCACCACGCCGGACTCGATCGACATCGCCGAGGACCGCGAGCGTTTCCAGAAGCTGTTGACCAAGCTCAAGCTCAAGCAGCCGCCCAACCGCACCGCGCGCAGTCCGCAGAAGGCGCTGCTGGCCGCCGCCGAGATCGGCTATCCGCTGGTGGTGCGTCCCTCTTACGTGCTCGGCGGCCGGGCGATGGAAATCGTCCACGAGCAGAGTGAGCTCGAGCGCTACATGCGCGAGGCGATCAAGGTATCCAACGATTCGCCGGTGCTGCTCGACCGCTTCCTCAATGATGCGACCGAGGTCGACGTCGATGCGATCAGCGACGGCAGCGAAGTGATCATCGGCGGCGTCATGGAACACATCGAGCAGGCCGGCGTGCACTCGGGCGACTCGGCCTGTTCGCTGCCGCCGTTCTCGCTGTCGCCGGAGCTGCAGGAAGAACTGCGCCGGCAGACGGTGGCGATGGCGAAGGCGCTGAAGGTCAACGGCCTGATGAACGTGCAGTTCGCGATCCAGCACGGTTCCGAGGGCGACGTGGTCTACGTGCTTGAAGTGAATCCGCGCGCCTCGCGTACGGTGCCTTTTGTGTCCAAGGCCACCGGCCTGCCTCTGGCGAAAATCGCCGCGCGCTGCATGGCGGGGCGCCTGCTGAAGGACCAGGGCGTCAGCCGCGAGATCGTGCCGCCGTATTATTCGGTGAAGGAGGCGGTGTTCCCCTTCATCAAGTTCCCGGGCGCCGACACCATCCTCGGCCCGGAAATGAAATCGACGGGCGAGGTGATGGGGGTCGGCGAGACCTTTGCCGAGGCCTTCGTCAAATCGCAACTGGGTTCAGGGGAGCGCCTGCCGAAGTCGGGCAAGGTGTTCATCAGCCTGCGCGATGACGACAAGCTGCGCGTGCTCGATATCGCGCGAGTGCTGACCGGCATGGGTTTCACGCTGGTGGCCACCCACGGCACGGCGAAGGCGCTGGAGGCTGCGGGACTGGCGGTGACCCGCATCAACAAGGTTGCCGAGGGCCGCCCGCACATTGTCGACATGATCAAGAACGGCGAGATCGTGTTCATCATCAACACGGTCGAGGAAAAACGCTCGGCGATCCGTGATTCCTATTCGATTCGCCGCGCGGCGCTGCAGCAGCGCGTGACGCTGTATACGACATTGGCCGGCGCGCGTGCCGCCGCCAACGGCATGGCACAGGCGCGCGAACTGCAGGTCTACGCGGTGCAGAACCTGCACAAGCGTCTGACTGCGGCCTGAGGGCGGGAGGGTATCCATGAGTGCAAAGACACCACTGACGGTGAGGGGCGCGGAGCTGCTGCGCGCGGAACTGCATGAGCTGAAAACGGTGCAGCGGCCGTCGATCATCAACGCCATTGCCGAGGCGCGTTCCCACGGCGACCTGTCCGAGAACGCCGAGTATTCGGCGGCGAAGGAGCGGCAGAGTTTCATCGAAGGGCGCATTGCCGAGCTGGAGTCGAAGGTTTCCAACGCCCAGGTCAT
This sequence comes from Burkholderiales bacterium, assembly GCA_022843705.1. Classification (GTDB taxonomy): domain Bacteria; phylum Pseudomonadota; class Gammaproteobacteria; order Burkholderiales; family SG8-41. Next base: position 4,653 of record JALHND010000130.1, read on the forward strand.
TGATCCTGCCACGATCGACGCGGATGGCCGCTGCGTGTTCGGCGCCACCGTGGAGCTGGAGGACATGAGTGCCGGCGGCACGGTGACCTACCAGATCGTCGGTGATGACGAGGCAGACATCAAGCAGGGCAAGATCTCGATCAGTTCGCCGATCGCGCGCGCGCTGATCGGCAAATACGCCGGTGATGTCGCCGAAGTGCAGGCACCGGGCGGTGTGCGCGAATACGAGATCATCGACGTCCGTTACGTCTAGGTTGATGGGTGAGGAGTCAGGAGTGAGCGGTGAGGAGTAAAACCCGCTTCTCCTTCCGCCTCACGCCTTACTCCTTACTCCTTACTTCCCGCCGTTCACCCTCCACTCCATGCGCAAGCTTGCCGATGCACTGCAGGCCGTGGCCGCAACGCTGTGGGTCGGCGGCCTGTGGGTGGTTGGCTTCGTGGTCGCGCCGGTGCTGTTCTCGACCTTGCCCGACCGCGCCATGGCGGGATTACTTGCCGGAAAACTCTTTGGACTGATCGCCTGGATCGGCATCGGCTGCGCGCTGTATCTGCTCCTGTTCCGCTGGGCCCGCTACGGTGCCGCGGCTTTTCGCCAGGGCGTGTTGTGGCTGCTGCTGATGATGCTGTTGCTGGCCTGTGCCGGCGAATTCGGCGTGCAACCGGTGATGGCTGCGCTGAAGGATCAGGCTTTGCCGAAGCAGGTCATGGAATCAGTGTTCCGCGACCGCTTCGCGGTCTGGCATGGCGTGTCGAGCGGCCTTTACGTGATCCAGAGCCTGCTCGGGATCGCGCTGGTCATTCTTCTGAGCCGTGAAAAATAACGTTTAAAAACAATAACTTATGATAAATCACCCCTGGAAGCTGCGTTTGGTCCGGTGCGGCGCCTTGCGGCCACGGGTTTTTGCCGGCTTTTTTGCGCCCTGAGTGCTGCGGCCCGCAGATGCGGCAGCCGGCGAATCCTCGGGACGCGGCCTGAAGATCACCAGGATTTTTCCGATATGCTGCACTGGCGCTGCGGCGAGGGGTTCGCAGATGGCCTCGACCATGCCGGCGCGGGCCTCGCGGTCGTCGCCGAGCACGCGGATCTTGATCAGTTCATGGCTTTTCAGGTTGACATCGATTTCATGCAGCACTTTCGGCGTCAGGCCGGCATCGCCGATCATGACCACCGGCTGCAGGTGATGTGCCCGGGCTTTCAGCGCGCGGCGCTCGGCGGGAGTCAGGGTTTTCATTTGGGTAATTGTGGTAATTGGTGAATGGCGAGCAGTAAGCAGTAAGCGGTGAGCGGTAATTGGTGAATGGTAACCCGGAAGACCTGCGGTCTTGCGTTCTTCTGCGAATTACCATTCACCAATCACCATTCACCGTTCACCGGGTTTCAAAGTGGCACGCAACAAGACCAGCAAGGCGTGGATGCACGAACACGTCAACGATCCCTACGTGCGCCGTGCGCAGGCGGAGGGCATGCGTTCGCGCGCGGCGTACAAGCTGCAGCAGCTTGCCGAGCGCGACAAGCTGCTGAAGTCCGGCATGACCGTGGTCGACCTCGGATCAACGCCGGGCGGCTGGTCGCAGGTTGCAGCGAAGGCCGTCGGCGATTCGGGCAGGGTGGTCGCGGTCGACCTGCTGGAAATGGTTCCGGTCGCCGGAGTGCACTTCATCCACGGTGACTTCGGCGACGATGCGGTGCTGGCCGAAATCGAGCGTGCGCTGGGTGGGCAGGGTGCCGACCTTGTGTTGTCCGACATGGCCCCCAATCTGAGCGGTGTGGCAGGCACCGACCAGGCCCGCAGCATCGGGTTGGCCGAACTGGCGCTGGATTTTGCCGTCAAACACCTGAAACCACGGGGGAATTTCCTGGTCAAAGTATTCCAGGGTTCGGGTTTCGAGGCGCTGGTGGCAGAGATCCGGCGCTGTTTTGTCCAGGTCGTGATCCGCAAGCCGGAGGCCTCCCGCAGCCGCTCGAGCGAGGTGTACGTGGTGGCGAAAGGCTTGAAAGCAGGGCTGCAGGGCGGTTGAGCATTGCCGCATAAGCCGGAAATGTAGGGGCGTGGCGGGGCTGTTCGTGCTGCGGCAGGCAGCGAAAACGTCTAGAATTGAATCACTTAGCTTAAGCGGTGCCCCCCGGGCTCCGCGCAATGAGGAGCAACCTTGAACAATCTGATGAAAAACATGGCGATCTGGCTGGTGATTGCGCTGGTACTGATGACGGTATTCAACCAGTTCAACGTGCGCCAGACTCCGCAGAAGGCCATGGAATATTCCCAGTTCATCGACGAGGTGAAACAGGGCAAGATCGCCAAGGTCACCATCGAGGGCCGCGTCGTCAAGGGCGTCAAGTCGACCGGCGAGAAATTCACGACCTACTCTCCCTCCGACATCTGGATGGTCACCGACCTGCTGAAGAACGGCGTCATCGTCGAGGCCAAGCCCGAGGAAGAGCCCTCGCTGCTGATGAACATCTTCGTCTCCTGGTTCCCGATGCTGCTGCTGATCGGTGTGTGGATATTCTTCATGCGCCAGATGCAGGGCGGCGGCCGCGGTGGCGCCTTTTCGTTCGGCAAGAGCCGCGCGCGCATGCTTGATGAAAACAACAACACGGTGACTTTTGCCGACGTTGCCGGATGCGAGGAAGCCAAGGAAGAAGTGTCCGAACTGGTCGAGTTCCTGCGCGATCCCTCGAAATTCCAGAAACTCGGCGGCCGCATCCCGCGCGGCGTGCTGATGGTCGGCAATCCCGGCACCGGCAAGACGCTGCTGGCGCGCGCCATTGCCGGCGAGGCCAAGGTGCCGTTTTTCTCGATTTCCGGTTCCGACTTTGTCGAGATGTTCGTCGGTGTCGGTGCGGCGCGTGTGCGCGACATGTTCGAGAACGCCAAGAAACACGCGCCCTGCATCGTGTTCATTGACGAGATCGACGCGGTCGGCCGCCAGCGCGGCGCCGGCCTCGGCGGCGGCAACGACGAACGCGAGCAGACGCTGAACCAGTTGCTGGTCGAGATGGACGGCTTCGAGGCCAACTCGGGCGTGATCATCATCGCCGCCACCAACCGCCCCGACGTGCTTGATCCGGCGCTGCTGCGCCCGGGCCGTTTTGACCGCCAGGTCGTGGTGCCGCTGCCGGACATCCGCGGCCGCGAGCAGATCCTGCTGGTGCACATGCGCAAGGTGCCGATTTCGCCCGACGTCAAGGCCGACATCATCGCCCGCGGCACGCCCGGTTTCTCCGGTGCAGACCTCGCCAACCTGGTCAACGAGGCCGCGCTGTTTGCCGCGCGCGGCAACAAGCGCCTGGTCGACATGGAGGATTTCGAGCGCGCCAAGGACAAGATCATGATGGGCGCCGAGCGCCGCTCGATGGTGATGCCCGAGCACGAACGCCGCAACACCGCCTATCACGAAGCGGGGCACGCACTGGTCGCGCGCCGCCTGCCGCTGACCGATCCGGTGCACAAGGTGACGATCATTCCGCGCGGCCGCGCGCTGGGCGTGACCATGCAGCTGCCGACCGAAGACCGCTACAGCATGAACCGTGACCAGATCCTGCAGAACATCTCCGTATTGTTCGGCGGCCGCATCGCCGAGGA
>JALHND010000131.1 GCA_022843705.1 Burkholderiales bacterium
TGCTGCCCGAAACCGCAGGCGCTCGACGGCGCCTTCACCTCGGGCTACATCGAGCGCGATTCCTTCGAGACGGTCACCGGCGGCTCGCTGGTGGTGGACGACCATTTCACCGAGGCCGAACGCGAGGGCAAGCTGGTGAAGGACACTCACCCCGACGAACACGCGACCTGCTATATCGTCAAGGGCAAGGGCCTGGTGGTGATTTCCTCCTGCGGCCACACCGGCATCATCAACACAGTGCGGAGCGCGATGAAGGCCGCCAACGTCGAAAAGGTGCACGCGGTGATGGGCGGCTTCCACCTCGGCCCCTCGCACGTGGATTACCTGCAGCACACATTGCGGGAGTTACAGGCGCTCAATCCGGACGTGATCGTGCCGATGCACTGCACGGGGGAACGTTTCATCGACATGCTGCGCCAGAAAATGCCCGACCGGGTGGTTTACTCCAACGTCGGCAGCAGCTTCACGTTCGGCGGCTAAGCAGGCCGCGGGTCCGCAAGCAGCACCGGGTACCGGCCATCATTCCTGCCGCAGCAAACATCGCCCTGCGCGTCGCCGCCGGCACAGCGGTATTCGCGCTGATCGTGGCGCTGGCCGGACGTTTTCCCGCCGCGGCCGGACTGATGCTGACTTTTCCGGCGCTGAACGGACTCGCCTTCATCCTGTCGCGCCGGGACACCGTCGGCGCGATCACCGCCACCATGCTGTGGATGCCGCTGATCAACGGATTGTTGTGCGCCGGCTACCTCGCGCTGTTCGTGCTGTTGGCCGCGTCCTCGACGGCAACGGCGCTGGCCTGGGCACTGGCCGCGGTTGTGGCGATGTTGTGGCTGGCGCTGGTGACACGCCGGCCGGTCCGCAACGGCGTGCCGCCGCGGCTGCAGCCGGCCTATCTGCTGGGGGCCGTGCTGTGCGGGACCGTGCTGACCGGCCTGTGGTGGTTCTTCGCATCCACCGCCGTCACCGGGACTGATGCAGCCACCAAGCCGGCGCTGACCTTGCTGAAAATCCTGCTCTTCGCGCTCGCGTTGTGGCTGCTGATCGTGCTGCCGCCGCGTTTCCGCTGGAAGGATGGCGCCAGCGGCATCCTCTCCGGCCTGCCGCTGGTGGCGCTGGCGGGCCTGCTCAGCGTGGCGCAGGATGCGGCGGTCGATCTCGAAGTCCGGCGCGCGCTGCTGGCGCAGATGATGTTCGGCGTGTGGCTGGCGCCGGCGATGGCGATTGGCTTCATTTACGCAATGTCGCGCCTGCTGCTGCAGCCGCGCATGCACCGGCTGCGCATTGCGGTGGTGCTTGCCGGCTGGCTGCTTTGTTTCGCAGTCATCGTCACCACCGGCACGGCTTTGCAGTGGCTGGCCTCGCTCGCAGCGAATTAAGCTGAATCCGGGCGGTCAGACGCAGTATATTGCGCGGTCGGCGTGCGCCCTTCCCCCTCCAGACGCCGCGGCAACCCTGATGGATCGATGAACGACCGGAACGACATACTCCGCAGCAGAAGCGATGGCCTGACCGTGCCCCGGATCGGCGTGGCCCTGGTACTGTCGGTGCTGATCCACAGTGCCGCGCTGTGGGTCGCACCGCAGACACCGCTGCGCCCGGCGGAGCTCAGTGATGATCCCGCGCGCCCCGGCCCGCTGAGCCTGCGGCTGGTTCCCCGCGGCCTGCCGGCACCGGTCGCGGAACCGCCACCGGCGGCGTCCCGGCCTCCTGCACCACCGCCGCCGAAACCCAAACCCGCGCCACCGCCCAAACCCCTGCCACCGGTGCCCGCCCCCAAACCAGCGCCCGTCGCACCGGTGCCCGCGCCGGTCACGCCACCGCCGGCCGCGATCAGCGGTGATCTCGCCGCGTACATCGAGGCGCGGCGCCGCAACCGGCCCGATGCACCCTCCGTGACGGTGCCGGCGACCGAGGACAAGGACGAACGCGCGCGGCGCATCATTGAGGGCAATCTCGGCTCGACGCGGGACCAGGCCTTCGGTTACGACCCGAAAAAAACCGGCGGCATGTTCAACATCGAGCAGCTGGGCAGCGACTACGCCGAATTCGTCTACCACGGCTGGCGCAGCGACATCGGGCGCAACACCAAGCAGTTGATTGCCGTGCGCAAGGGCAGCAACCCCGACATCCGGATCGCGGTGGTGCGCCGGATGATCGCGCTGATCCGCGAAAACACGCAGGAGGATTTTGTCTGGGTGTCGCAGCGGCTGGGGCGCAGCGTGACGCTGTCGGCGCGCGCCCGCGACAATTCGGGTCTGGAGGAATTCATGATGCTCGAGTTCTTCCACCAGGTCGCGCCGTCGCAGCGCTGACGCACGGCGGCCTGCAGTACACTGACGCCACCATGAGCACCCTGGCCTTCTCCCCCACCTGGATCGGCATCGCCGCCGCGGTCCTCACCACCACCGCCTTCGCGCCGCAGGCGATCCAGGCCTGGCGCACGCGTTCGACGCGCGACGTGTCGCTGACGATGTTTTCGCTGATGGTCGCCGGCATCCTGCTGTGGCTGGTCTACGGGATACTGATCAACGACCTGCCGCTGATCCTCGCCAATGCGGTGACGCTGCTGCTCGCCGGCGCGATCCTGGTCGCGAAAATCCGCTTCCGCTGAAACCGGCGGCGCCATGCGCCAGAAAAACGCGTGAACCATCACGCGCGAAAAACGTCTATCCTTTACACAGCACGGCGGCAGACCAGGGGCAACAGACCCCGTTAATCATTTCAACAAGCTGTGTTCAAAACGAGGAGACATCATGCAACAGACCGCAATCAGCAAAGTCCTTCTGGCATCAACCGTCATGGCATTGGGCAGCAGCGGGGCCGCGATGGCGCAATATCCCGACCGTCCGATCCGCCTCATCGTGCCCTTCGCCACCGGCGGCGGCACCGACCTGCAGGGCCGCCTGGTCGCGGACAAGCTGCGCCAGGGCCTGGGCCAGACGATCCTGGTTGAAAATCGCACCGGCAACGGCGGGCTGATCGGCGCCGAAGCCGCCATCAAGGCCGCGCCCGACGGCTACACCGTGCTGATGACCACGGCATCGATCTCGGTGAACGCCGTGCTGCAGAAGAACAGCATCCGCTTCGACCTGCTGAAGGACCTGGCGCCGGTGACCTGGATGAGCAACTCGGCGCTGGTGCTCGCGGTGCACACCAGCGTTCCGGCGCGTTCGGTCAAGGAGCTGGTGGCGCTGTCAAAGCAGGCGCCGGAGGGCCTCAACATCGCCGCCAACGGCGCCGGCACGACCAGCCACCTGTCGGCCGAGATGTTCAAGCAGTTCACCAAGGCCAAGAGCGTGATCATCCAGTACAAGGGCGGCGGCCCCTCGGCTCTCGGCACTGCGACCGGCGAAGCCGACATGCTGTTCAACACGCCGACCTCGCTGATGACCCACCTCAACGCCAAGCGCATCCGCGCGCTGGCCGTCTCCACCGAGAAACCGACGTCCTGGAACCCGGACCTGCCGACGATGAATTCCTTCTACCCCGGCTTCGTCACCGACCAGTGGTATGCCGTGTTCGTGCCGGTGAAAACGCCGCAGAACGTGATCAGCACGCTGCACGCGCAGATCAAGAAGGCGCTGGAAGCGCCAGAGGTGCGCGAGTTCTACAAACAGCAGGCGCTGGATCCGGTGGTCAGCAGCCCGGAGGAACTGACCAAGCTGCTGAAGAGTGAAATCGCGAAATACACCGAGGTCGTGACCAAGGCCGGCATCAAGACGCGCTGAACGCGGCGCCCTGCCGCATGAACGGCGCCCGCGGGCGCCGTTTTTTTCGGGCAGTCAGGCCAGCGCCGGCTCGGCGGCAAAGGCAAACCGCGGCGGTTCCGCCACTGCAGGCTGTGCCGGCCTGCCGCGGTTCTGCGCCAGCCGCGCATCGACAAAGCCGGTGATGTCTTCCAGCACCGCGCATTCGGTGCCGAGTTGCCAGGCGATGCACTGCACCAGGCGGTCGACGCGTTCGATGTGGCACGCACCGCCGAACAGGGCCCGCGCCGCGGAGGACGGTTTGGCGAGGCCTTCGGCGGCCTGCGCGTACTTGTCGAAAGGCACCAGGTCTTCGCGTGCCGCGCCGAGGCCCATGCACAGTCCGGCAGTCCATTCGTAGATGCGGCGCGAACGCTCGAGGTCGGCATGCACGGCCTCGCGGATGGGGATCATGTCGTGGCGGCGCACGCAGCGGTAATTGCCGGCAACCAGCATCGGCCACTTGGCGAGCGGCACAAACAGTGAATCGTGGAGCTTCAGCCTGACCGGGATTTCCAGCATTTCGCCGCCGACTTCGTAACGCGCGGCGTCGATGCCGGCCTCGAGTTCGCGCAGCAGCGCGTTGTGTTCGGCGGATTCGAATCGCGCCGCCTTGAAGTTGGTCGGCAGGCCGACCTGCAGCACGTTCTTCGCCGCTTCCGGCGGGCGGAAGGCCTGGGGATCGGGGCTCGCCAGCGTCACCCGCGCGGGATCGAAGCCGTCCCACAGTTCCGGATCGGTGTAGCAGGATTCCAGCGCATCGACGAAAAGGCCGGGCAGGCGGCGCAGGTAGGGCAGCGGCGGCATGTTCATGATCGCGAGGCAGGGCTTGCGCGAACGCGCGATGCGACGCATCAGCGCGCGCACGCCGTCGCCGCCGTACTGCGATTCCTGCATGCCGAGCACGATGAGGTCGTACGCGGAGGGATCGGCGCCGGCGGGCGTGACCGCATCAAGCCTGCCGGGCAGGCGGCGGGAGTCGACGTCCACCGGGTCGCGGCCGCGCAGCGGGAAACGCACCCGCGTGCCCTCGCGTTTGATCAGGTGCGCGGTGGGCGCGGTGCAGACCAGCGACACGCTGTGTCCCGCCATCAGCAGCTTGGTTCCCAGCAGCGAGCCGTACGAGGCTCCGAGTATCAGGATGTTCTTGCGCATGCGACCCTCCGTCGGTGGTGTTCCGGTCTGGCTTTTGACCGGGTTGCAGTGCATCATAGGCAGGACAAGTGCGAAATTTGACATTAAAAATTTCACATTGTTAATTTCACATTCGACCGGCCTTCCCTCGGGAGAAGCGCGATGAGCCTGCACACCCGCCAGAGCCATTTCCTCGGCACCAAGCTGCGTGCACTGCGCAAAAGAAACGGCCTGACGCTGGAGGAACTCTCCGCGCGCTGCAGCCAGCAGGATCCGGAGAAGGCGCCCTCGGTGTCGTACCTGAGCATGATCGAGAGCGGCAAACGCGTGCCCTCGGCCGAGGTGCTCGACATCCTGTCGGCGCTGTTCCAGCGCGAGGCGCGCTGGTTCCTCGACAACAATCCGGAAACCGAGGCCGCAGTGGCGCCACCACGCAGCGGCGGTGCAACGGCCGTGCCGCTGGAGCCGTCCTTCCTGTTTTCGAAGGAACTGCTGCAGGCGGCGATTCCCGAACTGCTGGCGCAGACCGGCACCACCGGCAAGCAGTTCGCCCACCTGCTGATCCGCTCGCACCAGGAAATGTCGCGCAATGACTTCCCCGACCTCGAACGCGCGGCGGAGAACATCGGCCAGCGCGCCTTCCCGCTGGGCGCCGACGACCTGCTGAAGCTGTGCAGGCAGCACGGCCTGAAAGTGCAGTGGTTCGAGCGCAAACCGGTGCTGACCCGCGACAAGGGCCGTGAACTGCGCAGCATGGTGCGATCGTTCTACGAGGCGCCGGGCACGATTTATCTCAACCGCGCGCTGGAACACGATCCGGCGCGGCTGAAGTTCGACCTCGCCTCGCACCTCGGTCACAAGCTGCTGCACGGCGGCGACGGCCTGAAGGCGCCGCATGCCACGGGCGGTGAACTGGGCGGCAGCCCGCAGGGCAGCGCCGGCGGCGGCATGAGCCCGCAGGATGTGCTGCACGCCTGGCGCGATTTCGAATGCAGCTTCTTCGCCGGCGCGCTGCTGTGCCCGAAAGTGCCCTTCCGCCGTTTCCTCACGCGCGAGTCCTACCGCGTCGAAGCCGGCGAGAAAATCCAGCTGACGCCGGCGGCGGTGATGCGGCGCATGACCAAGGTCTCGCCCTATCCCTACTGGCATTTCTTCGACGCCTATCCCCCGGGCTACCTGCGCGCGGTCTACCGCGGCAACGGCATTCCGCTGCCCTGGGGCAACATGGCGCAGGTCACCGACCCCTGCCCGCATTGGGCGGTGTTCCGCATGCTCGACACGAAGAAAGGTCCGGACCGCGGTTCGCAGATTTCAGTGCTGCGCGACGGCGGCCAGTCACTGCTCTATTGTTGCCATTCGCTGCGCACCGCCGACATGGCCGGCAATCCGCATGTGCTGTCGGTGGGCATCGACCTCGCGCCGGCACTGCGTTCACACACGGCGGACGCCGATGCCCATGTCGAGGCCATCACGCAAGCCTGCAGCCGCGGCCGCGGCGAGGCGGAAATCCCGAAGGCCGCTGCGGAGGCAATCCGCGCGGTGGCGCGGGTGCTCAACATCGCCTGGATCGAGGAAGCCCTGCTGCGCCCGGCCCGCATCATCTGCCCGCGCAGCACGCACTGCCCGCGCACGGATCACTGCGATGGCGGCGGCGACTTGCGCACGCGGGAGATCATCGACGTGCGCAAGGAAATCGTGCAGAAAACACGGCGCAGGCGCTGAGAAGGCGCCCGGAATCTATTTCAGGTTGCGGTCCCAGAGATCAAAAATCCTGGTCCAGGTGTGTTCGGAAGCGACCGGGTTGTAGACCGCGCGTTCGGCAAAACAGAAACCGTGCTGGGTGCCGGGCAGCGTTTCCAGCGCGTGTTTCGTGCCGGCCTTCTTCAGCGCCGCGGCGAGTTCCGTGACTTCCTGCGCCGGCACCGAGGCGTCCTTCTCGGCGAAGGCGTAATAGAGTTCCCCCTTGATGTCACCGAGCAGCTTGTGCGGGGAATCCTCCTTGTCGGTGACAATGCCGACACCGTACAGCGAAGCGGCCGCCTTCATCCTCGGGAAACGCGCCGCCGCAGTGGTGATGTAGCGCCCGCTCATGCAGTGGCCGACGCTGCCGACCGCGCCCTCCGACACCTTGTCCTGCGCGTCGAGCCAGTTGATGAAGGCCGCGGTATCGTCGGTGACGTCGGCATTGCTCAAGCTGTTCATCGCCGCCTTGATCACCGCCGACATCGCGTCGTTGCGGCGCGGGATGTCGAAGCGGCAGGTGCCGAGGCGGTAGTACATGTCGGGCAGCAGGCAGAAGTAGCCGTGTTTGGCGATGCGCCGCGCCATGTTGCACAGCTCTTCGCGGAAACCCGGCGCGTCCATGTAGAAAATGATGCCGGGAAAACGTCCCGGCGCGTCCGGACAGGCGGCGAAGGCCGGGCATTTGCCGTATTTGGTGGTGACAGTGACGTGTTGTTCGATCAGGGCCATGCAGGTTTCCTTCCTCGGTTGGGTGTCGCCGCAGACTGCGGCTGCGGGCTCGATTGCGAAATCTACTTGCCGTATTCCTCGGCCTTCGGCAGCGCCGGGGTTTCGATGAACCACTCGGCCCGCGAACCCCAGAAAATGCTGCCGTCGGGTTTCAGGTCCGGCGTCGCATCCAGCACACCTGCAGGAATCAGCATGTTTTCGGTGCCGGCCACCTTGTGCGGCACGCGGGTGCCGCATTGCGGGCAGAAGCTCACCGCAAAACGTTTGGCGCCGGGCAGGTCATAACGGCGTGCCAGCGATTCGCCGGCCAGCCAGCGGAACTGCGCCGCCGGCACAAAAAGGTTGGCGGCATGCGCCGCGCCGGTGACCTTGCGGCAGCGGCTGCAGTGGCAGTAACGGAAAGCGGTCGACGGTGCTGCGATTTCAAAACGGACTTCCCCGCACAGGCAGCTGCCGGCGACAACGGATTCTGATGCCATGGTGTTTCCTCCGATGGTGAGCGGCGACGGATCACCGCCGCTGCGGAGGATTATCCAATGAAAACGGAGCCGTTGCGGCAAAACGGGGCCGTTGCGGCCCCGTGTTCCTGCGACATGCCCGTGCTGGAGTTCAGCCGCGTCCGGGCCCGCGTTCGCCGCCCTGGCGCCGCTCGAAATTGCCGCGGGGCTGCGGCCCTTCGCCGCGCATCTGCGGCGCGCGCTGCTGGAACTGCGGCCGCGGAGCCTGCTGCGCGCGTGGCGCCTGCTGCGGTCGCGGCTGCGCGGCCTGTGCTGCAGGGGCGGACTGCCGGGGCATGG
>JALHND010000132.1 GCA_022843705.1 Burkholderiales bacterium
CCCCACGGCTGCCAGGTGTTCAGCAATTTCCAGCCGTGGCAACCCACCTGGGTCAGCGCGCTGGCCGATGGCGGTTATCACTGCGTGAATATCGGGAAGATGCACATCAATCCCTATGATGCTCCTGGCGGGTTTCACCAGCGATTGATCATGGAGAACAAGGACCGGCCGCTCTTCCTGGAAGAGCGTGACCGCGCGATTTATGACGAATGGGACAAGGCGCTGCGCGCCCGCAAGCTGATCAAGCCATCCCGCTACAACCGCCACGAGTCCGACCCGGAAGGCTACAAAAAAGCGATCGGCGCGTTCACCTGGCATCTCGACGCCGACATGCATCCCGATCATTTCATCGGCGACACGGCGTGCTGGTGGATCGGTGACCGGAAAAACACGGATCCCCTGTTTCTGCAAATCGGCTTTCCCGGACCGCATCCACCCTACGACCCGACCGCAGAAGCACTGGCTGCCTACGCCGACACCGACATTCCCCTGCCGAACGTAACCGCGGAGGAACTCGCCAGGCAGCCCCAGGCGCAGAAAAAGCTGCGCGAAAACATGATCGATTTCAATTTCGACTCGATTGCCTGGCGTCACAACGTCAGCCGCGAGGACATTCTGAGGCTGCGCCGGCATTACGCCGCCAACGTCAGCATGATCGACAAGCAGGTCGACCGCATCCTGGCCGCCCTGGATGCGCGGGGCTATCTGGATAACGCGCTGGTGATCTTCACATCGGACCATGCCGACGCCCTCGGGGATCACGGACATATCCAGAAGTGGACCATGTATGACACCGTGGTCCGGGTGCCCCTGATCTTCTGGTCCAAAAACATGGCGTTGAAGCGCGGCACCCGGGATGACCTCGTGCAGATGTTCGATGTCGCCCCCACCATCCTGGAAGCCGCGGGCCTGAAAGTCCCTGCAGATTTCGAGGCCCGCACCTTATGGGGTGCGATTTCGGGACAAGCCGGGTATCAGCCACGGGACGCGGTGTATTCGGAACTGGCCAAAGACCATATCCAGACCGGTAGTGAATTCATCGTGATGCGCCGGGATCATCGCTGGAAAGTGGTGCTGTATCTCGATGACACTTACGGGGAACTCTATGACCTCAAGGCTGATCCCGACGAGGTCAACAATTTGTGGGACGCGGAAAATGTTCGCGCCATCCGCGATGAGCTGTCCGGGCGCTGCAAGGAGTGGCTGCTCAAGGGTGCCCTGTTTGCAAACAGCCGCAAAGGAAGGGCTCCGCAAAAGGCAATGAAGATCTAGCCCGGCACCCAATCGTTGCCAACGACATCAGGAAAGTCGAGACCAATGACCACCAACTATCTTAAAAAAGCCGCCAAAACACCCGACACCGAGACTGCCACCGCTCAAAAAGTCGTGACCGGGATGCTGGCTGACATCGAGGCCCGCGGCGAAGCCGCCGTGAGGGAATATTCGGAAAAACTCGATCGCTGGACCGGAGACATCATCATGTCTCCCGCCGACATTGATGCCCGGATCAAAGAAGTTCCGGTTTCGGTGCGCCGCGATATCGAGTTCGCCGCCAGGCAGGTTTATGACTTTGCCGTGGCACAGCGCCAATCGATCCGGGATTTCTCGACCGAGCTGCACCCCGGGGTCATTGCCGGCCAGAAGGTATTGCCGGTCAATGTCGTGGGCTGCTACGCCCCCGCCGGGCGTTATGCGCATATCGCCTCGGCCTACATGACCGTCGCAACCGCCAAGGCGGCCGGGGTCAAGCACATCATCGCCTGTTCGTCACCCTATCGCGGCGGCGGCATGCATCCCTATGTGCTCTATGCCTTCAAGGTGGCCGGTGCCGACACCGTGATGACCCTGGGCGGTGTCCAGGCCATCGCCACCATGGCCTACGGCCTCTTTACCGGCAAGCCCGCCGATGTGGTGGTGGGTCCGGGCAACAAGTTCGTGGCGGAAGCCAAGCGCACGCTCTTCGGCAAGGTGGGCATCGACGTGTTTGCCGGCCCCTCGGAAGTTGCCGTGATAGCCGACGAATCCGCCGACCCCGCGATCGTTGCCAGTGACCTGGTGGGGCAAGCGGAACATGGCCACGAAAGCCCGGCCTGGCTGTTCACCACCTCGGAATCCCTGGCCCGGAAAGTCATGGACCTGGTGCCGCAGCTGATCGACAAACTCCCGCCCACCGCAAAAGATGCCGCCGGCGCAGCCTGGCGCGACTATGGCGAGGTCATGGTGTGTGGCACCCGCGAGGAAGTCGTGGCCATCTCCGACCAGTACGCCAGCGAACACCTGGAAATCCACGCACAGGATCTCGACTGGTGGCTGGACCATCTCACCTGCTACGGCTCGCTCTTCCTGGGCGAAGAGACCACGGTGGCCTTTGGCGACAAGGCCAGCGGCCCCAACCATGTGCTGCCCACCAAGGGCGCGGCCCGTTATTCCGGCGGCCTGTCAGTGCACAAGTTCATGAAAACGCTGACCTGGCAGCGCATGAATCGCCAGGCCAGCCGGGAAATCGGCCTGGTCACTGCGCGCATTTCACGCATCGAAGGCATGGAGGCCCACGCCCGCACGGCCGACGATCGTCTGGCCAAATACTTCCCGAACCAGCAGTTTGATCTGGGCACCCCTGTCGAAGTCTGACTGCCCTTCCAGAGTGGACATCGCATCGCTGTACAGGCTGAACGACCGCCATGCCCTGGTGACTGGCGGCAACGCCGGCATCGGACTGGCGATGGCTCGCGCGCTCGGACTCGCCGGCGCGAGCGTCACCCTGGTGGCTCGCCGCGAGCAGGCGCTCATGGCGGCGGCCGATGAACTGGCGAAAGACGGCATCAGGGCCGACTGGCTGGCCTGCGACCTGTCCCATGCGGAATCCGTCAAGGCCTGCGGTGCAAGATGCCTGGATCGTCATGGTCACGTCGACATCCTGATCAACGCGGCCGGCGTCAATTTGCGCAAACCGTTCCTGGAAAACAGCCCCGAAGACTGGAACCTGCATCTGGCCCTGCATCTGGGCGCGCCATTTTTCATGACCCAGGCTTTGGCACCCGGCATGAAAGCGCGCAACTGGGGCCGCATCATCAACCTGGCGTCACTGCAAAGTTACCGTGCATTTGCCAATGGCACGCCTTATGGCGCAGGCAAAGGCGGCGTTGTTCAGCTCACCCGGGCGATTGCCAACGAGTGGTCGCCGCATGGCATCACCTGCAACGCAATCGGCCCCGGATTTTTCAAGACCGCCCTGACTGCCCCCGTCTTTGACAATCCGGAACTCGCCGCCAAAAACGCCGGCCAGACCTGTATCGGCCGCAACGGAGAACTCAGCGACCTGTACGGGGTCACGGTGTTTTTCGCCAGCGATGCATCCGCCTACATCACCGGCCAAACCCTGATGGTCGACGGCGGCTTTACCGCCAAATAGTCCGGCCATGGCCACACCGGGCAAGCTGATATCCATTCCCCGATAACCCTCACAGGGAAGCACTCATGAAAGCGCTTGTTTACACGCAGCCCAATGAAGTCATGATCCAGGACCGGCCCATGCCCTCGGCTGCCGATGGTGAAGTTGTGCTGCAGATCGAGGCCGTCGGCATCTGCGGCAGCGACATGCATGCCTATCATGGTCACGATCCCCGGCGAAAACCGGGTCTGGTCCTGGGCCATGAATTCTGCGGCAAGGTCACCGAATCCCGACATCCGCAGTACAAGATCGGGCAGCGGGTCACCGGCAACCCGCTGATTGTCTGCGGTTACTGTGATTACTGCGTGACCGGGCGCAACAACCTGTGCAGCAACCGGACCATGGTGGGCATGACCCGGCCCGGAGCTTTTGCCCAATACATGAGCATCCCCGCTTCTTCCCTGGTCGACATCCCCCAGGACATGCCCGCCCGTGTCGCGGCACTCACCGAGCCTGCCGCCACCGCAGTCCATGCCATCAACCTGTCCCTCAGAAGCCTGGCCCGGCCGCTGCCCGAATGCAAAACCCTGGTGATTGGCGGCGGCGCCATCGGCATGCTGGCCGCGCTGCTGCTGAAAAACTACGGGGTATCAAGACTCACCGTGAGCGAAGCCAATGCCCTTCGACTCGATTCCGTCAGGAACCACGTCGGCTGCGAAACCATCAATCCCATTGCGCATCCGATTGCCGAAAACCAGTACGACTATGTGATCGATGCCGTGGGCTCGAAGATCACCCGCAAAACGGCATTCCAGGCCATCAAGCCCGGCGGTGTCATCATGCACATCGGCCTGCAGGATTGGGAAAGCGAGATTGACATGCGCAAGCTCACCCTCGCGGAAATCACGCTGCTCGGCACCTATACGTATTCCACCGCGGATCTGCGTGCGACCGTTCAGAAACTCGCCGAGAATGCTTTTGGCGATCTGGCCTGGATAGAGGAACGTCGCCTGGAGGAAGGTGCAAGCGCATTCCAGGACTTGCATTTGGGGAAAACACCGTCAGCCAAGATCCTGCTTATCCCCGAATTCTGATTGCACAGACGCTGACAGTCCGAAGTCATTCGAGCGTTTTACCCGGATCGGCGTGAACTCGCCGAAGGAAATGACGCCGGAACTGTTGCTGGATCTGCGGTCGCATGACTGGCAGGCGGCGGGCGTTAAAAAATAGCCAATAAAAACAAATATTTACTGATATTTCTACCGGATGGTGATTTTTGTAGGGTGGGCAAAGCGCAGCGTGCCCACCTTATATCGTCCGGTATGTCGGCGTGGGCACGCTGCGCTTTGCCCACCCTACGGATTGTTGCTTATGCCGGAAACTGCTGAGTAAATCTCAAATCGCCCCCGCAGCCTTCAACTCAGCAATCTGCGCCACCGAATACCCCAGTTCCCCAAGAATCAACTCAGTCTGTTGCCCCACCGCCGGCACCGGATCCATCCGCGCCTCAAACCCCTCAAACGTCGCCGCCGGCAGCAAGGCCGGAATCACCCCGGCAGGCGTCTCCACCTCCCGCCAGCGATTCCGCGCCTGCAACTGCGGATGCTCCCAGACCTGGTCCGGCGTATTGAGCCGCGAATTGGCGATATCGGCGGCATCGAGCTTCGCCACCACTTCATCACTCGTCCACGCCGCAAAAGTGTTCTCGATCAGCGCGACGACTTCAGCCCGCGCCGCGGTGCGCTTGGTGTTGTTGTCGTAACGCGGGTCTTTCGCCAATTCCGGCCGGCCCAGCACCTTGTCGCAGAAATTCGCCCACTCGCGTTCGTTCTGGATGCCGAACAGCACATCGCCATCCTTGGTGCGAAAACGGCCGTAGGGCACGATGGTCGCGTGGTCCGGCCCGCTGCGCCGCGGCGCCTTGCCCGAGTAATGCGTGTAATACAGCGGATGACCCATCCACTCGGCCATGGTCTCAAACATGGTGAGATCGATGTGCGCACCCTCACCCGTGCGCTCGCGCGTATAGAGGGCGGCGAGGATCGCGGCATAGGCATGCAGGCCGGTGCCGATGTCGGTGATCGAAATGCCGACCTTGGCCGGCGATTCCGGCGTGCCCGTCAGCGACAGCACCCCCGCCTCGCCCTGCACCAGCAGGTCATAGGCCTTCTTTTTCGAGTAAGGCCCCGTCGTGCCGTAACCCGACACATCGCAGACGATCAGCTTCGGATGTTTTTTGCGTAACTCTTCGGCACCCAGCCCCAGCCGCTTCGCCGCGCCAGGCGCGAGGTTCTGGATGAACACATCGGCGTCGGCGATCAGCTTCACCAGGATGTTTTTCGCCTCGGGATGTTTGACGTCCAAGGTCAGGCTTTCCTTGGAACGGTTGAGCCAGACGAAATAAGCCGACTGGCCTTTCACCGTCTGGTCATAGTCGCGCGCGAAGTCACCGACCTTGGGCCGTTCGATCTTGATCACCCGCGCGCCGAGGTCGGCGAGCTGGCGGGAACAGAACGGCGCGGCGACGGCTTGTTCGAGGGCGATGACGGTGATGCCCTGCAACGGCAGCTTCGCCATCAGAACGACCTCGGCATCCCGAGAATATGCTCTCCGACATACGACAGGATCAGATTGGTCGAAATCGGCGCCACCTGGTACAGCCGCGTCTCACGGAACTTGCGCTCTACGTCGTATTCGGCAGCGAAGCCGAAACCGCCGTGGGTCTGCAGGCAGGCATTGGCCGCTTCCCAGGAGGAATCCGCGGCGAGCAGCTTGGCCATATTCGCCTCCGCGCCGCAGGGCTGCTTGGCGTCGAACAGCGCGGCGGCCTTGTAGCGCATCAGGTTGGCGGCTTCAATGTTGACGTAGGCCCTGGCGATCGGGAACTGCACGCCCTGGTTCTGGCCGATGGGACGGTCGAAGACCACGCGTTCTTTGGCGTAGTTCTTCGCGCGGTCTATGAACCAGTAGCCGTCGCCTATGCATTCGGCGGCGATCAGGATGCGTTCGGCGTTGAGGCCGTCGAGGATGTATTTGAAGCCCTTGCCCTCCTCGCCGATCAGGTTCTCGGCCGGCACTTCGAGGTTGTCGATGAAGAGTTGATTCGTTTCGTGGTTCACCATGTTGCGGATCGGCTTCACTTCCAGGCCTTTGCCGATCGCCTCGCGCAGATCGACGATGAATATCGACATGCCTTCGGACTTCTTCTTGACCTGGTCGAGCGGCGTGGTACGCGCCAGCAGGATCATCAGCTCGGAATGCTGGATGCGCGAGATCCACACCTTCTGGCCGTTGACGACGTATTTGTCACCCTTTTTGACGGCGACGGTCTTGATCTTGGTGGTGTCGGTGCCGGCGGTGGGTTCAGTGACGCCCATCGACTGCAGCCGCAGCTCGCCGGTGGCGATTTTCGGCAGGTATTTCTTTTTCTGCGCATCGGAGCCGTGGCGCAGCAGTGTGCCCATGTTGTACATCTGGCCGTGGCAGGCCCCGGAGTTGCCGCCGCTGCGGTTGATCTCTTCCATGATGATCGAGGCTTCCGTGAGGCTCAGGCCCGAGCCGCCGTATTCCTCGGGGATCAGCGCCGACAGCCAGCCGGCTTCGGTCAGCGCGGTGACGAAGGCTTCGGGATAGCCGCGCTCCTCGTCGATTTTCTGCCAGTAGGCATTGTCGAACTGGTTGCACACGGCGCGCACGCCGTCGCGCAGGTCGTCATGGTCGGTGTTCTGGGGGATGGACAGCATGGGATTCA
This sequence comes from Burkholderiales bacterium, assembly GCA_022843705.1. Classification (GTDB taxonomy): domain Bacteria; phylum Pseudomonadota; class Gammaproteobacteria; order Burkholderiales; family SG8-41. Next base: position 7,143 of record JALHND010000132.1, read on the forward strand.
CATCTTGGAAGTTCGGAGGGAGCCCGGATTATAAACCCCGCACTACCGGCCATTGGTCTGCGCGAACAATCGTTTTACACTCGGGTTCCCGCAAGAAGGAGACAACGTGCAGACCGACAAGCAGACCCGCGCCACCCTGTGGCCGGACCAGATTTACGACGTCCTGAAGGACGCCGGCGTGACCCAGGTAGCCTATGTCCCGGACGCCGGGCACGCCAAACTGATCAACCGCTGCCATGCCGACAAGACCATGCGCGCGGTGTCGCTGACCACCGAGGAAGAAGGTGTCGCCATGCTCGCCGGCGCGTGGATGGGCGGCGCCAGGGGCGTGCTGCTGATGCAGTCCAGCGGCGTCGGTAACTGCATCAACATGCTGTCGCTGTATGAGGAATGCCGCCTGCCGCTGTTGATGATCATCACCATGCGCGGCGTCTGGGGCGAATTCAATCCCTGGCAGGTGCCGATGGGCAGCAGCACGGCCGCGGCGCTGGAGAATGCCGGCGTGATCGTGCATTCGGCCGATCGCGCCGAGGACATCCGGGACACCGTCCATGCCTCCGCCGCCCTCGCCTTCAACACCCAACGCCCGGTCGCGGTGCTGATCCAGCAGCGTGTCATAGGCTTCAAGAACTGGAACAAGTAAACATGGCCACCAAAAAATCTTCAGCACTCGACCGCCGCAAAGTCGTCGCCACCCTGCTCGCCGATCGCGGCGACGCGCTGGTTGTCACCGGCCTCGGCTCGCCGACCTATGACACCTACGCCGCCGGCGACCACGACCTCAATTTCTATCTCTGGGGCGCGATGGGCGGCGCGGCGATGGCCGGCCTCGGTCTGGCACTCGCGCAGCC
>JALHND010000133.1 GCA_022843705.1 Burkholderiales bacterium
GCGCCGAGGTTGTGGCCCAGCGCGTAGGTGACGAAGGAGCAGGTGGCGATGTAGGGCCAGGAGATGCCGCGGTGGCGGTTCAGGTGGATCAGCGCGATGCGGTCGTACCAGGCCAGCGCGGCATAGGCGGCGAGGGCCGACAGTCCGGCGAGGATGTAGGCGCGGGTCGATACTTCGGCGATGCTGCGCGCGATCGTATCGACGATGACGAGGAGGTTGGTCCACAGGGTGCCCGATTCGATGACGGCCTTCGCCGCCGGATCGGTGGCCACTTCGGCCAGCAGTTTTGAATAAAGCAGCCACAGTGACCACAGGACAACCGCGCCGACGCACAGCAGCCAGAGCATTCTCTTGGCTTGCTGCATCCAGGGATGGCGGGGTGTCGCGGTTGTCATTCTGTGGAAGCGCCGCGCGGCTTGCGCGGCAACATGAGGCGGGGGCCGATGGCCGCAGGTGAAGGCGGCCGCAGTTGGAACCGCGGCTTTATACCACAGTTCATCAGGGGGTAATGCGGTGGGATGGGGGATTAATGCGGCTTTCCGCCGCCGGGCCCGGCGCTTTTTTCCGCCAGTGCGCGCAGCAGCTTTTCCTGCTCGGCGAAACCCGGCACCCGGGGCGGTGTTTGCGGTCCGGCCTCGGCGGGAATCCTGCCGCGGAAATCCGCCGGCGCGCCGGCGCCCGGAGACAGGTAGGCCGCCATGCGCCGGCGCTTGTTGAATGCTGCAATGCGGTTGTCGAGGCCGGCAATGTCGATGACCAGCAGCAGGAGCAGCGCCGGCAGGGACGGCAGCAGCCAGGGCCATCCGCCAAACCAGCCGGCGGCGGCAGCCAGCGTCAGCAGCGGGTAGGCGATGGCCCAGCCGGTTTCATGCAGGTACCAGCGGTGTGCGCCGAGCGGGAACAGCAGCAGCAGGGCCCAGGCGGTGCCGCGGCGGCGCAAGCTGCGCGCCAGGCGCAGGTTCATGGCCTGCAGCCCGCCGCCTTCCAGATCGAGTTTCTGCCATTTCGGGTTCATGCCGCATCCTTGCCGGTGCGGGCAACGATACCATGCGCCGAACGTCCGTCCGCCGCCGCTTTGTCGTGGTGGCGTGAACGGGTAGTATCGCCTTTTCCGACTGCCGGACACGTTCAAGCAATGGCCGATCGCCGCCTCCAGGTATTCCATGCCGTCGCCCGCCAGCTTTCATTCACGAAGGCCGCGGAGCAGTTGTTCATGACCCAGCCCGCCGTGACATTCCAGATCAAGCAGCTGGAGGAACACCTCAACACGCGCCTGTTCGAGCGCAGCCACGGCCGCATCGCGCTGACGCCTGCGGGGGAGCTGGTGCTCGGCTACGCCGAAAAAATCCTGACGCTGTCGGAAGAGCTGGAAACCCGTGTCAGCGAACTGACCGGGGAAATCAGCGGTCCGCTGCTGCTGGGGGCTAGCACCACGGTCGCCGAATTTTTCCTGCCGCAGATCCTCGGCGAGTTCAAGGCCAGGCACCCGCTGGTGCGGGCGCGCATGACCGTGGGCAACTCCGAAACCATAGTCACCCGCGTTGCCGATCATTCGCTCGACCTCGGCCTGATCGAATCGCCGTCGCAGAATCATGGCGTGCAGACGGAGGTGTGCAGCGATGACGTGATGGTGATGATCTGCAGTCCCCGCTACAAACTGGCCAGGGCCAAAAAAGTGTCCGCGGCCGAAGTGGCCTCGGAGCCCTTCATCAGCCGCGAGCCGGGCTCCGGCACGCGCGAAGTGGCCGACCAGTATTTCCAGCAAAACGGGGTGTCACCGGACGCGATCAACGTGGTGATGGAGCTCGGCAGCCCCGAGGCGATCAAGGGCGTGGTCGAAACCGGGCTCGGCGTGTCCATCCTGTCGCGCTCCACGGTGGCCAAGGAACTGAAACTCGGCGTGCTGGTGGCGGTGCCGCTGGATCCGCCGCTGATCCGCAGTCTGTCGGTGGTCACGCCCAGGGACCGTTTCCGTTCGCGCCTGCTCGCCACCTTCGTCGAATTCGCGAAGGCGCGGATGAAGGACATGGCCGCCGCGAAATGAAGCGTTTCATCGCGGTCCAGCACAGTTATTCCGAGTTTCTCGGCAGCGTCGAGAAGCAGCTGGAGAACCGCGGCATCGGTTTCAGCTATTTCCGTCCCTTCACCGGCCAGGCATTGCCGGCAAGCGCGCTGCAGTTCGATGCCCTGTGGCTGCTCGGCGGCGCCCACGCGCCGTCAGACCGCGACCATGTGCCCTGGCTCGACGAGGAACTGCGCCTGCTGCGCTCATTCGCGGCGGCGCGCCGCCCGGTGATCGGACTCGGTTTCGGCGCCTTGCTGCTGGCACAGGCCGCAGGCGGTGTGCCGCAGCCGGACGACAGCCCCTATGCCTACTGGACGACTGCGCATGCGACGGCCGCCGGCGCCGCCGATCCGGTGGCGCAGGCGATCGACGGCCGCCGGGTGCTGGTGGCGGCCAGCGGCCGGGTGGCGCTGCCCGAAGCCGTCGCCCCGCTGGCGACGGATGACGAAGGACGCTGGATACTGCTGCGCCACGGCGAGACCTGCGGACTGCTGTTCCGGCCGGAGATGACGCCCGGCATGATCGAGGACACCATCATGGAGGAGGGGCGTCCGCTGCCCGATGACATCGGCGAGGTGCTGGCGCAGGCGCGCGAGCTGTGGCCGGAGTTCCGCGAAACCACCGATCGCGTGATCGCGGCACTGGTGTCGGGACTGGACCTGATGCAGGAGCGGCGCAAGCCGCCGGTGTTCCGCATCCATGCGGTGTCCGGCGAGCAATGACCATGACTGCCGACCGGGAGCATGCCCTGCTGGAGATTTTCCGCGCGCTTGATGCGCGGCGGCGCGATGAACTGCTGGAATTCGCGCAGGCGCTGGCCGCGCCCCCTGCCGAACAGCGCCGGGAGCCGCGGCCGGCGGAAGAATCGGTGGTGCTGGCACTGCGCCGCCTGACCCGCAGTTATCCGATGCTCGACCGGCGCCGGCTGATGGGGACGGCTTCGGCGCTGCTGGCGCAGCATGCGCTGGAGGGACGTGAGGCGGCCGGCGTCATCAATGAACTGGAACGGGTGTTCGAATCCCATTACCGCAAGTGCCGGGGCGACGACTGAGCCCGCGCAACATGAACTGACCGGCATGCCGAGACCGATCACCGCAACCATCGACCTGTCCGCGCTGGCGCACAACCTGGGCGTGGCGCGCGCACATGCGCCGCATGCGAAGGTGTTTGCGGTGATCAAGGCCAATGCCTACGGCCATGGTTTGCTGCGGGCGGCGCAGGCGCTGCGCGCGGCCGACGGTTTTGCGGTGGTCGAGTTCGATGCCGCCGTGCGCCTGCGCGAGGCGGGTTTCAGCCAGCGCATCCTGCTGCTGGAGGGTTTTTTTGACGACAGCGAGGCGGCCGAAGGAGCGGCGAAAAAAATTGCCGCGGTGATCCACCAGCGGGAACAGATTGTGCGGCTCGGCGGACTGCCCGCGGGTTCGCGGCTGGACGTGTTGCTCAAAATCAACAGCGGCATGAACCGGCTCGGTTTCGCGCCGGAGAAGGTGCGCGAAGCGTACGCCGCGCTGCAGGACTGTGCCGGCACCGGCAAGCTGACGCTGATGACCCACTTTGCCAATGCCGACGATGCGCGCGGCGTGGCCTGGCAGATGGAAAGCTTCGAGCGCGCCGCGGCCGGCATCGCGGCGCCGCGCAGCCTCGCCAATTCCGCGGCGACGCTGCGTTATCCGGAAACCCATTTCGACTGGGTGCGTCCGGGCATCATGCTCTACGGTTCGTCACCCTTTGCCGAGGTGCCGGCGGCGGCGCTGGGACTGAGGCCGGTGATGACGCTGCGTTCGGCGATCATCGGTACCTGCGACCTGAAACCCGGCGACAGCGTCGGTTACGGCGGCATGTTCCGCGCCGAACGGCCGATGCGCATCGGCATCGTCGCCTGCGGTTATGCCGACGGTTATCCGCGCCATGCGCCCAACGGAACCCCGGTATTGGTGGGTGATAGACTCAGCGGCACCGTCGGCCGGGTGTCGATGGACAAGCTCTGCGTCGACATCAGCGCCATGCCCGAAGCCGGCATCGGCACCCCGGTGGTGCTGTGGGGCGAGGGCAATCCGGTGGACGATGTGGCGCAGGCCGCGGGCACCGTCAGTTATGAATTGTTGTGCGCGCTGGCGGCACGTGTGCCGGTCATCGAAAAAAACTGAAACGCGTCGGCAATCAAACCTGGTGGAGGATCGCGGTATGTCCTGGCGTGACTGGCAGCACGATATCGAACGGCAATTCAACCCGCGGGCCTGGGCGACCGATGTCGAGGCGCAGCACGCGCTGCGCGGCAAACTGTCGGCGGCGGCGCGGCAGCGGCTGCAGGGCGAATTCGACGTGCCCTATGGCGACACACCGCGGCAGAAGCTCGACATCTACCGCGCCGATCCTCACGCAAATGAGGGGCGTGCGCCGATCGTGGTCTACCTGCACGGCGGCTACTGGCGGGTCGGCGAAAAGGAAAAGCAGGCCGTCCTGGCCGAGCCGCTGGTGCAGGCCGGGTTCCCGGTGGTGATGCTCGGCACCGACCTCTGTCCGGCGGTGACGCTCGACACCATCGTTGCGCAGGTGATGCGCGGCATTGAATGGACCGCGCGCAATGCGGCGCGCGCCGGCGGCGACGGCCGCCGCATTTATCTTTACGGTCATTCGGCCGGCGCGCACCTCGCGGCGATGGGGCTCGCCGAGGACTGGTCCGCGCGCGGACTGCCGGTGGACCTGGTCTGCGGTGCGACGATGGTCTCCGGCATCTACGACGTCGAGCCGGTGCTGCACATCAGCGTCAACGACCTGATCCGCCTGACGCCGGACCGCGTTCGTGCGCTGAGTCCGCAGTTCCATCCGCCGCGGCGGCCGCTGCCGCTGGTGCTCGCGGCCGGCGGCGAGGAGGCGCCGGGCTGGGTGGCGCAGACGGAGGAATATGCCGCGGCCTGCCGCGCCGCGGGGTGCGAGGTCGAGGTCATCGTGGTGCCGCACGAAGGGCATTTCAGCACCATCCCGATGCAGGCTGATCCCTTGCATCCCATCAACGCGGCAATGCTGCGCCGGTTGCGGTCACTGGTTCGGAGCTGATATGGCCAAGGCAAAGACCGTCTATGTCTGCACCGAATGCGGCGGACAGGCGCTGAAGTGGCAGGGGCAATGCCCGCACTGCCAGGCCTGGAACACGCTGGTCGAATCGGTGGCCGACAATGCGGCGCCGTCGGCGAACCGTTTTTCGCTGATCGCCGAAACCGGCAAACTGCAGAAGCTGTCGGAAGTCGAGGCGCGCGAGGAATCCCGGGTGTCCAGCGGCATTCCCGAGTTCGACCGCGTGCTCGGCGGCGGACTGGTGCCCGGCGCGGTGATCCTGATCGGCGGCGACCCGGGCATCGGCAAGTCGACGCTGCTGCTGCAGTCGCTGGCCACCATCGGCGCCGGACGCAAGGTCATCTATGTCTCGGGCGAGGAATCGCCGCAGCAGATCGCGCTGCGCGCGAAACGGCTCAACGTCGAGGCCGAGCATGTGCAGGTGCTGCCGGAGACCGGGCTCGCGAAAATCCAGGCGGTGATCCAGTCGGAGAAGCCGGAAATCGCGGTCATCGATTCGATACAGACACTGTACTCCGATGCGCTGACTTCGGCGCCGGGTTCGGTGGCGCAGGTGCGCGAATGCGCGGCGCAACTGACGCGGCTGGCCAAGGCCGGCGGCACCACCATCATTTTTGTCGGCCACGTCACCAAGGAGGGCACGCTGGCCGGGCCGCGGGTGCTCGAACACATGGTCGACACGGTGCTGTATTTCGAGGGCGACACGCATTCGAGTTTCCGCCTGATCCGCGCCTTCAAGAACCGCTACGGCGCGGTCAACGAACTCGGCGTGTTCGCGATGACCGACAAGGGGCTGAAGGGCGTCGCCAATCCCTCCGCGCTGTTCCTGTCGCAGCATGACACCGAAGTCGCGGGTTCCTGCGTGCTGGTGACCCAGGAGGGCACGCGGCCGCTGCTGGTCGAGGTGCAGGCGCTGGTCGACGAGGCGCATGCGCCGAATCCGCGGCGGCTTTCGGTCGGGCTGGAGCAGAACCGCCTGGCGCTGTTGTTGGCCGTATTGCACCGCCATTCCGGCATCGCCTGCTTCGACCAGGACGTGTTCGTCAATGCGGTGGGCGGTGTGCGCATCACCGAACCGGCGGCCGATCTTGCGGTGCTGATGGCGGTGGTGAGTTCGCTGAAGGACAAACCGCTGCCGAAGAAGCTGGTGGTGTTCGGCGAGGTGGGCCTTGCCGGCGAGGTGCGTCCGGTGCAGCGCGGCCAGGAGCGGCTGAAGGAAGCGGCCAAGCTCGGTTTCACCCATGCGCTGGTGCCGCATGCCAACCAGCCGCGGCAGCCCATCGCCGGGATCAAGGTGATTGCCGTGCGCCGGATCGAGGATGCCGTCGTGCATTTCCGCGACGGATTTTAAAATATATAATAAAATCAAATACTTATATTAAACATCCCGGGCTCATCACGATGCTCAGGCTGATGCACACCGGGATGGCCGCGCTGCTGTCCGCGTTTTTTGCGTTGCCGGCCGCGGCCATCGATATCGATGAAAACATCCTCGCCGTGCCGGTCCGGGTGCAGGGGCCGGATGGCCAGTTGCTGGCACAGGACATCGTGGTCACGGTATTCGAGGCGCGCGGCCGTTCGTCCTATCCCCTGCTGGTGCTCAACCACGGTCGCCCCGCCGGCGACAACCGCGCCAGCCTGCGCCGGGTGCGTTATTCACAGGCCGCGCGTTTCTTCGCCGAGTTTGGATTTTCGGTGTGGGTGCCGACCCGCATCGGTTATGGCGCCAGCGGCACGACAGTTGATGCGGAATACGCGGGACCCTGCAGTAACCGCAACTTCGCGCGCTCCTTCGGTGTTGCCGCGGACCAGGTCGAGCAGGTCATCAATGCCGCAAGGCGCGAGCCGCGCATTGATGCGCGGCGCATCGTGGTTGCCGGGCAATCCTACGGCGGCGCGACCAGCATCGCGGTGGCGGCACGCAGGCTGCCGGGCGTTGCCGCCGCAATCAATTTCGCCGGTGGCGGCGGAGGCAATCCCGAAACGCGGCCCGGGGAACCCTGTTCCGCGTCGATTTCGACGGCGACATTCGGCGGTTACGGACACAACACGCGGGTGCCGACGCTGTGGATCTACACCCGGAATGACCGCTACTTCAGCCCGCGCCACAGCGAGGCCTGGTTTGCCGCCTTCCAGGCCAATGGCGGCAGGGGCGAGTTCCTGCCGTTGCCCCCCTTCGGTGATGACGGCCACCGGCTCTTTGTCCGCGGTTTCGACATATGGGCGCCACTGCTGCAGCATTTCCTGAGGGAACAGGGTTTCAGCAGGTAATTGTGATCCGCGGCATGCCCATAGTATGGGCGCCGGAGGTTTCGTCACAGGGTCGCTTGCGTTAAAATCCGGCCTTTTCCGGGCCCCTGCAGTCTGTCCGGCACGGCAGCAACTCCATCCTTTTCATTCCGGAGTACCCATGAAGGTTCTAGTGACAGTCAAACGCGTGATCGACCCGTACGTGAAGGTGCGCGTCAAGTCCGACGGCACTGGCGTCGAGACCGCCAACGTCAAGATGGCGATGAACCCGTTCTGCGAAATCGCCGTCGAGCAGGCGGTGCGCATGAAGGAAGCCGGCATCGTCACCGAGATTGTCGCCGTTTCCGTCGGCGCGCCGCAGTGCCAGGAAACCCTGCGCACCGCGATGGCGATGGGCGCCGACCGCGGCATCCTGGTCGAGACCACCGCCGAGGTGCAGCCGCTGGGCGTGGCCAAGCTGGTCAAGGCGATCATCGACAAGGAGCAGCCGAAGCTGGTGATCATGGGCAAGCAGGCGATCGATGACGATTCCAACCAGGCCGGCCAGATGGTGTCGGCGCTGCTCGGCTGGCCGCAGTCGGC
>JALHND010000134.1 GCA_022843705.1 Burkholderiales bacterium
GCCTGGAACAGCTCGGTGACAATGCGGCGTGCCTTGCTGCTCATCCGGGACACGCGGTAATGCCGGTACAGGTTGGTGTGCAGGAACTGCTTCAGTTCCGTCTGCTCCCGGCGAATGCGCTCGGAGAAGCGGATCATCGGCGGGCTCTGCCGTACGTCATTGATGGATACCGGCGCATATTCCCGGATGGTGGCTGCACTTTGTCGTACCAGATCCGTGATCAGCGTGTCGATCATGCGCCGTACGGTCTCATTGACCAGGCGCCGCCCTTCGATTCTGGGAAATTCGCGCAGTGCGGCGCGCATGTGGCGGCGGAAAATGGCCACGGTGGACAACTGTTCCATCTGCAGAAGGCCGGATCTCAGGCCGTCATCGACATCGTGGTTGTTGTAGGCGATTTCATCCGCGAGGTTGGCGATCTGTGCTTCCAGGCCCGGCCGTTGCCGCTTGATGAAGCGTTCGCCAACGTCACCAAGGGTGCGTGCGTTCTTGAGCGAACAATGCTTGAGTATGCCTTCGCGGGTTTCGAAAGTCAGGTTGAGACCGTCAAAGGCGCCGTAACGCTGTTCGAGCACGTCGACGACGCGCAGCGACTGCAGGTTGTGTTCGAATCCGCCATAGGGCTTCATGCAGGCATTCAAGGCATCCTGCCCGGTGTGCCCGAAAGGTGTGTGGCCGAGATCGTGGGCCAGCGTAATCGCTTCGGTAAGATCCTCGTCCAGCCCGAGATGGCGGGCCACCGAACGCCCGATCTGCGCGACTTCGAGGCTGTGGGTCAGGCGTGTGCGGAACAGGTCGCCTTCGTGGTTCACGAACACCTGGGTCTTGTATTCGAGTCGCCTGAACGCTGTGGAATGAATGATGCGGTCCCGGTCGCGCTGGTACTCGGACCGGCCCCGGGGTGGCGGCTCGCGCAGCCGGCGGCCGCGGGAATTTTCCGGGGCCGCGGCGTAAGGCGCCTTGTCAGCCGCCATCGACGCCTTCCCCCTCAAGCACCGCATTCAGCGCGCCGCCAGGCACGGCATCGGTGATGAAGGCATCCCCGATGCTGCGCAGCAGGATGAAGCGCATCCTGCCCGCCTCGACCTTCTTGTCGTGTCCCATCAGCTCGAGGTAGCGTTCCGCGCCCAGTGCCGGACCTTTCACCGGCAGCCGTGCCCTGCGCAACAGGTCGATGGTGCGTTCGACGCAGCGGTCGTCGATCAGTCCCATGTGCCGCGAGACGCGTGCGGCGATGGCCATTCCCGCACCGACGGCCTCGCCGTGCAGCCATTCGCCATAACCGAGCCCGGACTCGATGGCATGGCCGAAAGTGTGGCCGAAATTTAGCAGGGCCCGCACACCCTCTTCGCGTTCGTCGCTGGCGACGACGGCCGCCTTGTTGCGGCACGATACCTCGATTGCATGGGTCAATGCTGCCGCATCGCGCGCCATAAGGCGCTCCATGTTTGTTTCCAGCCAGTCAAAGAATCCTGCGTCGCCGATAAGTCCGTATTTGATGACTTCGGCGATACCTGCCGAAAGTTCGCGGTCCGGTAGCGTGCGCAGGGTTTCGGTGTCGGCGATGACCACCCGAGGCTGGTAGAACGCCCCGATCATGTTTTTGCCCCGGGGATGATTGATGGCGGTTTTTCCGCCGACGGAGGAGTCCACTTGAGCAAGCAGGGTCGTCGGAATCTGGATGAACGGCGCACCCCGCTGAAAAACAGCCGCGGCAAAACCGGTCAGGTCGCCTATGACTCCGCCACCGAGCGCAATCAGCGTGGTTTTTCGTTCTGCACGAAAATCCATCAGTGCGTCAAACACCCGGTTCAGTGTGCGCCAGTCCTTGTGTTCTTCGCCGTCGGGCAGGACGATCGTTTCTGCAGCAATCTGCAGTCGCCCCAGGCTTTCCTGAAGTTTTTCCAGATACAGCGGAGCCACGACGGTGTTGGTGACAATTACCGCGTTGCGCTGTGGCAGGTGAGGTGCGATCAAGTCCCCCCTGTCGAGCAGGCCGGGACCGATGTGAATCGGATAGCGGCGGTCGCCGAGTTCCACATTCAGCGTGGAAGCCGGGTCAGAGGTCGCCATGCCGGGCTCCTTGCGTTGTGCCGGAAGTTTGGGGATCGAGCTGGTCCAGCAGGGCCTGGATCTGCGAGGTCAGGGTGCCGACGCTCTGTGCACCGGTGTCCACCACCAAGTCGGCAACTTCAGTGTAAAGGGGGTCGCGCTGTGCATGCAGATCCCGCAGCCGAGCCAGTGGATTCGCAGTCTGCAGCAGCGGCCGGTTACGATCCCGCCGGGTGCGGCGCCAAAGATCCTCGGGCGAGGCGCGCAGGTAAATGACCCGTCCGTGTTTTTTCAGACGGGCGCGGTTTGACGGGGACAGTACTGCTCCGCCCCCGGTTGCCAGCACGATGCCCTGCAGCGCCGTCAGTTTCTCGATCATCTTTTCTTCACGCGCACGGAAGCCGGATTCTCCTTCGATGTCGAAAATCACCGGGATCTTCACCCCCGTGGTTTTTTCGATTTCAGCATCAGCGTCGTAAAAATCGCGGTGTATCCGCCTGGCCAGCATGCGGCCAACGGAGGTTTTGCCGGCACCCATCAGCCCCACCAGAAAGATGTTCTGCGGAGAATCGGGGTCAGGCGAGATGGCATCATGTTGCCGGGACATGGGGGTGATTCTAGCGGAAGCGCCTTGACGGCCGGTTACAGCTTCAAACAAAAAGGGCGGCGCCGCAGCGCCGCCCTGATTTGCATCAACCCGGTCAGCGCAGTGTCGCGCCGTCCTTGAGAATCTTCGGCGAGATGAAGATCAGCAGTTCGCGCCGGTCGTCCACGCGCTGATTGTTCTTGAACAGGAAGCCGACATACGGCAGATCGCCCAGAACCGGAACCTTGGTGGTGGTCGAGCGTTCGTCCTGGGTGTAGATGCCGCCAATGACGACGGTACCGCCGTTTTCGACCAGGACCTCGGTAACCACCTGTTTGGTATCGATCGACGGGCCGGACAGGGTGTTCTGGCCGACGCTGTCCTTGTTGACCCGCAGGCTCATGATCACGTTGTCGTCCGGCGTGATCTGTGGCTTCACTTTCAGCGAAAGGGTTGCCTTGCGGAAGGATACGCTGGTGGCGCCACTCGATGTTGCCTGCTGGTAAGGAATTTCCGTGCCCTGTTCGATTGTTGCCTCGATCTTGTCGGCAGTGATCACGCGCGGACTGGAAATGATTTTGCCCTTGCCGTCGGCCTGCAACGCCGAGAGTTCCAGGTTCAGGAACTTGGTGCTGCGGTCATTGAACAGCAGGAAGGAGAACACGCCCGGATTCGCTCCCGAAAGGCCCTGGGCCGGGAGGTTGACGAACAGACCGTCGTTGAAGGATCCCGCAGTGGCATTCTGTCCCGAACCCGCAGCGTTGTTCGCGAGGCTGCCGCCGATTGAGCCCTGCAGGGCATTGCCGCTGCCGACGCGGAAACCCTGGCCCGTGGTGTCATTGAATCCAAGGCGGGCGCCGAGGTTGCGGCTGAAGGTATCGTTGGCCTCGACAATCCGCGATTCGATCATCACCTGACGGACGGGAATGTCGATTTGTTTCAGCAGCTTGCGGATTTCTTCAAGACGGCTGGGGGTGTCCTGCACGAATACCGTGTTGGTACGGACATCAACGACCGCGCTGCCCCGCTTGGAGAGAATTTTCTGGGCAGGATCGGCCAGCAGCTTCTGGAAATCGGCCGCTTTCTGGTAATTGACCTGCATGCTTTCTGTGCGCAGTGGTTCGAGATCAGCGATCTGGGACCGGGCTTCAAGCGCCAGCTTTTCGCGTGTGGCCAGCTCATCGCGGGGGGCGATCCAGACGACATTGCCGGTCTTGCGCATGTCGAGGCCCTTGCTCTGCAGGATGATGTCAAGCGCCTGGTCCCAGGGCACGTCTTTCAGCCGCAGCGTCAGGCTGCCGCCGACGGTGTCGCTGGTGATGACATTGAGTCCGGTGAAATCGGCGATGACCTGAAGCACTGCACGCACTTCGACATTCTGGAAGTTGAGCGAGAGTTTTTCACCGGAGAAGCCGGGCTGTACCAGGCGGTTGGCGTCATCGGCAACCTTTTTCACTTCGATGATGAAGCGATTGTCGGTCTGATAAGCCGAATGCTCCCAGGCGCCGCGCGGCGTGATCACCATCCGCGTGTTGCCGCCCTGGGTGAAGGTTTCAATGCTGTCCACCGGGGTGCCGAAATCGACCACATCAAGCCTGCGTTCCAGATTCTTCGGTACCGCGGTATTGATGAAGTCGATGATCAGCGAGCGGCCCTGGCTGCGCAGGTCTATGCCGACCTGGTTGTCGGAGAGATCCACAACCACGCGTCCCTCGCCCGTGCGTCCACGGCGGAAATCGATGTCCCGCAGGCTGTGCCTGCCATCGCCGGGTTGCGCCTGGGCAAAGGTCTGTGCGGCGGGCGCCGGAGCGGAGGCGCCTGCTGTTGCGGCGCCACCGAGGGTGATGAGGATGGCATTACCTTCGATTCTTGCGTCATAACCCAGCGGCCGCGCGGTTTCGAGGACCAGGCGCGAACGGTTGCCGGCCTGGACGATGTTGATGCGCCGGACGTCGCCTTCACCGACTTCCTGGACGTTCTTGCCGGAACCGTTGGTCGTGTTGGGAAAATCGAAGGCGATGCGCGGCGGGCTGTTTACCGCAAAGCTGGCCGGTGCCGCAGCGGGGGCGCTCTTGAGCATGACCTTGATCACCGTTGCGCCACCCTGCTGGCCGGCCACGCTGACGGATTCGATGCTGTTCTGGGCATGTGCTGCCATCGCGAAACTCGCTGCGAAAAGCAGACCGGAAACATGTTTCATGGACCTGAAAAATCGAATCATTTCTTAGCCTCCTGTTCTTGCAGCTGCAGCGCCTGGTCTTTTTCTTCCCAGTTGCCGCCGCTGTCCTGAACGATTTCCTTGAGTTTGATGTCTGTTTCCGTGATGCCGACAATCCGGCCGAAGTTCTGACCGAGGTAATTTCCCGAGCTGACGCGGTAAAGCCCCTTGTCGGGGGCCCTGACCAGCGCAAACATCTGCCCTTTTTGCTGCAGCGTCCCCACCATCGCCAGATTTTCCAGCGGAAAAGCTTCCAGTGCTTCACGCTGCCGGTTGAGATCCGGCTGTATGCCGCCCTTGGCCGCAGATTTGGGCGGTTCGATCTTGCGCGGCTTGAAGGGATCGGTCAGATCGTAGGCGTTGTAGGCAAATGGCTCGTACGGTTTGACTTCCGGCAAAGGCGGAATACGCCCACCCGGCATCTTGTCGGATTCCTTGACGAATTCGCGCAGGTCGGAATGTTCTTCGCCGCCGCAGGCGGTCAACACGGCCGCACTGAGAACTGCGGCAAATATCAGTCTCGGGCTCATTTCCTGGCTCCCGGCGCCGGCTTTTTGCGTGCAGCGGCAATTTCCGCTTCGTCGAGGTAGCGGAAAGTCTTGGCTGTCGCGTCGAGGATCAGCACTCCGTCCTTGCCCGTCGACAGGCCAATATCGTTCAGCGTGACGATCCTCGACAGCCTGCCGATGTCGCTGGCGAAGGCGCCCAGATCATGATAGTTGCCGGTGACCCGGAGGGTGATCGGCAGCTCCGCATAGAAGTCGCGGGCCGTTTCCTGCGATGCAGGGCGGAACAGCTCGAATTGCAGGCCGCGGCCGAGACCGGCCTGGTTGATATCCGTCAGCAGTGCGTCCATTTCGGATTTTCCCGGCAGCTGTTTGAGCAACGCGCCGAACTGTGATTCGATGTCCACCAGCTGCTTGCGGTAGGCCGGCAGATCGATGGCCTGCTTCTTTTTGGCAAGGAAGGTGCTGCGCAACTGTTCTTCCTTGGCCCGGGCTTCGTCGATCTGGGCGATCTGGTTTTGCCAGTCGAACCAGTAGGCGGCGAAGACCAGCAGCAGCAGCAATCCCAGAAGGACGCCGAATTTGGGCAGTATCGGCCAGCTGCCGATCTTTTTGGGGTCGAGGCGTTTAAGTTCGTCGAGGGTCATGGTCTAGCCCTTCCTGCCGCTTTTCTTGTCATCAGGCGCCTCTGCGCGCACCACGTCGATGTTCATGGTGAATTCGTTGATTCGCGCGCCGCCGACTGTCGCGGCCTTGATTTCGACCAGATTGGCGTTCTGGATGTACTGCGAACCCTCCAGGTTGCGCATCAGTGTCGAAACCCTCGCCTGGGACTGCGTATATCCGCTGATGGCGACTTTGGTGCCGCTCTGCTTGATCGATTTGAGATACATGCCGTCGGGCAGCTGGCGGATAAGCTGGTCCATCAGGTGCACGACCTCGGCACGGTTGCTCTGCAGGGTTTCCACGACCTGCTTGCGTTTCAGCAGGGCCGCGGTCTGTTCCTTGAGTTTGTTGATTTCGGCGATTTCCTTGTCGAGCTTGACGATTTCGTCCGACAGGTACTTGTTGCGAGCCTCCTGGTTGGTGAATTGCCCGTCAAGATAGGAGTGGACCGCAAACCAGATCACGCCGCTGATGGCGACGATCACGCCGAGCATGATGAAGAACTGCTGCTGCTGCTGCTTGCGCCGCATCTCCCGATGCGGCAGCAGATTGATGCGAGTGGTCATTTGTCAAACCTCCGCATGGCAAGGCCGCAGGCGACCATCAACGAGGGCGCGTCCTGCTTGAGGCTTTTCTCGCGGATGCGGTTGGACAGGGACATGCCGGCGAACGGGTTTGCGACCGACGTTTCCACCTGCGTTCTCTTGGCAACCGCCTCGTCCATGCCGGGAATCGCAGCGCAGCCGCCGGAAAGAACGATGTGATCGATCTTGTTGAACTGGGTCGACGAGAAAAAGAACTGTATGGCCCGCGCGACTTCCTGACCCAGCGTGTCCATGAATGGCTGCAGCACTTCCGATTCGTAGTTTTCCGGCAATCCGCCCGCGCGTTTTGCCGCCTCCGCCTCTTCCGCGGAAAGCCCGAACTTGTTCTGGATTTCCTGTGTCAGCTGCACGCCGCCGAATGGCTGCTCGCGCATGTACACCGACTGGTCATTGCGCAGTACATTGACGTTCATCATGGAGGCGCCAATGTCGACGACGGCGATGTTGAGGTCACGGCCGCGTTCCGGCATGCCGGCTTCGATCAGTTCGAAAGCGGACTGCGCGGCGAAAAGGTCGACATCCATCACCAAGGCCTTCAGGCCCGCCCCCTCGGCAACTGCAACCCTGTCTTCGATCTTGTCCTTGCGCGAGGCGGCGATGAGGACCTCGACGTCTTCCGCACTGTTGGGCGCGGGGCCGAGTACCTGGTAGTCGAGATTCACTTCCTCAATCGCGAAAGGGATGTATTCGTTGGCGGCGCGTTCGACGTCCAGCTCAAGGTCGTCTTCGCTCTGGCCTGCAGGAACCAGCACTTTCTTGCTGATCACCGCCGCATTGGGCAGCGCCAGCGCCAGATTCTTGAAATTGCTGCCCAGACGCTTGTGGCAGCGTTTGACGGCCTCGATCACTGCATCAAGGTTGTTGATATTGCCTTCGACCACCGACTCGCTGGGCAGGGGCTCAATGGCATATTTTTCAAGGCGGTAGACACCCTTGCCGGCATCGGCAATCTCGACCATCTTGACGGCGGAAGAACTGATGTCGGCGCCGATCAATGGCGGCATCTTGGGCTTGAGCAAACCCTCGATGGCGTCAAAGTTAATGCTGAATTTTCCTTTGGCCATATGTTTTTAGCGCGAATTCCCCACAACTTACTTTAGACAGTAGCAGCAACCTTTTATTATGTAAAGGTTTTGTGCTGCGTTCCCTTTGCGGTTCGATCCACCTATAATGCAGCGGCGACACTTGCTACTCTGCAGTATTTTCGGTGTACTAGCAATAAGATTTTGCATTAGATGTGGCGCGTAACCCACAGATTAATTTGACTTTTTTCACAAAAGCAGTTTTCCACTAGATGTCCGTTCGTTGGTGGGCT
>JALHND010000135.1 GCA_022843705.1 Burkholderiales bacterium
CGATGCGATGCTCGCCGGCAGCACCGAGGGCATCGTGCGCCCGGCCTGGAACGACACTGTGCTGATCAAGCGTTATCTCGACATCGGGGCGCGCACGCTGCTGATTCCCTATGTGCAGAATGCCGAGGAGGCGAGGCGCGCAGTGGCGGCGACGCGTTATCCGCCGCAGGGCGTGCGCGGTGTCTCGGGCTGCACGCGCGCCAACCGTTACGGCCGCGTGAAGGATTATTTCAAGCGTGTGCATGACGAACTGTGCGTGCTGGTGCAGGTGGAAACGCTGGCGGCGATGAAAGAGATCGAGGCGATCGCCGCGGTCGAAGGCGTCGACGGCATTTTCATCGGGCCCAACGATCTTGCCGCCGACATGGGTTACCTCGGCAACTGGCAGCACCCGGAGGTGTGGAAGGTGATGGAAGATGCGGCGAAACGCATCACCAGGGCGGGCAAGGCGCCGGGCATACTCGTCGGTGAAGCCGACGGCCAGCGCTGCCTTGATCTCGGTTACCTGTTTGTCGCGGTGGGTTCGGATCTGGTGATGCTGGCGCGCGGCAGCGAGGCGCTGGTGGCGAAATTCCGGAAATAATAAAAATATCAATAAAAACAAGTACTTATGAAAGATCCGGCGTAATCGCCGCGACCCCATGGCGCTGCCGAGATTCGCTGCACTGCCGGCAGCCCTGATCGCCGGAGTTGCGGCGGTGATTTTTTTCATGCCGCCGCCCGCCGGCGTGTCCGTCAACGTGATGCACACCGGCGGGCTGCTGGTGCTGGTGATGGGCCTGTGGGCGACCGGCATCCTGCCCGAGGCGCTGACCGCGCTGATTTTTTTCGCGCTGGCGGTGCTGCTTGAAGTGGCGAAACCCGAAGTCATTTTTTCGGGCTTCACTTCGGGCACCCTGTGGCTGGTGCTCGGCGGACTGGTGATTGCCGAGGCGGTGCGGATGACGGGACTGGGCGAGCGCGTCGCGCGTGCCGCGCTGGGCACCCGGGTCTGGACCTATCCGCAGCTGGTGACTGCCGCGGTGCTGGTCGCGGTGGTGCTGGCCTTCCTGATGCCGGCCACCGTCGGACGCATCCTGCTGCTGGTGCCGATACTCGCCGCGGTTGCCGAGCGCCATGGCCTGGCGCCGGGCACGCCCGGCCACACCGGCGTGCTGTTCGCGGTGATCGTGGCGTCTTTCCAGTGCGGCACCGCGATCCTGCCGGCGAACGCGCCGAATCTGGTGCTGGCCGGAGCCGCGGAAACGCTTTACGGCGTGCAATTGATCTACGCCGAATACCTGTGGGCGCAGTTTCCGGTGATGGGCATCGTCAAGGGTGCGCTGATCGTCGTCATCGTCTGCTGGATGTTTCCGGCGCAGACCCGCGCATCGGGCCTTGCGGCCGAACTGCGGCCGATGAGCGGCAACGAAAAACGACTCGCGATCATCGTGCTGGTGTCGCTGGCCCTGTGGGCGACCGATTTCCTGCACGGCATCCGCCCGGGCTGGGTCGCGCTCGCCGCGGCGGTGGTGGCGATGCTGCCGCGCGTGGGCGCGGTGCCGGCGACGATATTCCAGGAACGCATCAAGTTCGGCACGTTTTTCTATATCGGCGGCGTGCTCGGCCTGGGTGCGGTGATGCTCGATACCGGACTCAGCAAGGCCATCGGCGACGCGCTGCTGGCGGTGATCCGGCTGGAGCAGGGCGCCGATGCGGAGAATTTCATCACGCTGAGCGTGTTGTCGACCGTGGCCTCGATGATCGTCACCAATCCCGCGCAACCGGCGTTGATGTCGCCGCTGGCCGGGGATTTTGCCCAGGCCACCGGCTGGCCTCTGCAGGCCGCCTTGATGACCATGGCGGTCGGATTTTCCACGCTGCTGCTGCCGTACCAGGCTCCGCCGGTGGTCGTCGGCATGCAGATGGCGGGCCTGAGGCTGCGCGACGCGTTGCGGCTGACGGTGCCGCTGGCGCTGATCAGCATTTTCGCGCTGATTCCGCTGCACTACCTGTGGTGGCGGGTGATCGGTTATTTCGGCAACTGACTCAGGGGATCAAGGACATGACATCGCAACTGTTTGCGCCGCTGCGGATCGGCGGGCTGGAACTGCCGAACCGGATCACCGTGGCGCCGATGTGCCAGTACAGCGCCGTCGAAGGCTCGATGGGCGACTGGCACATCATGCATCTCGGCTCGCTGGCGATTTCCGGCGCGTCGATGCTGGTGATGGAGGCCACCGGTGTCACACCGGAAGGCCGCATCACGCCGCATTGTCCGGGACTGTATTCGGATGCCAACGAAGCCGCGATGAGGCGCGTGGTTGAATTCGTGCGCGGCATTTCGCCGGTCGTGCTGGGCGTGCAGCTTGCCCATGCCGGGCGCAAGGCCTCCAGCCACCGGCCGTGGCAGGGGCACGGACCGCTGACAGGCGACGAGGGCGCCTGGCAGACGCTGGCGCCTTCGGCAGTGCCGCTGGCTGCGGGCTGGCCGGCGCCGCAGGAAATGAGCAGGTCGGAAATGCGCGCGCTGACCGCGGCTTTCGTCGCGGCGGCACAGCGTGCGGCGCGCATCGGCCTCGATTTTGTTGAACTGCATTCGACCCATGGTTACCTGCTGTCGGAATTCCTGTCGCCGCTGTCGAACCGGCGCAGCGATGAATACGGCGGCAGTCTCGAGAACCGCATGCGTTATCCGCTGGAGGTGTTCCGCGCGATCCGCGCGGCTTTTCCGGCCGGGCGGCCGGTCGGTGCGAAGATTTCCGGCACTGATTTTGCCGACGGCGGTTTCACGCCGGATGAGGCCGTGGCCTATGCGCGTGCGCTGAAGGCCGAGGGCTGTGCCTATGTCACGGTGTCCGGCGGCGGGGTCGTGCTGGATGCGAAGATTCCGGTCGGCCCCGGCTACCAGCTGCCGTTCGCGGAGCGCGTCAAGAAGGAAACCGGCATCGTTACCGGTGCGGTGGGCCTGATCAGCGATCCGCAACAGGCTGAAGCGATCATTGCCGGCGGGCAGGCGGATTTTGTGTCGCTGGCGCGGGCGATGCTGTTCAATCCGCGCTGGCCGCAGCACGCGGCGGTTGCGCTGGGCGTCGAAGTGGCCTGGCCGCCGCAATACGAGCGTGCCTCGCCGAAACTGTGGCGGCCGGGGCGGACGCCGGGCCAGTTGGACCGCACGCGGGAATAAGCACGGCCGCAGGGTGGGGGCGACTTATAATGCACCCCATGCAAGCCCTGACCGCCAGCCCGAAGGACATTTTCAGCCATCGCAAGTACTGGGCGGCGCGTTTCGGCACGGCGCCGTTCCTGCCGATGTCGCGCGCCGAGATGGACAAACTCGGCTGGGAGGAATGCGACATCATCCTCGTCACCGGCGATGCCTATGTCGATCACCCCAGCTTCGGCATGGCCATTGTCGGCCGGCTGCTCGAAGCCCAGGGTTTCCGCGTCGGCATCATTGCGCAGCCTGACTGGCATTCGGTGGACCCTTTCCGCGCGCTGGGCCGGCCCAAGCTGTTTTTCGGCGTCACCGCCGGCAACATGGATTCGATGGTCAACCGCTATACCTCGGACCGCCGGCTGCGCAGCGATGACGCCTACACGCCGAATGCCGAGGGCGGCAAACGTCCCGACCGTTCCGTCATCGTCTACAGCCAGCGCGCGCGCGAGGCGTACCCCGATGTGCCGATTGTCATCGGCGGCATCGAGGCGAGCCTCAGGCGCATCGCTCATTTCGATTACTGGTCGGAGAAGGTGCGGCGCTCGGTGCTGGTGGATGCCAAGGCCGACCTCCTGGTCTACGGCAATGCCGAGCGCGCGATCGTGGATATTGCCCACCGGCTGGCGGCGCGGCAGAAACCTTCGGACATCACCGATATCCGCGGCACGGCTTTCCTGCGCAACGCAACGCCGGCGGACTGGATCGAAATCGACTCCACGACCATCGACGCGCCGGGTCCGCTCAATCCGCCGGTTGATCCTTATGCGATGGAAGGTGTCACTCCGAAAGCCGAGGCACCGGCAGTGCAGAAGGGGGCGCAGGTGGTGCGTTTCATCCGCGAAGTCAAAAACGCGGACCGCGCCCGCAGCGTGATCCGCATGCCTTCTTACGAGGCGGTGGCCGCCGATCCGATTCTCTATGCGCACGCGTCGCGCATCCTGCATGTCGAATCCAATCCCGGCAACGCGCGGGCATTGATCCAGCGTCACGGCGACCGGGAGGTCTGGATCAATCCGCCGCCGATCCCGCTGACGATGAAGGAAATGGACGCCTTGTACGAGCTGCCTTATGCGCGGGTGCCGCATCCGGCGTACGGCAAGGGAAAAATCCCCGCCTACGAAATGATCCGCTTCTCGGTGACCATCCAGCGCGGCTGTTTCGGCGGCTGCACCTTCTGCTCGATCACCGAACACGAGGGCCGCATCATCCAGAACCGCTCCGAGGATTCGATCATCCGCGAGGTGGAGCAGATCCGCGACACGGTGCCGGGGTTCACCGGTGTGATTTCCGATCTCGGCGGACCGACGGCAAACATGTACCGCCTCGCCTGCAAGAGCCGCGAGATCGAGGCCTCCTGCCGCCGTCCGTCCTGCGTCTATCCGGGCGTGTGCCCCAACCTCAACACCGACCATTCGTCGCTGATCAGGCTCTACCGCCGTGCCCGCGCGCTGCCCGGCATCAAGAAAATCCTGATCGGCTCCGGCGTGCGTTACGACCTTGCGGTGGAGTCGCCGGAATATGTGAGGGAACTGGCGCAGCATCACGTCGGCGGTTACCTGAAAATCGCGCCGGAGGCGATCGGCGAGGGACCGCTGTCGAAGATGATGAAGCCGGGTGTCGGCAGCTATTACAAGTTCAAGGAGCTGTTCGACAAGTACTCGCGCGAGGCGGGCAAGGAGCAGTACCTGATCCCGTACTTCATCGCCGCGCATCCCGGTACCACCGACGAGGACATGCTGGAACTGGCCTTGTGGCTGAAACAGAACGGCTTTCGCGCCGACCAGGTGCAAGCCTTCCTGCCGTCGCCGATGGCGACCGCCACGGCGATGTACCACTCCGGCAAGAATCCGCTGCGCAAGGTCACCCGTGACAGCGAGGAGGTGGTCATTCCGAAGGGGCTCAGGGTGCGCCGGCTGCACAAGGCTTTCCTGCGTTATCACGATCCCGAAAACTGGCCGGTGCTGCGCGAGGCACTCCGGCGCATGGGCCGTGCCGACCTGATCGGTTCCGGCAAGCGGCAGCTGGTGCCGTCGTTCCAGCCCGCGGGTACCGGACTGAAGCCCGAGGGTGCGCGCAAGCCGGCCAAGTACCAGTCCTTCCGTACCCAGCACACCGGCTTGCCGCCGGCGCCGCAAAGCCGGGATCGCAAGACGTCCGGCGGCAAGTCGAAGGCGCGCGCGGCAAAACCGCGCTAAACGGCCACGGCCTTCCGGCGTTTCAGCAGGGAGGCGGTACCCATCACCAGCAGGTCGAGCACGCAGTAAAACGCGCCCGCCGCCAGCGGTGGATTGAGCGTGGCAAGGTCCAGCCAGGGCACCTCGCGGCTCCAGGTCCAGTTGCCTAGCGCGGTACCGTAGATCTCCATCGCCAGCGCGAGCAGGAACATCACCGCATACAGCTTGCGCGCACGGCTCAGCGCCATGCAGACCAGCAGCAGGGCGAACAGCGGCGGCCCGAGGGTGTCGCTGCCGATCCAGGCCAGTGCGATGACCACCGGCGTCGTCGCCAGGGGCACTGCGAGGGTGATCCAGCCGGGCAGTCTTGCGGCGAGCGTGACGCCCAGAGCAAACAGCAGGGCGTGGCCGGGCGGCACGAACAGCGGAATGTTGCCGAGCCGGTAGTCGTAGAGGTCCCACACCAGTGACAGGAAAATTTCGCCGAGGCTGGCGTACACCACGCAGGCAATCAGGTTGATGCGCGTGGTTGTTGCCGAGCGTGCAAGCCAGTACAGCAGCAGGGCCCAGGCGGCCAGGCTGACCGCAGCCTGTCCCCAGGGCCTGACATGCTGGTCAATGATCAGTCCGAACACTATAAGTGCGACGATCAGCCAGCAGGACGGGGGTGCCGCGGTACTGCGTTGGGCAAACAAGGCCCGTAGTGTGGAAACGGCGGCGTTCATGGGGGCGATCGAGCATACCATCGCCCTGTCGGCGAAGCGTTCCGTTTCCGGCCGGCGCCTATAATCGCCGCTTGTTGTGCAGGAATTACCGGAGGAGTCATTCATGGATGGTGTGGCAGTCGTAACAGGAGCCAGTTCCGGCATTGGCGAGGCCATTGCGCAGGATCTGCTGGATCAGGGTCGGACCGTGGTGACGCTGCAGCGCCGTCCGCCGCGCATCCGCCATCCGCGCATCCTGCACCACGAGGTCGATCTGGCTGATGCGGCATCGGCGTCCGCAGTGGCGCGGGAGATTGCCGCGAAATACCCCGTGCGTTACCTGGTGAACAATGCCGGTGCCAACCGGCCGGGGTCGCTGGAGCAGGCCACCGTTGATGACATGGATCATGTCTACGCCCTGAACGTCCGGGCGGCCATGATTCTCATCCAGACCCTGGTTCCCGGCATGCGCGAGGCCGGCTTCGGGCGCATTGTCAGCATTTCGTCCAGGGCCATACTGGGCAAGACACAGCGCCTGGCCTATGCCGCGGGCAAGGCCGGACTTGTCGGCATGACCAGGGTACTTTGCCTGGAGTTGGCGGGAGATGGCATCACGATCAATGCAGTTGCGCCCGGACCGGTGGCGACCGAGCTGTTTGACAATGGCCATCCGATCGGCAGTGCCAAGCGCCAGGCGGTGATCGACAGCATTCCCGTCAAATGGGTGGGTACCCCCAAGGATGTGGCGCGCGCGGTCAGCTTTTTTCTGCATCCCGAGAGTGGGTATATTTCCGGGCAAACCCTGTTCGTGTGTGGTGGCAGCAGTATCAGCGGGTCTGGCGGAAATTAGATAAATATCTGATTTAAATAATATTTATTGTTTGCGTGCGCTCACTTATAATGTGGCTCGCGGCTGATTTTCGCTGTTTCCTGACCGGCTTTCTATTTGTGATCCGGTGCTGATCCGGATCCTTGCGCCGGCAACTAGGATCCTCAAGAAGGATTTCCAAGATATTTTCCCCTTCCGATCAGGCCGGTCCCCCTATCTTCTTTTTCTCGGGGGGTGACGGCAAAATTAAACCGTAATTTCAGTGTGTTGGCGCAATTGCCGAATACCGGCCCGGGAGGCCGGTAATTTTTCCCGCCAGTCAGACGTATTTTTCGCGTACTTTCATTGACATAACTACATGATCTAACCATAATTACCGGTTTCGTTCGGAGGGGTTCCCGAGCGGTCAAAGGGGGCAGACTGTAAATCTGTTGGCTCAGCCTTCGAAGGTTCGAATCCTTCCCCCTCCACCAGGTTTTTTGTTGCAGGCGCCTGGAAATGTGTAGTCGTTGTAACGGGGTGTGTGCGGATTCTCGGAATGTGGTGTGGCAGTCAGGGCGGGTGTAGCTCAATGGTAGAGCAGAAGCCTTCCAAGCTTACGACGAGGGTTCGATTCCCTTCACCCGCTCCAGTAACCGCTTCCCGACGGGAGCATGGCATCAGCGCAGCGTTTTGCGCCCATGTAGCTCAGTGGCAGAGCACTCCCTTGGTAAGGGAGAGGTCGCGTGTTCAATCCACGCCATGGGCACCATCAAGAAGCAGTTGGGTTTTTAAATTTTTTTATAACCATCAACGGCAGGTAGGGAAAAGCAATGGCCAAGGGTAAATTTGAGCGTACGAAGCCGCACGTGAACGTGGGTACGATTGGTCACGTGGATCACGGGAAGACGACGTTGACGGCGGCGATCACGACGGTGCTGTCGACGAAGTT
>JALHND010000136.1 GCA_022843705.1 Burkholderiales bacterium
GCACTGGCCGCGGGGCTGGCCGGCGCGACGCTGCTGATGCTGCCTCTCCTGGGCATCCGCCCCGACATCGCGTCGGCTGCATACCTGCCGATGTTCTGGGTGAAACTCGCCTTCCCGGCAGCGCTGGCTGCAGGGGCGCTGCTGGCAACCGTGCGGCTGTCCCGCCCCGGCATCGCCCTGGGGCGCGTCGGCGCACTGCTGGCGGCGCCGGTGCTGGCCATCTGGGTATTGGCGGCGCTGGCGCTGCTGGGCGCGCCGGAGGATGCTGCCATGCTGGTGTGGGGGGAGACCTGGGCAGCCTGCCTGGTCAACGTGCCGCTGCTGTCAGTGCCGGCCTTCATCGCGCTGTTCATGGTCATGAAAACCCTGGCGCCGGTACGTCCTGCGGCTGCCGGCGCAGCGGCCGGACTGCTGGCCGGCGCGCTGGCTGCGGTGATCTATGCGCTGCATTGCCCGGAACTGGCCGCGCCCTTCATCGGCCTCTGGTACCTGCTGGGGATGCTGATCCCGGCTGCGGCCGGGGCTGCCATCGGTCCGCGGCTGCTGCGCTGGTAGACCGGCGCTTCAGGCCGCCGCTTTTTTCCGGCGCGCGGCGGTTTTTGCGGGTGATTTTTCCAGCGATCGGATCGCTTCGTCGCGTGTTGCCTGCGACAGTGTCGCGGCGATCTTTTCCGCGCGTTCCCCGTCGCCGGCCCTGATGGCCTTGAACAGGGCCTGCCACTGCCGGGCCGAGTAACGCCGGTGTTCGGCGGATGACAGCGCGATCCGCGTGTAACGGCTGGTCTGCAGCATCAGCGAGGCGAGTGTCGCGCGCAGCCAGCGGTTGCTCAGGCTTTCGGTGAAGCTGCGGTTCACCAGCAGCGCGGTGCGGGTATAGGCCTCGGCGTCACGGGCGGCGAGTTTCTGCAGTTGCGCAACCGGTTCGGCCACCCGTGCGAGCAGTTCCCCGCGCTGCGGATCCTCGGCGATCCAGCGCGCGCGCAGGCCGACCAGTGCGGCACGCACCTGGTAGAGCTCGCGGATTTCGCGCACCGACACATCGGACACCACCGCGCCGCGGTAGGGCAGGATGGTGACCAGGCCCGCGCTCTGCAGCAGGCGCAGGGCATCACGCACGGGGCCGTGGCTGGAGCCGAATTCCTTCGACAGCCCGGCCTCGACCAGCCTTGAGCCCGGCGGATAACGGCCATCGACGATGCGTTCGGCCAGCATCGCGGCGATTTTTTCGGGCAGCGTCTGGTTCAGCATGCCGTCGCTTCCGGCGCCCGTTGTTTGCTGCGCTTTTTGCTTCATTCTTTCCTGTATTCAAGGGGATAGCGGCCTGCATGCCGCGCCGCGAGTATACCGTCGGCGACGCTGCCGCGGGAATGATTATTGATTATTAATAATCTGTGCGATAATCGCCGCCGAGCTGCATTGCAGATCATCAAAACCCGATTCCAAGGAGGAGCCCCATGTCCGTGACCGCCACCGCCGCCAGCCCCCGCACCGCCGCCCAGCCCGGCACCATCATCGTTGAGCCCATAGGGCAGCAGATCGGTGCCGACATCACCGGCGTCGATCTCACGCTGCCGGTCAGCGATGACCAGTTCCGGCAGATCCATGACGCGTGGATGAAACACCTGGTGCTGCGATTTCGCGGCCAGAACCTGAGCAAGGACCAGCTGCATGAGTTCAGCTGCCGTTTCGGCGAGCTCGACAAGGCGCCGATCAACACCAAGGGCAAACCCTGGATCGATGGATACCCCTACATGGCGGTGATGTCGAACATCAAGGTCGAAGGCGAGTCGATCGGCAGCCTCGGTTACGGCGAGGCGGTGTGGCATACCGACATGTCGTACAACGAGGTCACGCCGACCGGTGCCTTGCTGTATGCGATGGAAGTCACCAAAACCGGCGGTGAGACCGGTTTCCTCAACATGTACCATGCCTACGAAACCCTGCCGGCGGACCTCAAGGCGGCGATCGAGGGCAAAATGATCAAGCACGATTCCAGCCGCAACAGCGCGGGCGAACTGCGCGCGGGCTTCAAGGCCGTGACCGATCCACGCGAGGCGCCGGGCGCGATCCATCCCGCGGTGATCCGCCATCCGGTGACCGGCCGCAAGGCGCTGTTCCTCGGTCGCCGGCCCTTCGGTTATGTGATGGGCATGAGCCTGGAAGACAGCGAGGCGCTGCTCGACCGGCTGTGGGCGCATGCCACGCGCGACCAGTTCGCCTGGTACCAGAAATGGAATGTCGGCGACCTGCTGATCTGGGACAACCGCTGCGTGATGCACAAACGCACGGCCTTCGATCCCAGCGAGCGCCGGCTGCTGTACCGCACCCAGATCCGGGGCGTGAAGCCGCAGGCCTGATTTACACAGCAGGGCGGCAGCCAAAACAACAGATTCCGCGCGGACCGCGGTCCGCAGCGGACTGCTGCCGCTCTTGAGGAGGAGATGTCATGGTCAGACTTGCAGATCTCCCGGAATGGGAGCGTGAACACATGCTCGGGAAGATTCCGAATCTTCCGGATTTCGGGATCAAAGCCTGGGTCAACGGGGGGCGGTTGGCACAACGGCGGGTTGCCATTGTCACTACTGCCGGATTGCACCTGCGCAGCGACCGCCCCTTCGGGCAGGGCGCCGCGCGCTGCGATTACCGGGTGTTGCCGCGGGGCACGCCGGCCGCCGACATCGTGATGACCCAGCTGTCGACGAACTTCGACCGTAGTGGTTTTCAGCAGGACATCAATGTCGCCTTTCCGATTGATCGCCTGAACGAACTGGCTACTGCCGGAGTGATCGGTTCGGTCGCTGATTTCCACTATTCTTTCATGGGGGCGGGTTCTCCCGTGACGCGGATGGAGGACAAGGCTCGCGAGGTGGCCGGCCTGCTGAAGAAGGACAAGGTCGATGCGGTGCTGCTGACGCCGGTCTGACCCAACTGCACGTGCGCAGTCTGCGCACTCTCGCTTTACATCGAAGATGAAGGCATAGCCACTGTCAACATCAGCCTCGTGCGCGAACATGCCGAGGCCATACGTCCGCCGCGTTCGCTGTGGGTGCCGTTCGTGCTTGGCCGCCCTCTCGGTGTGCCCAACGATGCCGCCTTCCAGCGGCGCGTGGTCGAGTCGGCGCTGGCGCTGCTGGAGCGCCCGGCAGGGCCTGTGCTGGAGGACTATCCCGAGGAGGCGCCCGCCCCCGAAATTGACGGGGATCAGGAAGGCATGGCCTGTCCGATCAGTTTTGCCGCGGACATGAGCAAGGCCACGCTGCTGGAAAGGGTGGAGGCGGAAATCTCGCAGCTGCGCGTCTGGCATGAGCTGGCTGTACAGCAACGGGGCCGCACGGCGACAGGAGTTTCAGGGCTGTCTTTCGAGGAAGCGGCGGCGTTTGCCGCAGCCAGGGCCGAAGGCAGGCCGCTGCCGCCATCGCGCGACGACATCCTTCCGGTCGATGTGCTGCGCCTGGCCTGCGACGAGCTGAAGACTTTTTACTCGGAAGCGGTGATGGCACAACCCGGCATCCACACGGTCGAAAGCATCCAGGACTGGTTCTGGGGGCAGACGGCCGCCGGCGAACTGCTGTTCGCCCTTCATGCATGCACACTGAAAAGTGCGGACGCCCTGGAAAAACATTTTGCCGTGAACAACCTGGTGCCGCGCCGCATCCGTCACACCATCGGCGGCGAGTCGTCCTGAGTAGTCAGCATGACCCGGTCAACGGGCATTTTCCGTAACGGAACACGACAGGAGGAGGAAACAATGCGAGTGAAACCGGACTTTATCCGTGCATCAATGATGCTCGGGGTATGCATGGCAGCCGTGATGCAGCCTGTTGCGGCCATGGCCGCAGACTGGAAGCCGACCGCTGCCACAGTGGAAATCGTGATTCCATCGGGTCCGGGGGCAGGACTGGATGTCGCCGGCCGGATGATCAAGAACCTGTTTGACCGGGCACAGCTGCTGTCCGCGAACAGCATCTTGGTCAACAAGCCGGGCGCTGGTGGTACCCTGGCTTACCAGTATCTCAACCAGTATCCCGGCAACGGCCATTACATCTCGCTGTCTTCCCCGGGGATCGTCACCAACCGCCTGATGGGTGTCGGGCAGATCGACTACCGGGACCTTACCGCGGTTTCCCGGCTGTATTCGGACAATGTTGTGGTCATCGTCCGTGCCGATTCCCCGGTGAAGGATGCGCGTGATCTGATGGCACGTCTGCGCCAGGACCCGAAAAGTCTTTCACTGGGCATCGCGACCGCGCTCGGCGGCGCAAACCACATCGCACTCGCTTCCGCGCTGAAAGCGGGTGGTGTCGACGTGCGAAACACGCTCAACGTGGTCTACAAGTCGGGCGGGAACGCCGTATCCGACCTTCTCGGAGGACATGTCGACGTGGTGCCTGTGGCGGCACCGGCGGCGGCTTCGCAATTGCAGTCGGGGCGCGTGAGGGCGATTGCCGTCACCTCGTCGCAGCGGCTGACCGGTCCGCTGGCCTCAATTCCGACCTGGAAGGAGCAGGGCGTCGATGCCGCCTACACCGCCTGGCGCGTGGTGGTCGGGCCGCAGGGAATGACACCGGCACAGGTCGGCTACTGGGACGGTGTCATGGCGAAACTGGTGGCGATGCCGGAGTGGAAGGCGGCGCTCGAAAAGAACTACTGGATCAACGAGTATCTGAACAGTCGTGACACCCAGTCCTTCCTCGAGCAGCAACTAAAAACGCATCAGGCCATACTCGGCGAACTCGGTCTGCAGAAATAGCGGCGCCTGTCGGCGTTGTCCCTTCAACACGGGCCGCAGCGGGTAAAATCCGGCGGCCCGTGACTATTTCCAAGCCCCATACATCCGCAACGAGTCCGCATCGCCAGGTCTGGGCGATGGCCGGGCCGATCATCCTCGCCAACATATCCGTGCCCCTGCTGGGCGCGGTGCATACCGCCGTCATCGGCCATCTGCCCGAACCCTACTACCTCGGCGCGGTGGCGATCGGCGCGATGCTGTTCAATTTCATCTACCACCTGTTCAACTGCCTGCGCATGGGCACCACCGGCCCCACCGCGCAGGCACGCGGTGCCGGCGACTTTGCCGAAGTCAGGACGATACTGGCGCGCGCGCTGCTGCTGGCCGGCGCGATCGGCGGCGTGCTGGTGCTGCTGCAGTGGCCGATCCTTGCCGCCGCGCTGGGGCTGATCGAGGCCAGCGCGGAGGTCGAGCGGCATGCTGCCGAATATTTCAGGATCCGCGTCTGGGCACTGCCGGCGGTGCTCGGGAGTTATGCCATCGTCGGGTGGCTCTACGGCCTGCGCGATGCGCGCCTGCCGCTGCTGATCCTGTTCATCACCAACGGCGTCAACATCCTGCTCAGCCTGCTGTTCGTGACCGGTTTCGGATGGGGCGTGCCCGGCGTCGCGCTGGCCTCGCTGATCGCCGAATACACCGGCTTCGCTGCCGCGCTGCTCTGCGCCTGGCGCGTGTTGCGCAGCCTGCCGGATGACGGACGACGCAGCCGCGTGCTGGATCCGGCGCGTTTCGCGCGGATGCTCGCGATCAATACCGACATCGTGCTGCGCACCTTCTGCGTGGTGTCGGTGCTGGCGCTGTTCATGGCCAGAAGCGCGGAACTGGGTGACGTGCAGCTCGCCGCCAACCAGGTACTGCACACCTTCCTGATGTTCACCTCCTTCGGGCTCGACGGCTTCGCCCATGCCGCCGAGTCCATCCTCGGCGAGTCGGTGGGGCGGCGCAACCGCGAGGCCTTCCGCCGCAACATGCGCGTGGTGTTCCTGTGGGCGGGTCTGGTGGCTGCGCTGAATGTCGTGGTCTATCTGGCCGCCGGTCCGGCGATCATCGCGCTGCTGACCGGCATTGCCGAGGTCCGTGTCGCGGCGGAGGCCTGGCTGCTGTGGCCGGCGCTGCTGCCGCTGGTCGGCGTCTGGGCCTACACCTACGACGGCGTCTACCTGGCGGCGACGCGCACGCGCATCATGCGCAATACGGTGCTGCTGTCGTTCATGGTGTTTCTGCTGGTGCTGCACCTGGCGATGCCGGTGTTCGGCAATGCCGGACTGTGGGGCGCGCTGGCGGTTTTTCTGGGATTGCGCGGCGTGCTGCTGCACCTGTTCATGCCGCGGGTGCTGCGGGAGATCTGAGCGACGCGTCAGGGCACGGCGGGAAAGGCGGTGCCGGGTTTTTCCTTGAGGAATTTCTCCTTCAGCTTTTTCATCGCCTCCAGGTAATCCTCCATCGTCGACTGGTTGTTTTCGTATTTGCCGGCGATTTTCTGGTACGCGGCGATGTAGTCCTGGTCGGTCATGGTGATGTCCTTTGGGTGTCGATCGACTATACGCGCTTGCCTCAGTGGCTGCCGGACTATCGTTATACTGGGCCGGAAGAAAAATGCCGCCGCAAAACCGCGGCCTTGATTGTTCCAACCGTTCCGGGAGTGAAATTTTGAGTGCCGAACAACGCATCAGGGATCTGGGTCTGGTCCTGCCCGCGGGCAGCGCGCCGGCCGCGAATTACGCCAACGCCGTGCGCAGCGGCAACCTGCTGTTCATCGCCGGCAAACCGCCGCAGCCGGAAGACGGCCGGATGCCCAAGGGCCGGCTGGGCCGTGAATACACCGCGGAGGAGGGTTACCGCTTTGCGCGTTCCGCGGCACTGGAATTGATGGCGGTGATGCGCGCGGAGCTGGGCTCGCTGGACCGGGTGGCCCGCGTGGTTGAAGTGCAGGGATTCCTCAATGCGGTGCCGGAGTTCGAGGCGCATCCGAAAGTGCTCGACGGCTGCTCCGACCTGCTGGTCGAAGTGTTCGGCGAGCGCGGCATACACGCGCGCTCCGTGCTCGGAGCCAGTTCCCTGCGCGGCGGCCTGCCGGTGATCGTCAAGGCGGTGGTCGAGGTTCTGCCTTAAGGCCTGTGGCAGCCGGTGTGTGTGGTGGGCACGCTGCGCTTTGCCCACCCTACGGGGATTTGCCGGGGCTGTGGCCAGGGGGGTAGGGTGGGCAAAGCGCAGCGTGCCCACGCCGATCATGACGTCGTGCTACCGTTTCCGCATGTCCCGTTACCGACGCAGCCTCGTTTCCGGCGGCACGTATTTCTTCACGGTCACATTGTTCGACCGGCGTGACGAATTGCTCGTGGAGCAGATTGATCGTCTGCGCGCCGCGTTTCAATCGGTCCGGTCGCGGCGGCCCTTTCAAACGCTTGCGGTGTGCATCTTGCCGGATCATCTGCACACGATATGGCGATTGCCGGATGGTGATGCGGATTTCAGCGGGCGGTGGAGTCTCGTCAAACGCCTGTTTTCCAGTGGTTTGCCGCATAGCGGCACGCTTTCGCCCAGCAAGGCGACAAAACGCGAGAAGGGAATATGGCAGCGGCGCTTCTGGGAGCACCAAATCCGCGACGATATTGATTTGCAGCGGCATGTTGATTACGTGCATTACAACCCGGTAAGGCATGGGCTGGTGCGGCGGGTGAAAGATTGGCCGCATTCGTCGTTTCACGCCTGGGTCAGGCGGGGTGATTTGCCCGAGGATTGGGCGGGTGATGCGGGTGGTGATGGAGATTTTGAATTCGGGGAGCGTGACTGATTGTATTTTTGCGTGTGGCTGGGTGGGCACGCTTCGCTTTGCCCACCCTACGGGGTGTTGCGGGTGTGCTTCAGCCTGGATCGGCCTGTGACTCCTGGCCGGTCCCGGGCGCCGGCCGCGCGGCGCGTGACGCGGGGGTTTCGAGGCTGATCCTGCCCAGCGCGCCGCTGCGGTAATCGTTGAGCAGCGTCACGGCCGCTTTTTCAAAATCGGTGCCGCCGCCCTTGA
>JALHND010000137.1 GCA_022843705.1 Burkholderiales bacterium
AGGGCCGAAACCGCAGACCGCAGCCGTTCTGCCGCGGCGGGATCGGGACTTTCTGGCGCGGGTGCTGCCGCAGCGGATCCGGCAGCGGCATGGCCCTGCAGATGGCGCTCGGCCATGCCGACCAGGCGCTGCAGATTGTCGTAGGACTCGCGCGCGGTATCGCCGAAAGCCACCACGCCATGAAAGGCGAGGATCAGGCCGATGGTGTTGGTGGTGGCTTCGCGTTCGAACACTGCCTTGCAGGCGCGAGCCAGCGCGGCGCCCGAGTGACGGTAAGGCACCACCGGCGCGTGATCGCCAAAGGCGGCGGCGCAGGCCTCCGCGCTCCGGGCCACGTTGACGACGGCGAGGACGGCATCAGCGTGAGCATGCTCGACATGGGTGCCGGGCAGCGCGGCATGGAGCAGGGTCTCGATCGACGGTTTGGGCGCCGTCGGCACCCGTTTGCAGGCGTCGATGCGGCGCATCAGTTCGGCGTCGGGCAGGCTGTCGTCCGCCAGCAATGCATGCAAGGCAGCGAGATCCATCGCGGTGAAATCTTTTTCGCACACGTCGGCAAGATTGGATCCCGTGCCTTTGACATGCAGCGTGCCGTCCAGCTTCAGCGAGGTGTTGCCGCCGCCATGCAGCACCAGCGCAGGATCGCTGCCGATCAGGCGTGACGTGTAAGCGCGCAGTGCAAGCGCGGAACCGCAGCGCCGGGCTGCGGCCTCATCCCAGGCCGGTTTCATGGGGGCTCATTATAATCAGTGCCATGCGCAAATCCGGAAAATTCACCGTTCGTGCCGCTTCATGGTCCGCTGACCGTGCAGTACTGCAGGCGCTGCGACGATCGGTGTTTGTCATCGAACAGCATGTTCCGGAAAACCTCGAGTGGGACGAGGCTGATGCCGTATCGCTGCATGCGCTGGCCCTTGATGCGCAAGGCCTGCCGGTGGGGACCGGCCGCCTGCTTCCCGACGGCCACATCGGCCGCATGGCGGTGATCCGTGAACGACGGGGCGAGGGCGCAGGCAGGACATTGCTGGAATTCCTGATCGGCGAGGCGCGCTCGCAGGGCATGCGGTCACTGCAATTGCACGCCCAGAGTCATGCGATCGGGTTTTACGAGCGGCAGGGTTTTGTCGCGCAGGGCGGGGAATTCCTGGAGGCCGGCATTCCCCACCGGCTGATGACCATCAGCTGGTGACGCTGCGGGCGGCGTGCTCGAGCCGGAAGGCGCGGGCGTCTTCCCCCTGTGCAATGCCTCCGGGGCCGTAGCG
Organism: Burkholderiales bacterium; assembly: GCA_022843705.1. GTDB lineage: Bacteria > Pseudomonadota > Gammaproteobacteria > Burkholderiales > SG8-41. The sequence goes on from JALHND010000137.1 coordinate 1,263, forward strand.
TTTTTCGTGGACAAAAACCTCGCCCGAGGCATGCACCAGCAGCAGCGTGGATGTCCTTGTGCCGTAAAGGTCGCCGAGGATGAAGGGGGGCGAGAGTTCGCGCTCACGCTGGCGGTCGATGCCGGTATCCGGCAGTTGCCTGTCCTGCGCCGGGGTCCGCTCGGAGAGCAGGGTGAACAGGGCACTGCCGATGGCATCCGGGTCATCGCTGTTCCGGGTGGCGGTCAGCGTCGCAATGCCTGCAGTCACTTTCGGCCAGGGTGTATCCAGCAGATGGTTGCTCAGCCCGTGGATGCCGGGCGCAACAGACAGGACGCCAGTACCGCGGTTGGACTGGAAATACAAGGCTTCGAGATCACCGGCGATCAGGCTGTACGGATTGTATTGACCGCCGTCGATGCCGGACAGGTAAAGGGATGCAGGCTGGTCGCCGGTCAGGAAGTTTTTGACCAGCGCACCGCGCGAGCGGGGCGCCGCGGCACCGGGACGCCCCTGCCGGAAATTGGTGACTGCGGCAAAACGCCCCCCGGTACTGATGCCCATCCAGGTGCCGCCCTGTTCCAGATCGCGGCCGGCGTATATCGCGGGATGATCGTCCCAGAAGGCGGCCGCTGCTGCCGGACGGCTGAAATGTTCATCACGGTTCGCGGCAACCACCAGCGGGAAATGACGATGGGCGCGGAAACTGAACAGGATCAGGCACATGCCCTATTCCGCGAAACATTCGACATGACGGCTGCTGCCCGATTGCAGCAGGGGCTGGATCTGCGCGGCGGCCACGGCCTCGGCGAGTTCCCATTCGAATTTCGCCTCGTCGGCAACGTGCTCGTAGATTTCCATCCACAGCAGCGGTTCATTGCGTTTCTTCAGCACGCGCCCGCGGATGCCGGTGCGCTGGCGCAGGTCATCCAGCAGTTTCCGGACGGCTTCGCCGCAGGCGGCAGCCTGCGAGGCTTCGACACGGTAGTAAATGTAATAGGACCAGGTCATGGGAGTTGCGCCGTTTCAGGTGACTGTGTAGGGCAGGGACAGCAGGGACAGTTGCGGACCCTGCAGGCTGCCGAGATGGTATGGCGAGGATTGGACATGCGCGGTTTGCATTACCGCGAGCACTTCGTGCCGGGTGCCGGCCGCTGCGGCGGTGACGATCATGCCCGCCGCCTGCTCGCCAAGTTCCGCGCAGTACAGTTTGTCACCTGCCGCGGCAGGTGCTTCCAGTCCGGCGCGGAACATCCGCTGCTTCAGCTTGCCGAGGTAGTGGGTGCGGGCAACGATTTCCTGGCCGGGATAACAACCCTTGCTGTAACTCAGTGCGCCGATCAGGTCGAGGTTGACCATCTGCGGCACGAACTGCTCCTGTGTCACCGGCACGATGAAGGGTATGCCGGCAGCGATGTCCAGGCTTTCCCAGGCGCCGGGAGCAGCCGCCGCGATTCCGGCGGCCCGAGAGCGCGGAACGAGCATCAGGCAGCGGTCATGGGGGAGCGTTATTGTGCGGACAGCGGATCCTGTATCGACACTGTGCGGAGAGGCCGGCCTGGTGCCGCCGAGGTTTGCAATATCCGCGGCAGCATCCGCGCCGTAAATTCCGGCAATGGCATCGTCGAGGATGCCTGCCTTGACCTTTGCGCGCAGGATGTACATCGACAGTCTTTTGCGCATGGCCTCGGCAAGCGATGCAGGCAGCAGCATCGTGTAGCCGCTGTCATCCGCCCACAGCAGGAAGGTCGCCAGCAGGCGGCCCTTGGGCGTGCAATATCCGCCGTAGCTGCTGTGGCCGATTTTAAGGGCCTGCACGTCGCAGGTGAGCTGGCCGTGCAGGAAGGACTGGGCATCGGCGCCGCTGAAATGCAGCAGGGCATATTGAGGCAGGGTTACGGTTGTCACGGCCGGGTCATCGAGGATCGAAGATCATTAAAAGAATTGCATGATACCGTTGCTGTCATGAATTTCAAAAAAATCAAATAAAAACAATATGTTATGAATTAATCGCGAGGGCTTTGCATTCTTGCCCCGAATCCGCTGCAATGAACAATATGAACAAGGTTCACTTCCCGCCGGTCATCCTGCTGCCCGCATACCGGCTGGCCTTCGTTCTGGTATTTGTCCACGCGGGAGCTGGCGGGCTGCTGCTGTATATGCCGCTTTCACCCTGGCTGCTGACCGTTCTGATGGCCTGCGTGCTGGCCAGTGCCGTGCACGGTGTCTGGCGGCAGGCGCTGCGGCGCGGTCCCCGCGCGATTACCCGCCTGCAGTTCCGCAACCGCGAGCAACTGGAGATTGGCCGCCGCGACGGCAGCTGGCAATCCGGACGCATACTCGGCAGCAGCACTTCCGGAACCCTGTTGACCGTGCTCAACATCCGCCTTGAGCGGCAGCGCTGGCCGGAGCATGTGGTGGTGACGGGCGACAGCATCGATGGAGACGGATTCCGCCGCCTGCGGGTCTGGCTGCGCTGGGGACCCGCGCCGGAGGAGCAGCTCATCGAATGAGACGCATCGCTCCGCGGGCAGCGTTGCCTTGGGTCACTGCGCATCATCGTTCCGCTTCTTCCGGCGGTTTCACCGCGCTGAACATTTTCAGCAGCGTCAGGTCGTAGGCGATTTTCAGCGCGCCGCAGATCACCAGCGGCCAGCCGAAAGTGCTCATCGCCAGCAGCGCGCCGGCGAGCGAGGGACTGAGAGCACTGGCGAGGCTGCGCGGGACCGCGGTCAGGCTGGCGGCAGCAGGGCGTTCACCCGGAGACACCACGGCCATCACGTAGGAACTGCGCGCAGGTACATCCATTGACGACAACGCGCTGCGCAGCAACAGGAACAGCAGGGCCAGTTCCAGCGTCGGCATGAACGGCACCAGGATCAGGAACAGGTTTGCCGGGAGATGGGTGTAGACCATCGTGTTGATCAGTCCGAAACGCGCGGCGACCCTTGCCGCGGCCAGATGGGAGAACGCGGTCAGCAGCCCGGTCCAGAAAAAGATGCTGCCGGCGGCGGCCACCGAAAGTTCGAATTTCTGGAACAGCCACAGCGCCAGCAGCGACTGCACGGCAAAACCGCCGGCAAAGGCGTCGACGCTGAACAGCGCCGCCAGCGTGTAGACGATGCGGCGGGACTTGCCGAGGGGAACCGGCTGTTCGTGATTGCCGGACTCCAGTGCGGGCGACAGGCGCAGGTAGAGCAGGAAACTGGCGACACCCAGCAGGGCATAGAGCAGAAACATGGCCTTTATTGCCGGCAGCAGCGCCGTGCCGCCTTCCGGCGCATAGAGGTCGGGCAGCCCTGCTGCCTGCGCGCCGATCGCGGCGACGAGCGCCCCGATCAGGCTGTAACGCGCGAACAAGGCGGTGCGTGAGCTTGCCGGCGCCGCCCGGGTCAGCAGGGTCTGCTCCAGCGGGGAAAACAGGGTCACGTCATTGGCGGCCGGATTCAGCGTGCCGACAACCGCGACCACGAACAGCGGCCAGAACTCCGTCAGCGCCGGAACGGCGATGCCGGTGGCCGCCATCAGCAGGCTGGCCAGCAGCAGCAGGTGGCGGGCGGAATGGCGGTGCGCGATGAAACCGGTGCCGAGGGTCATCAGGCCGGATCCCAGCAGTGTCGCGGTGACCAGCAGCCCGATTTCCCAGGCACCGTATCCCAGCAGGGTCAGGTAATAGGGCAGCAGCAGGCTGACAAAACCGTCGCCGAAAGCCCGCAGCGCGCGTGCTGCAAGCAGGACGCGGGCGTCGGGCAGGGTACCCGGGGGCAGCAGGAAATCGCGCATGGCCATCATTCGAAGGCACGGAGATTAGCAGCAAACCGCCGCAGCGGGACTGCGCCCGCGCTGGGCTATACTTCGCGCTTCGTCGACCCGATGCAGCCAGACACGGAGACCTTCATGATCGAGCTCTACAGCTGGGCAACACCCAACGGCCACAAGATCCACATCATGCTGGAGGAAAGCGGACTGCCGTACCGGGTGCATGGTGTGAACATCCGCACCGGCGAGCAGTTCAGGCCCGAGTTCCTGAAAATCAGCCCGAACAACCGCATTCCCGCAATGGTCGACCCCGACGGTCCCGGGGGAAAGCCGCTGTCGCTGATGGAATCGGGGGCAATCCTGCTTTATCTGGCCTCGAAATCGGGCAAGTTCCTGCCGGAGGATGTCGGCCAGCGCTGGAGCTGCATGCAGTGGCTGATGTGGCAGATGGGCGGCGTCGGTCCGATGTTCGGCCAGGCCAATCACTTCCGTCGCTACGCCAAGGACAAGATCGAATACGCGATCGAGCGTTACACCAACGAAGCGAACCGGCTGACCCATGTGCTGGACAAGCAGCTGGCGCAGTCGGAATTCGTGGCCTGTGGTGAATACACCATTGCCGACATGGCGATTTTCCCCTGGATGCGCGGTGCCGAAAGCCGCGGCATCGACATGAACGGGTATCCGCATGCCAAACGCTGGTTTGACGCCATCAATGCACGTCCCGCGGTGCAGCGCGCTCTTCAGGTTCTCTCTGACGAGTCGAACAGCAATCCTGTGGACGACAAGGCGCGCGAGGTCATGTTCGGCAAGACCCAGTTCCAGAAGCGCTGACCGGGCATAAACATCCACCAGCGAGCACAGCCGAATTGAACGTTGAGAAAAAAAACGTTGCGCTGCTGTGTGCGGCACAGGCGTTGCTGTTCACCAACAACACGATCCTGATTTCGGTCAACGGCCTGGCCGGTTTTGCGCTGGCCGATAACAAGTCGCTGGCCACCCTGCCGGTGACTGCGTACGTGGTGGGTGCGGCATTGTCGACGGTGCTGGTGTCGCAGCTGATGCGGCGCATCGGCCGCATCAACGGTTTCAGTGCGGGGACGCTGGTCGGCATCCTCGGCGCATTGATCTGCGGTTATGCGATCTACAGCCACAGTTTCTGGATGCTCTGTGCCGGGACGCTGGTGATGGGTGTCTACAACGCCTCGGGCCAGTATTACCGTTTCGCCGCCGCCGACGTGGCCAGTGCGGACTTCAGGAGCAAGGCGATTTCCCTGGTGATGGCCGGCGGCCTGGTCGGCGGTGTGCTCGGGCCGCAGACCAGCAAGATGACCAAGGATTTTCTCGGCACCGAGTTCCTGGCGACTTACCTTGCCCTGATTGGTTTCTGCATGGTCGCGCTGGCGCTGCAGAGGATGATGGACATCCCGCGCCTGAGCGCTGCCGAGCAGAAGGAGCAGGGGAGACCGCTGGCGGAAATTGCGCGCCAGCCTGCCTTCATTGTCGCGGTGCTCTCGGGCATGGTCGGTTATGGCGTGATGAATCTGCTGATGACCGCGACGCCGCTGGCCATGCAGTCCTGCGAACATCCCTTCAGTGATGCCGCCTTCGTGATCCAGTGGCACGTCGTCGCCATGTTTGCGCCATCGTTTTTCACCGGTTCTCTGATCAAGCGCTTCGGGGTGCGCAGCATACTGTTCACCGGCGTGCTGCTGAGCCTCTCTTGCGTGGCCATTGCGCTGTCGGGCGTCGAGGTGCTGCATTTCTGGGCGGCGCTGGTGCTGATCGGCATCGGCTGGAATTTCATGTATCTCGGCGGCACGACGCTGCTCACGGAAACGCATGCGCCTGCTGAAAAGGCGAAAGTGCAGGGTGCCAACGACATGGCCATTTTCATCACGATGGCAATCAGTTCGGCCTCTTCCGGATGGCTTTTTTCGGCACGCGGCTGGGAAATCATGAACTACGGCGCGATCCCCTTTCTGCTGCTCACCGGGCTGGCCATCCTGTTCCTGCGTGACCGCAAACCGGCGGTTGCTGCCTGACCCGGTTTTTGACAATTTGATGTAAAATTCGCGGGTCTGGGCAGAGCGGAACCTCCAAGTTCCGCTTTGCCTTTGTTTTTTCATAAAAATCAACGCCTTCCGCAAGAGGAGTTCCTTGATGAATCAGCCCGCGACCCGGTTGCAGGTGCAGCCTGCGATGGAAAGCCCGGCCCACGTCACTCATGAAAAACTCAAGGCCTGGGTCGCCGAGGTGGCGCAACTGACCAAGCCCGAACGCATCGTCTGGTGTGACGGCAGCAAGGAAGAATACGACCGCCTGTGCAATGAAATGGTCGAGGCGGGCACGCTGATCCGCCTGAACCAGGAAAAACGGCCCGGCTGCTTCCTCGCCCGCTCGGATCCCGATGACGTGGCCCGGATGGAGGACCGCACTTTCGTCTGCAGCCGCAACAAGGAAGATGCGGGCCCCAACAACAACTGGATGCCGCCTGAAGAAATGAAGGCGACCATGCGCAAGCTCTATGATGGCTGCATGCGCGGACGCACGATGTACGTGATTCCGTTCAGCATGGGCCCGCTGGGCTCCCACATCGCGCATATCGGCGTCGAACTCACCGATTCGCCTTACGTGGTGGTCAGCATGCGCATCATGACCCGCATCGGCCGCAAGGTGCTGGACATCCT
>JALHND010000138.1 GCA_022843705.1 Burkholderiales bacterium
GCCGCTGTAGCCGATCGAAAACGCAGTGCTCAGCCCTTCGGAGGACGCGCCCGAACGGCGGCTTCGTTGACCTCGATGCCCCAGCCCGGCCCGGTGGGCAGCACAAACTCGCCGTTCTCTATCACCGGCGGCACATCCACCAGTTCGTCGCGCCAGGGCACCGCATCGATGTCCGTCTCCATGATGCGGAAATTGGGGATGGCCGCGCAGAAATGCGCCGATATCACGCTCGAGAGATGACCATAAAAGTTGTGCGGTGCGACGTTCACTTCATAAACATCCGCCATTGCCGCGATCTTCATGGACTCCATGTAGCCGTTCCAGATCACGTCGACAATCGCGACATCCATCGCGTAATTCTCGAAATAGGGCTTGAAGTCCCGCCGCTCGCACAGGGTTTCGCCCGACGCTACAGGGCACGGCGCGTCCCGGCGCAGCAGCGCCAGCGAAGGCGCGTCATGGGTGTCGATCTCCAGCCAGGACAGTCTGGCCGGAGCGATCGCGTCTGCGATGCGACGGAAACCCTCGGTCTTGTAGTTGAAATTGAGGTCCATCATGATGCCCATCGAAGGTCCGGCGCCGTTACGAAACGCGCTGACCGTGTCGGCCGCTGCCTTGACGATGTCGCGGTCCCAGTTCAGCTCCGGAAAACCCTTGTTGTGGCCGAATCCCGGCCGGTATGCAGTCAACGTTTTGCCGTCGCTCAGCATCACGTTGGTCTTGAGCCCGCGGAATCCCCTCTGCCTGACCTCTTCGCCGAGCCGAGCCAGATCGTCGTAACTGTGCATCCGTGGCAGTCCCAGCATTTCCGCATACCGCACCCGGTAACTGCCGCAATGCGACCAGTACACCGGCAGGCGCTTGCGCACTGCTCCGCCGAAAAGCTCGTAAACGGGTACGCCCAGCGCCTTGCCCTTGATGTCGAACAGCGCGTTCTCGATGGCGGCGATGGCCTGGCGGTTGATGCCGCCGCGGGACTGCATGGTCTTGGTGCGCAGGTGGCAGTTGATCAGCTCGATGTCACGCGGATCCTTGCCGATCACCGTCGGCGCAAGCGCCTCGATCACCCGGCTCAGCCCTGCGCTGCCGAAACTTTCGTTGTACTCCGACCAGCCGACAAGGCCTTCGTCGGTCATCACCTTGAGAAAGGAGAACATCCGCCACCCGGCGTCGCACTGCAGCGTCTCGATCCGCGTTACCTTCATGCCCTCTCCCCTGTCGCCTTCGCACAGACCAGCCCCGCGGGCCTCCGGCTAGTTCTTGATGCCCGCACGCTGGATGATATCGCGCCACTTGGCAATCTCGGCCCGTAAAAACCTGGCGAAGTCCTGCGAGGACTCATCCACCGGTTCGGCGCCCTCGCGGGCGAAAAACTCCTTCGTCTGGGGCTGCTGCATCGTGCCCCGGATGTTCGCATGCAGCCATTTGACGATGGCATCCGGCGTTTTTGCCTGCGCAAACATGCCATGCCACTGCACCGCCTCGAAGCCCGGCAGACCCGACTCGGCCATCGTCGGCAACTGCGGCAGCAGGGAAATGCGGTTTTTCGAAGTGACCGCCAGCGCCCGCAGCTTGCCGTTGTCCAGGTGCGGCCGGGCCAGGGGGGTCACCAGCATCGCGAAACCGACCTCTCCGCTGACCACCGCATTCATCACCGGTCCGGCGCCGCGGTAAGGCACAAAAACCATGTTGGTGCCGGTGTGCTGCTTCATCAGCTCGATGCTCAGGCTGCCCTGCGATCCGGCGCCGGTCCCGCCGTAATTCAGCTGTCCCGGCCTTGCCTTGGCCAGCGCGATCAGCTGTTTCACGTTCGCCGCAGGCAGCGAGGGATGCACGGCCAGGACAAACGGAATCATCACCGGCCTCGAGACCGTGATGAAATCACGCTCGACGTCATACGAGAGTTTCGGGTACAGCGTATTGTGGTTCATGATCGAAGACGCTGAATACAACAGGGTGTAACCGTCCGGCACGGCACCGGCGGCCATGCCCGTGCCTATCGTGCCCCCGCCGCCGGAGCGGTTGTCGATGATGACATTGCGGCCCGTGGTTTTTGTGATCCCCTGGCCGATCACGCGGGCAAACATGTCCGTTCCACCGCCTGCCGCAAACGGCACGATGACCGTGATGTTCCTGGAAGGGTAGTCGTCCGCTGCCGCAACGAGCGGCAGGCAGGCCAGCATCACTGCCGACCAACCCGGCCACTGACTTCTCCCGCCTGTTCCCGAACGGGTAAACAGCACTGCATGAATGCCTGCCATCGCTCTCATGTCGCCTCCTCAGGTTTGGGCTGCCTTATTGTGCTTGTCCCTTGTTGCCTTCAGATGTCAGTCCGTTTTACCGGTATTCCGGTTTTTCCCCGGGCGCCGGCGTCGATCCGAATCCGCCTTTCTTCACCACGGCGTCGCGTCCCCCATGGCGCTCGACCAGCGCACGCTGGTCACTCTTGGCACGGGCATCAACCGCATCGGGATCGACGATGCTGCGCAGCTGGCGTTCCATCCGGTTCAGCACTTCCCGGCTGGAAGGCTCGGCACTGATGTCCCGCAATTCCCCGGGATCGCCTGCCAGGTCATAAAGCTGCGGCCGGAAACCGACGTAATGCAGGTATTTCATGCGTCCACGGCGCAGCATGAAGGCGCCGGAAGCGGCGCCGGTGGCGTGGTACTGCGTCATCAGCGGCCGCTCCGGATCATCGGGCGCCGCAGCCATCCCGAACAGCGACTTGCCCGGCAGGTCGCGGTCCTCTTCGGCCAGGGGCACGCCGCAGCAGTCGAGCACGCTCGGGAAAACATCCATCAGCGAAGCCGCCGCGGCAATCCGCCGGCCGCGGGGAACATCGGGCCCCGCGACGATCAGCGGAATTCCCGCGGCCTCCTCGGTCATCGTCCCCTTGCCCCACATCGCCCGCGAACCGAGATCCTCGCCGTGGTCGCTGGTGTAGATGATTCGCGTGTTGCCCTCCAGTCCTGCGCGCCGCAGTGCATCCAGCACCTTGCCGACGTTGTCGTCGAGAAAACTGGTCAGCGCGTAATAAGAACGGATCGCCAGGCGGCGGCTGTCGTCCGTGAAATGGGGATCAATCACATGCGAGGCGCGGCGCGCCTGCAGCCAGGGATGATCCTGCGCCGGATCCGACGGCAGGGGCTTGGGCATCGGCAAGTCGATGCCTTCGTAGCGGTCAAAGCAGTCCTGCGGCGCGAACCACGGCGGGTGCGGCGCGACGAAGGACACGAACAGCATCCACGGCTTCGCGCCCTTTGCAGCTTCGCCCAGCAGCCACTCGCAGGCCTGTTCGGCAATCTGGCGGTCGTACCGCGTATAACCCGACTCCCCGGCACCAATCTTGTTGACCAGATCCCGCGCCTTTCGCCGCACCGGCATCGGATCCCTGACCGATCCCATCACGTCGCCGATGCCGTTGACGATATGCATCGGAAGGATCTGGCGGTCGAAACCGGTGTCGTCCTGCTCGTCGCGGTAATGCAGCTTGCCGATCGATTCGACACGCAGGCCCTGCGCCTGCAGCCGGTGCCCCCAGCTCGGCACCTGCCCGGTGTACGGCGAGGCGTTGTCCCAGCAACGCGTCTCGTGCACCTGCCGGCCGGTTGCCAGCGCGGCGCGTGCCGGCACGCAGATCGGCGACGGCGAATATGCATTCTCGAACACCGTTCCCGCGGCGGCCAGGCGGTCGAGCACCGGCGTTTTGACAAAACGGTTGCCGTAACAGCCGGCCACCCCGCGGCTGTGCTGGTCGGACATGATGAAAAGCAGGTTCGAAGGTTTCATGCAGGCATTCCCGTCAACTCGGCCGGACCACCCGGCCCTGCTTTTTTGGTGGCGGCATCCTGACACGGCACTTATATAATGACAAATAGCCTGAATAGACTGCTCTCATAACTTTTTGGAATGCAATGAAACTGAACCAGCTCGCGCTTTTTGTGGCGATTGCCGAGGAAGGGCAGATCGGCCGCGCAGCCACGCGCGCCGGTATTTCACAACCTGCGCTGACCAAACAGCTCAAGAACCTCGAACAGTCGGTCGGCAGCCCGCTGTTCGAAAGAAACCGCAGCGGTGTCCAGCTCACCCAGGCGGGAACGCTGCTGCTCGCCCGCGCACGCGGCATCCTTTGCAACGCAGACGAAGCACAGCGCGAACTGGCGGAACTGGCCACCGGGGCGACCGGCCTCCTGCGCGTCGGCGCCGGCCCCACAATGGCGGAATACCTGCTGCCGCAGGTGGTTGGCGGCCTGCTGTCGCGCTTCCCACGGATCGAGTTGAGGGTGATGAGCGCACTGAACGACGTGCTGTTCGAAAACCTGCGTGCCGGAGAACTGGATCTTGTCGTCAGTGCAATTCCCGAAAAATCGCCGGAAGATTTCGAACAAGAACTGCTGTTGCATGATGAACTGGTGGTGGTTGCAAATACCGGCCATCCGCTGCTGCGCCGGGGCCGCCTGCAACTGCGGGATTTGGCGGACGAATCGTGGGTGCTGCCGCCACCGCGGGTACTGGCCCGGCAATGGCTCAACCAGCAGTTCGGGAAACAGCGCCTGCCGCCGCCCCGCGCGGCCGTGGAAGCCGATTCGGAACTCTCGGTGCTGGCGATCGTCTCCAACACCCTGCTGCTCGGCTTCCAGCCGCGCTCGCACATCCCGGCGCCCGGATCGCGGACCCGGATTACGGAACTGCAGGTTCCGGAACTCCGCTGGCGGCGGCCGATCGGCGTATCGTGGCGCAAGGGGGCGTATCTGCCCCGGGCCAGCCGGCATTTCACGGCCTCGTTGCGGGAAATTGCCGCACGTTCCTCCGGGCTTGGTTCCAGCACACCCGCCGTGCGCAAACGGAAGGCGGGACGCACCACTCAAGGCTGACTCGCCGTACATGGCCTGTGAGATGATGCAGGCCAATCACCATCGCCATTGTGCAGGCGGAACTTTCCCGCCCCGCGCTTCAGGACAAAACCTTGGCCAAGAAAAAATTCAAGCAAGCTGCCGGAGAGCCCGCGCTGGGCTTTGGCAACAAGCAGGAAAAACTTGTGGTCACGCTGGACACCGCCGTACTCGCGGAACTGAGGCGGCGCCACGAGGAAACCGGGGCCACGATGGCCGAAATGGTCCGCCGCGCGGTCAAGTTCTGGATCGCCGGCACCAAAGCCGCCGCAGTCGCGGCCGAAGAGACCACCTTCCGGCGCGTCAACAAGGGGCGGGGCAAGGGAACAGAGTAGTCAGTTGCCGGCACCAGCCATCATGATTCTTCTGGAGTATTGCGCCGGGTCGCCGCAACGGTATAGTGCGATCCGCGCCATATTTCCCTCCCCCGCAGGCAATGCGGGACAATAGCACCATGAACACCAGAATCCGCCGCGTCACCGACAGCATTTTCACCCGCCTGATGCTGCTCGGGCTCTGTCTCGTGGTGCTGGGCATCGTGTTGCGCCATCATGCCCTGACGGATTTCCTGCGCCGGGATCTGGCCGCGGTGGTCGAAAGCCAGCAACTGGCGCTGGCCAGTTATGTCGCGCGCGACGTGGACGACAAGATCGTCCAGCGCCAGAACCTGCTGGAACGCCTGGCCGCCGCGATGCCGCCGGATCTGCTGGAGCAACCCGAAAAACTGCGCGCCTGGCTCCGCGAACACTACGAATACCAGCCGCTGTTTTCCGCCGGCCTGTTCGTGGTCGATGCGCGCGGAGTCGCGCTGGCGGATCACCCGGTGCTCGAGGGCCGCGTCGGCGCCGATTATTCCGACCGCGACTACATCGCCGCCGGATTGACCGGGGAACCCTACGTTGGCCGTCCGGTGATGGGGCGCGCGGCAAAGGAACCGATACTGCCGATCAGTGCTCCGCTCAGGGACCGCAAGGGTGAAGTCAAAGGGGTGATCGCCGGCATCAGCGCGCTGGCCGCCCCGGGCTTCCTCAATTCACTGCTGCAAAGCCGGATCGGCGAAACCACGGGCGGATTCCTGCTGATCTCGCCGCGGGACCAGGTGTTCGTTGCCTCGTCGCGGCCGGAAATGGTACTGAGGCCGACGCCGGCACCCGGCGTCAACCCGCTGCACGACCGGGCGATGGCGGGTTACCGCGGCACCGGAGTCACGGTCAACGCCGCCGGCATCGAAGAGGTTTCAGCGATGGTCACCGTTCCGAGCACGGGCTGGTTTGTTGTCGCCCGCGTGCCGAGCAGCGAAGCCTTCGCCACCGTCGCGCGCACCCAGGACTTCCTGATCAAGGGCGGCCTGCTGACGCTGCTGCTGTTCGCCATCCTCGTGCCCGTCGGCCTCTACCTGGTGTTCCGCCATCTGCGCCAGGCCGCGGCGCATGCCGACCGCATGACGCTGGGCGAACTGCCGCTCGAACCGCTGCCGCAGTACCGCCACGACGAAGTGGGACACCTGATAGCGGCATTCAACCGGTTGCTGGCCAAGCTCAACCAGAACCAGGCCGAGCTGGCACGCATGGCGCACCACGACACGCTGACCGGCCTGCCCAACCGCGTGCTGCTGTCCGACCGGCTGCAACAGGTGCTGGCCCAGGCACGGCGCAAGGGAAGCGCGGTGGGACTGCTGTTCATGGACCTCGACGGCTTCAAGGACATCAACGACAGCCTGGGCCATGAGGCCGGCGACGAGCTCCTGCGGCAGGTGACCACCCGCCTCTCCGGCATCGTGCGCGGTGCCGACACGCTGGCGCGGGTCGGCGGCGACGAGTTTGTGCTGCTGCTGAGCGATCTCGGCGACAACGCCGAAGAAGTGGCTGCAATTGTCGCGCGCAAATGCATCGGGACGCTGAAGGCGCCGTTCGTGATCTCCGGCAAACAATGCACCATCGGCGTTTCCATCGGCATCGCCGTCGGTGACGGAAACAGCACCGCGGATGCGCTGCTGCTCGCAGCGGATCACGCCATGTATGACGCCAAGAAGGCCGGCCGGGGCCGGCATGTCATTCGCGAGGTCGGTACCACTGCCCCGCCGGCGCCGGCGCCGGCGGCGTCGGGGGCCAGCGCGGATGCCGGCGGCATGCACGGACTGCGCAGCCGCCTCAAATAGAAATACGTATATATTGTCGCCGGACCGGATCACTCCGGCTGCCTTGCCTGACCACTGACGCCAACTGCCTGAACAAAGGAAACCCATGCTCACCATCTACGGTTCCGCCAACTCCCGCGGCCTCCGCGTCATCTGGATGGCCGCCGAACTCGGCCTGAAATACGAACACCGCGACTGGCTGCCGCGTTCGCCGGAAACCAAAACCGCGGACTATCGCGCGCTCAACACCGGCGGCCGGGTGCCGACGATCGATGACGACGGCTTCATCCTGTCGGAATCGATGGCGATCAACATGTACCTCGCTAAAAAACACAAGAGCCCGCTCTATCCCTCCGATCCGAAACTGGAGGCGCTGTGCTGGCAGTGGAGCCTGTGGGAAACCGACCTGCTGGACCGCCAGATCGTCAACTACGTGCGCCACTCCGTGGCGCTGCCGGAAGCGGAGCGCAAACCCGCGGTTGCGGAAAAAGCCTGGCTGGAAGTCGCGCCGGCTTTTGATGTGCTTGATGCCGCGCTGGGGAAATCGTCCTGGCTGGCCGGTCCGGCATTCTCGGTCGCCGACCTCAATGTTGCCAGCGCGCTTTACCGCGCACTGTCGATCAACACCAGCAAGTGGGCCAATCTCCACGC
>JALHND010000139.1 GCA_022843705.1 Burkholderiales bacterium
AGGGTGGGCAAAGCGTAGCGTGCCCACCATTCAACATTCGGCGTATCCGCGTGGGCACGCTACGCTTTGCCCACCCTACATGAAGAACCCAAAAGCCCGCGATGCCGCGCCATTTGCCAACACAAGAATGAATTTTCCCCATGCATAAACTGATACTCAAACCCGGCCGCGAGAAATCACTGAAACGCCGGCATCCCTGGGTATTCTCCGGTGCCATCGCCAAAGTCGAAGGCAAGCCGCAGCTCGGCGACAGCGTTGAAGTGCGCTCCGCCGACGGCGCCTTCCTCGCGGTTGCCGCATTCAGTCCCGAATCGCAGATCCGCGCCCGCGTCTGGTCCTGGACCGCGGGCGACATCGACGCCGCATTTTTCGCGCAACGCATCGCGCGCGCGGCGGCGGCGCGCAGTGTTTCCGCCGGCGAAGGCACGCGCCTGGTGCACGGCGAATCCGACGGCCTGCCCGGCGTCGTTGCCGACCGTTACGGCGACACCGTAGTGGTGCAGCTGCTCAGCGCCGGCGCCGAACGCTGGCGCGGCGCGATCGCCGATGCGCTGGCGGCGCTGCCCGGCGTCGCGCGCGTCATCGAACGTTCCGAGGCCGACGTGCGCGAACTGGAAGGCCTGCAGCCGCAGTCCGGCCTGCTGCGCGGCGAGCTCGCGACAGGACCGCTGACGGTGCGCGAACACGGCCTCGAATTCGCGGTGGACGCGGAGCAGGGCCACAAGACCGGCTTTTACCTCGACCAGCGCGACAACCGCCTGTTGCTGCGCGGGCTGGTAAAGGACAAAACCGTGCTCGACTGTTTCTGCTACTGCGGCGGCTTCGCGCTGAACGCGCTGGCCGGCGGCGCGAAATCGGTCACCGCGATCGACAGCTCAGGCCCGGCGCTGGCGGCGGCAAAGGCCAATGCCGCGCGCAACGGCCTGCCGGAATCCGAATGGCTGGAAGCCGACGTCTTCCAGGCCCTGCGCAAATTCCGTGACGAGGGCCGCAAGTTCGACCTGATCGTGCTCGACCCGCCGAAATTCGCGCCCACCGCGGCCCATGCCGAGAAGGCTGCGCGTGCCTACAAGGACATCAACCTGCTCGGTTTCCGGCTGCTCAATCCGGGCGGTGTGCTGATGAGTTATTCCTGCTCTGGTGGCGTCAGTCCCGACCTGTTCCAGAAAATCGTCGCCGGTGCGGCGCTGGATGCCGGTGTCGATGCACGTATCGAACACTGGCTGCACGCCTCAGCGGATCATCCGGTGGTGCTGAATTTTCCGGAGGGGGAGTATCTGAAGGGGTTGTTGCTGCGGGTTGGGGTTTAACGTAGCGCTGTACGGCGCGTCCGCACCAGTACCATGTTAGAGGCCCAATTCACGATGCACCTGGTATACGCCCGATGAGACAGCAACTAAGGAGTTGGTCCTGAACTCACAATCGAATGGTCTGAAGTCAGGCAAGCCAAACGTTTCTTTCCCCGGTGCTATGTCCTTCATATTCTTCGGCCCATCATACTTGCTCAATCGTTCGAGGAACTCAGGGTTTTTAGCATCCCGCATGTCCAAGTGGTAGGCCAGGCGAAAGCGATCTGGAGCAACGCGCGTAATCCATGCGCTTGTTTGGCCAAGATCGGATCCCACCGCTGCGCCGAGCCGAGCTATTTCTAGGGTATCCAAAGCGTTGGGAAATGCGCGTGCGAGATTCGCATACGCACGCTCTCGGACCACAGTGCCAAAGATGGCAGCCCTGCCAGCCACTATGGTCTCCCAAACCGGATGATCGCCGCACGGCTCTCCAGCCCAATACCTCTCGATCCAGTCCGCTTTTGTTGGATCAATTCGGCCATTCGAATCACGCTCGGCGTAGGTAATCCAGTTCGCATCGACCTTGCTATACGGCCTATCTGGGCGCACTTCCACTTCGACGAGGTTCTCAGAACGAAAGTGACCGCCCCAAGATTGCGCGGCACGGGTTTGCGCTACATCAGTAAAGAAAAACATGCCAGTAAGCCGTGGCACGTGATCGGGAAATTGCCGAGCCCGGACACCTTCAATCAAAAGCTCGTTATGCAAGCGAGCATTGTTCTGATGTTGAATCATCCCAGCAAACATCATCGACACCGGAGCTTCCGGAGGACGTGCCTCGGCATGTGCGGACACTAGAACGCCGCGATATGCGCTCCAAGCTACAACGGGATGATCGATGTCGAGATATGCGAATGCTTCGAACGGCGACGGCATGGGAATCTAACGACCAAGCTGTGCGGCGCAAACGAAGCGCAGCGTATTTTTCGTCTGCACGAGCGCCTTGTTAGGCAATAACTTGCAATGCGCCGACGAGTAAAACAAGGGTAGCTCTTCAAATAACCGGGGTTACCAATCCGGCCTGCTTGATCAGCGCATCGATTAATTTCGTAAGCTTAGAGACATCGTAGCTACCGTTTCGCAGCAGATCATCGGGCTGATCGTAGAAATGTTTTGAATAGGATTCCTTGAAATCTAACACCCCATGCCATGCGTCGATGTCCTTTTTAAAGTTGCTCCACGTGACCTGAGGTGCGGGATATTGATCTAAACGAAGGTCGAGATAGCACTCAATCGCAGCGGCTCGTCCATTGATATCTGAAACGCTTACGCCCTCTGGGCCGCGGGTTGGAAACGCCCTAAATTCCTCTAGATCAGGTAAGAGCATCGCTCGCATATTTGCGGGTAGTTCCAGCTTCTCAAGCTTACGAATAGCGTCAACGCCCTCTGCGTCGTTGTCGAAAACGAATAAGACTTGATTAAGAACCTCAATTCGCAAAAGCCCTTCTGCAAATTTAACGAGATTGCCGGTTCCCCAGAAATGATGGCGCTCATCGACATCAACGAAATTGAAAAAATCTGCCACGTCCGGGCGTAGAACATCGAGTGACCGCCGAATGATGCGTGCGTCGGATGCGCCCTCGGTTGCGATCAGGACTTTTTGCTTTTGCCGAGCTCCTGGCCGGAATGCTTCACGTTGAACCCAACCTGCATGGACGATAGGACCAAACTCCCATGTGACCTCAACTTCAGAATTGGCCGGATTCAGAGCAAAAACCTGAAGCATAGATTCCGCACTCAGAATGCAAACTCTCGCGGAAAGGAAACTACTTTCAGACCAATAAGACTCAGCATTATCGGTCCATGGAATTCGCTCGAATTCGACGATATTGGCGGCGAACCGCCCCTGAGCAATCTTGCCTCGGTCTGGCGTTTCGTACTCGATATAATCACTTTTCAAATCGCCAAGCGGATAGCGGCAAGCCAAACTGCAGAATTTTTCAAAGGAGAGATAGTCTTCTCTTGAAGCCTCTAGCTCACTAGAGCTCGTCACCTCGGCCGCCTCCGCAACCACCGCTTGATATTCAGCACGTGCAGCTTCTAGTGTGAATCCGAGTATCTCAAGACGAGGCAAGGTGCGAGAGAGCGTCCTTGCAAAAAGCTCCTCAGCTTCGGCGAGCTCCTCCTTTTCATCAGGATGTTTTTCGTAGTAGTCGTAATCTATTGAGTCCATCTTGCGGCGAAACAGATCACCCTCCTGAAACAAGAACCCGTAATCCTCTCCCATGAAGTTCTTTGAGTACGATAGGGACACATTGCCAATGCACAGCTCTATGGAAGTCCCCATTTCTATGCCTTCCTACCAATATTCAAATCTTGCAGTCCATGTTTTCTATATTTTTTAATGCCTAACTTTAATTTAGGGCGAAAGTTTTGCTGGATAACCTGCCGCACTGTCTCCCTAACTTCCCGGCAGACTCATGGAGAAAAGTAATTATTATCATGGTCTTGGAATCGATCTGTAAGTCTGCGTACCGTATTAAATTCGCAGCAAAACCGGCATGTGTCAGTTTACACGCAGGTTCAATTGTCAGACCGCCCCGGCGGCACATTGTCGATCCCCCCTTCATGCCAGGGATGGCATTTCCCCAGTCGCCGGATCGTCAGCCAGGTCCCCTTGATCGCGCCATGCGTGTCGATGGCCTCCCGCGCATAGGCCGAGCAGGTCGGCCAAAACCGGCACTGCGTGCCGAAGAAGGGTGACAGCAACAGGCGGTAGGCGTCGATCAGCAGGATCAGCAGTTTTTTCATGGCGCGGACCAGTATAGCCCAGCGCCTAATTGCAACTGAATTGCATTAATGGCCGGGCTGTGTTGCAATCGCGCCATGTCCACGAACCCCCCGAGTCCCGCCAAACGCCATTACCTTCAGGCGGATACGCTGATCCGCAGCACCGGCGCGCGGCTGACGCGGCCGCGGGTCGAGGTGCTGGCGGCCTTGCTCGCCGCCGAGCAGGCGCTGAGTCACCATGAACTGGAAGAACGCATCGACCGCAGCGTCGACATCGACCGCGTGACGATCTACCGCGTGCTGGACTGGCTGACCGCGCAGGGACTGGCGCACCGTATTGCGGGGGATGACCGGGTGCGGCGCTTCAATGCCGCCGGCCATGCCCACGAGGGTGCCCATGCGCATTTCCAGTGTGAGCGCTGTGGCACCGTGTTGTGCCTGGATGAATTTTCCGCGGACCCGGTGGTCAGACTGCCGCGGGGCTTCCGTCCCCAGCATTACGAGCTGACGGTGAAGGGGCTTTGCGCGGGTTGTGGACCGTCCCGTCGCGCGGACACCCGGACGCCGGCCCACCGGCACTAGACCGGATCGAAGGGAGGATTGTTTGTTCGACATCAGCGGATTGCGCCATGCATATGACGGCCAGGAAGTGCTGCACGTCGAACAATGGCGCGCGCAGCAGGGCGAACACTGGCTGCTGCTCGGGCCCTCGGGCAGCGGCAAGACCACGCTGCTGCACGCGCTGGCCGGCATCCTGAAGCCGGCGGCCGGCCGGGTGACCGTGGCCGCGCAGGATCTCGGCACGCTGGGCGCGCAGGCACTGGACCGGTTCCGCGGCCGGCACATCGGCATCGTGCTGCAGCGGCTGCACCTGATTCCCAGCCTCGACATCGCGCAAAACCTGCTGCTGGCGCAGTACCTCGCGGGGCTGCCGCAGGACCGGCAGCGGGTCGATGAGGTGCTGGCCGGACTCGACCTTGCGGACAAGGGCGGCGCGAAACCGCATGAACTGTCCTTCGGCCAGGCGCAGCGCGTGGCCATTGCGCGCGCGGTGGTCAACCGCCCGCAGCTGCTGCTGGCCGACGAGCCGACTTCCAATCTTGATGACGCGCGCTGCCTGCAGGCACTGGAACTGCTGCAGGCGCAGGCCTTGGCCTGCAAGGCGACACTGCTGATCGCCACCCACGACCAGCGCATCAAGTCGCGGGTCGCGCATCATTTCGATCTGGGGGTACGCGCATGAACATCGCGACCGTCGGTTTTTCGTACCTGCGCGCGCGGCCGCTGGCGACACTACTCAACGTGCTGCTGCTGGCGCTGGGTGTCGGCACCATCGTGCTGCTGCTGCTGGCAACCCATCAACTGGAAGAACGCATGCGGCGTGACGCGCGCGGCATCGATCTCGCGGTCGGTGCCAAGGGCAGCCCCATGCAGATCATCCTGTCGGCGATTTATCACATCGATGTGCCGACCGGGAACATCTCGTGGAAGGAGGCGCAGGAAATCTCGCGCCACCGCATGGTGAAAAAGGCCATACCGCTGGCGCTGGGCGACAGTTACCGCGGCTACCGCATCGTCGGCACGACGCCGGCCTACCTGGAGCATTACGGCGCGACCCTCGCCGCCGGCCGCATATGGCAGGCGCCGATGGAGGCGGTGATCGGCGCCGAGGTGGCGGCGCGCACTGGCTTCGGTGTCGGTGCCGAGTTCCATGGTGTGCACGGGCTGGGCGACAGCGGCGGGCATGCGCACGAGGACCATCCGTACCGGGTGGTCGGCGTGCTGGCGCGCAGCGGCAGCGTGCTTGACCGGCTGGTGCTGTCCTCCTACCAGAGCGTGTGGGTGGTGCATGCGGAACACCACGACATCAAGGATGTCAGCAACATCGAGCAGCAGCTCGGCGATGACGAGAAGGAATTCACCGCGTTGCTGCTGCAGTACGCTTCGCCGCTGGCGGTGGCCATCCTGCCACGCTACATCAACAACAACACCGGCATGCAGGCGGCCTCGCCCGCGTACGAGACCGCGCGGTTGTTCAGCCTGATCGGCGTCGGCGTCGACGTGCTGCGTGCCTTTGCGCTGGTGCTGATCCTCAGCGCCGGGTTGAGCGTGTTCATCGCGCTCTACAACGCGCTCAACGAGCGGCGTTACGACCTTGCGGTGATGCGCACGCTGGGTGCGGGTCCGCGCCGGCTGTTCGCGCTGCTGCTGTTCGAGGGCCTGCTGCTGGCGGTGGCCGGCGCCGCGCTGGGCCTGGTGCTCGGTCATGTGATGGCGGAGGTACTGGGCCATGTACTGAAGGCGGCGCAGCAGATCGAGATCACCGGTTTCACCTGGGTAGTGGATGAGTTGTGGGTCGTTGCACTGGCGTTGGGCACCGGCGTCGTCGCCGCGCTGCTGCCGGCCTGGCGCGCCTATCGCACCGACATCGCCGGCACGCTGGCGCGGGGCTGATGCATGAAGTTTTTTCAACGTGGTTCAAACAGGAGATGAAGATGCAGCTGAAAAAAAAGGGCGGAATGATGGTTGCGGCAATCCTCGCGATGGCGGCTGTGATGGCGCTGCCCGTGCAGGCCCAGCAGAAGGCCGAGAAACCGCACAGTGCCGCCGAGATCAAGAAGGACGTTGCCGATCACCGCGCGATGGCCGAAGCCCATCTCAACGCGGCGAAATGCCTGGAGGGCGGCAAGTCGGAGAAGGAATGCCATGCCCAGCTGGCCAAGGATTGCAAAGGGCTGGCGATCGGCAAATACTGCGGCATGAAACACCGGCACTGATGCCGTCCGCCATTGGATAATCAGTAAGTATTTGATTATTAAGGAGATTTTATGAAAACCTGGATCATGGCCCTGATGCTGGCAGCGGCGGCGCCGCTCGGTGCCCAGAGTTTTCAGCCGGGCTCGCAGGATCTGATGAAGAAGCGCGACGCCGACGCCAACCTGCCGCCGTCGCCGTATGCGGCCAAACCCCTGCCGGAACTGAAGGGCGTGGTGTCATGGAAAACGCTGGCCGACGTGAAGACGCTGAAGCAGAAGGACCGTTTCATTCCGGACTTCGGCAAGAGTGTGTCCGCACTCGACCGCCAGGAAGTGCGGCTGCAGGGTTTCATGATGCCGCTGGAAATGGGCGACCGGCAGAAACGTTTCCTGCTGGTGGCGTTGCCGCCGACCTGTTCCTTCTGCATGCCCGGCGGTCCCGAGCAAGTGGTCGAGGTGCGTGCGAAGACGCCGGTGAAATACGGCTTCGAGCCGATCGTCGTCTCCGGCCGTCTTGCGCTTTTGCGTGATGACGAGATGGGGCTTTATTACCGCCTGACCGATGCCGCGCCGGTCGGAAAATAAGCGATGAGCCAGACCCGGATGCAGAGCCGTAGCCCGGGTGGCGCCCCGAAGGAAGTCACCTTGGGTGGTAACGCAGTGGAATCCGGGTCAGTCGTCGCAATTGGCCACTGTGTCCCCGGATTCCGGCCTGCGGCCTGCTTCCGGGCTACGGGTA
>JALHND010000140.1 GCA_022843705.1 Burkholderiales bacterium
CGAGCCCCAGTTGATGATCGCGTTGGCGCTGTTGGTGATGTTGAGGATGTTGCCGGCCTGCTGGAACGTGGCTGTGCCATGCACCACCGTCGGGTTCACCGGGTTCGCCAGTGCGGCGCTGCTGAAGCAGGCGGCAACGGCCAGTACTGACAGACGGGGAAGCAGGCTATTTTTGGAAACTTTTTGCACGCGGTCAGTGTAACGGCAACAGCCCTGGAATCAAGTGAAAAAAGTCATTATTTACAATAAGTTATGGGGGTATTTTGACTCCGGATTTTGCTGATTTTTCGTCGTTTCAGTTGACTTTTCGACACCCGGCTTCAAAACTTCATCAGAATCAGGCCATTGCCGGGGGCGGCCATCGACAGGATTTGAACACCCCACCCTGCGAACCAAAGCATTGCCCGCGTGTCAGATTGGCGATTGCGTAAAAATTCAGGATTCACTTACACTCGCGCCCGATGAATCGCTTGCGTGCACTGCTGGTTGCCGTCCTGCTGCTTGCCCTGCCTGTGCAGGGTCTTGCCGCATACACTTCGGCAATGGCCTGCGCCGATACGCAAACGATGCACGGGAACGGACATGGCCAGCCCGATGAACATCACGCACCGGCGAATGCCGGCACGGACCATCATCACCAGGACAACAGTACCCCGGCAGATCAGACCGGCGGCCATTCCTGCTGCCACCACGTGGTGTCCGCCGGCGCACCAGCCCTGATTGCCGGCATCGCCGAAACGCCGCGCATACTGGTGGCACGCATAAGCTCGCTCGCAACGCTGTACATCCCCGAACTGCCCCAGCGCCCGCCCCGGGCCTGATCCCCGTTAGACCTGCAACGACGCCTGCCGGTCAGGAGGCGTCACGTCGGGCAGCAACCTGCCTGCAACCTGCATCGGGGAATCACATGCAAGCGAAATTCGCAGTGCTGTACTGCGCGATTGCCGCCGTCTGGCTGTCGCCAGCGGCCGCGCAGCAAACCGGGCGCAAGCACCCGGCCGATCCTTCGGCGGCGGTGCCTGCGCCGGCCTACGCTTCGGCCTTCACCGGCTACCAGCCGCTGGGAAGCGAGAAGCCCGCACCATGGCGTGAACTGAATGACGAGGTCGGCCGCGCCGGGGGCCATATCGGCATCCTGCGCAGCGGCGCCGCGGCCCCGGCCGCCGGCAACACCGGCAGCCATGCCGGACACCAAGTGGAGCCCGCAAAATGAACACCCCGCAAAAGTTCATGATTGCGGCGACTGTCCTCTTGCTGGGCGGCTGCGCCAGCTTCTCGGAAGATGGCGGCACGCGCCAGGTCGGTGATGCGCTCGCCGCCCGCGGCCTCACCCAGCAGGCGCCGTGGATACGCAGTGATGCGGAGGCTGATCGTGCTGCCGACGCAGTACGCAAGCTCCTTGCCCAGCCGCTGAGCGCGGATACTGCTGTCCAGGTCGCGCTGCTCAACAACCGCGGACTGCAGGCGCAGTACGCCGAGCTGGGTATCGCCGAAGCCGACCTGGTGCAGGCCGGCCGCCTGCGCAATCCCGGCTTCTCCTTCGGCCGCAGCCATCGCGGCGATGTCGTCGAGTACGAACGTGCGTTCATTTTCGACCTGCTGGGCCTGCTGACCATGCCGGTGCGCACCCGCATCGAGACCGAACGTTTCCAGCTCGCGCAGAACCGGCTGACCGCGGACATCCTGCAGGTCGCCGCCGACACCCGTCGCGCCTGGATCCAGGCCGTTGCCGCGCAGCAGTCGGCCGCCTATGCCGGACAGGTCCGCGACGCGGCGGAAGCCGCGGCGGAACTGGCGCGGCGCATGGTCCGCGCCGGCAATTTCAGCGCGCTCGACCAGGCACGGGAACAGGCCTTCTACGCCGATGCCGCGACCCAGCTCGCACGCTCGCGCCAGGCCGCGCTCGCCGCGCGCGAGCAGCTCACCCGCCTGATGGGCCTGTGGGGTCCGGACATCGCCTACCGCCTGCCTGAACGGCTGCCGGAACTCCCGCCGGCACTGCGCGACATCACCGACATCGAGCAGCAGGCGATGCGCCAGCGCCTCGATGTGCAGGGCGCAATGCAGGAGGCCGCGAACATCGCCGGCACCCTGGGCCTGACCAAGGCCACCGGCTGGTTCAGCGTGCTCGAGGCCAAGTACATGCGCAACAGCGAAAGCGGCGAACCGCGCCAGACCGGTTACGAGATCGAACTGCGGCTGCCGATTTTCGATTTCGGCACCGCGCGCAACGCCCGCGCCGAGCACATCTACATGCAGGCGGCCAACCGCGCGGCGGATCTCGCCGTTCGTGCGCGCTCCGAAGTGCGCGAGGCCTACGGCGCCTGGCGCACGGCCCACGACCTCGCCCGACACTACCGCGAGGAGGTGGTGCCGCTGCGCGCGCGCATCGCCGAGGAGACGCTGCTGCGCTACAACGGCATGCTGATGAGCGTATTCGAACTGCTCGCCGAATCGCGGCAGCAGGTCGGCGCCGTGATCGCCGCAATCGAGGCGCAGCGCGATTTCTGGATCGCCGACAACACGCTGCAGTTCGCCATCCACGGCAAATCGCCCGGCGCCATCGCCGCACCCGGCGGCAGTCTGCGCGCTACAGCCGCAGCGGCCGAAGCCGGACACTGAGCAAGGAACACATCATGAACAACCGCAGAAACTTCCTGCGCGCCTCCGGCGCCGCGCTGCTCGGCGCCGCTACGGTCAGCCGCGCCGCACAGGGCGCCGTACCCGAAGCGCCGATGCAGTCGAAACCCGACACCCAGCCGCCGCTCTCGCCTGCGAACGGCCGTCCGTACAACCCGGTGGTCACGCTCAACGGCTGGACCCTGCCCTGGCGCATGAACCGCGGCTGGAAGGAATTCCACCTTGTCGCCGAACCGGTGCGCCGCCAGATCGCGCCGGGCATGACCGCCAACCTCTGGGGCTACAACGGCCAGTCGCCGGGACCGACCATCGAATGCGTCGAAGGCGACAAGGTGCGCATATTCGTCACCAACAAGCTGCCCGAACACACCACCATCCACTGGCACGGCATCCTGCTGCCCAGCGGCATGGACGGCGTCGGCGGACTGACGCAACCGCAGATTCCGGCCGGCAAGACTTTCGTCTACGAGTTCGAGATGAAGAAGTCCGGCACCTTCATGTACCACCCGCATGCCGACGAGATGGTGCAGATGGCGATGGGCATGATGGGCTTCCTGGTGGTGCACCCGAAGAACCCGAACTTCATGAAAGTCGACCGCGACTTCGTGTTCCTGCTGAACGCCTTCGACATCGAGCCCGGCGCCGCCACACCGAAGGTCAACACCATGCTCGACTTCAACCTGTGGTGCTGGAATTCGCGTGCCTTTCCCGGCATTGATCCCTTCGTCGTGCGGCGCAACGACCGCGTGCGCATCCGCTTCGGCAACCTGACGATGACCAACCACCCGGTGCACATGCACGGCTACGACTTCGAGGTCACCTGCACCGACGGCGGCTGGGTGCCGAAGACGGCGCGCTGGCCCGAGGTCACCGTCGATGTCGCGGTCGGCCAGATGCGCGCCTTCGAGTTCACCGCGGACGTGCCGGGAGACTGGGCCATCCATTGCCACAAGTCGCACCACGTGATGAACGCGATGGGCCATGGCGTGCCGACGATGATCGGCGTCGACCACCGCGGCGTTGCGCAGAAGATCATGAAGCTGGTGCCCGACTACATGGTCATGGGCGAACGCGGCATGGCCGACATGGGTGAAATGGAAATGCCGCTGCCCGACAACACGCTGCCGATGATGACCGGCCAGGGACCCTTCGGCCCGCTGGAAATGGGCGGCATGTTCACCGTGGTCAAGGTGCGCGACGGACTCGCGCGCAATGACTACAAGGACCCGGGCTGGTACCAACATCCGCCGGGCACCGTCGCCCGCGAATGGACGGGCGAAGCGCCGCCAGCGACCCAGGCGAAACCCGCACCAGCCGTCACGCCGGAGCGCGAGTTCCGCGCGCGCAAGCCCGCCACCGGACATAAACACTAAGTATTTGTTTTTATTCATATTTTTATAGGATCCCCAATGGCTTACCGAACCTCACTCGCAATCACGCTGATGCTCGCAATCTCCGCTGCGCCGGCTTGGGCACACGAAGCCCATGGCAAAAAAAGCGGCAAACCCGCCGCGCTGAATCCGGAAGAAAAAACCTTCGGCAAACAGGGCGATCCGAAACAGATCACGCGCACGATCAACGTCGACATGAGCGACCGCATGCGTTTCACGCCCGCCGCCCTGACCGTCAAGCAGGGCGAGACCATCCGCTTCATGGTCAAAAACTCCGGCAAGGTGATGCACGAGTTCGTGCTGGGCACGATCGCCGAACTGAAGGAACATGCCGAGCTGATGAAAAAATTCCCGAACATGGAACACGACGAACCGTACATGGCGCATGTCTCTCCCGGCAAGACGGAAACCATCGTCTGGCAGTTCACCAGGGCCGGCGAATTCCATTTCGGCTGCCTGCTGCCCGGACATTTCGAGGCCGGCATGGTCGGCAAAGTCAACGTAACCCGGAGGTAATACGCAATGTTCAAACGACGTCAATTCATCATCGCACTGGCAGCCGCGGCAATCACCGGTGCCGCCCACAGCAACGAACCGCCGCTGGTCACGGTCTACCTGAACCCCAGTTGAGGCTGCTGCGGCGCGTGGATGGACCATCTGCGCGCCAACGGCTTCCGTGTGAAGTCCGTCGCAGTCGAAGACACCGCCGTCGAGCGCAAGCGCCGCGGCATCCCCGAAGCGCTTGGCGGCTGCCATACCGGCGTCATCGAGGGTTATGCCATCGAGGGCCATGTGCCGGCGCGTGAAATCAAACGCCTGCTCGCCGAACGTCCCGTCGCGGCCGGGCTGGCCGTGCCCGGCATGCCGCAGGGTTCGCCGGGCATGGAATCGCCGACGCCGCAGCGCTACAACGTGCTGCTGGTCGGCAAGGACGGCCGCCACAGCGTTTATGCACGGTACTGATCCGCCCGAGATGAACCCACACCAGGAGAAACTGCCATGAGAAAAACCCTGTTGATCACCGCGATCCTTGCGACCACGCCCGTCCACGCCCAGCAAACGGCCGCCGACCATGCGGCCCACCATCCGGCGCCGGCTGCTGCCGCCACTGCAAAAAGCGCGCTGTCGGATGGCGAGGTGCGCAAGGTCGACCTCGATGCCAAAAAAATCACGCTTCGCCACGGTCCCATCCCCAATCTCGACATGCCGCCGATGACGATGGTGTTCCAGGTCAGGGATCCGGCCCTGCTGAAACAGGTCAAGGCCGGCGACAAGGTCCGCTTCAGTGCCGAAAAAATCGGCGGCGCCTATACCGTCACCGGGATTGAAGCCGCAAAGTAAACACATCAGCGTGGTTTTTCGCGGCATTCTCAGCCCGCGCTGAACAGACCCGCGGCGCCGGTCTCCGCGGGCATGCAGTCCAACAGGCATTCGCGGGGCCGGATTTCCGTCCCGTGAATCAGAATATTCACCATTCCTGCTGGTAATCCCGGTTGGGCGGCTTCAAAATCAAGCCGTGGGTAAAACTGCATGAACATCCTGCGCAGGTTGCCGCCGTCCGCCGGTGGCATCAATCTGGCCATCGTGGCGTTCAACACGCTGTTGGTTGCCGCGTTATGGCTTGCCGTGCTGGATATCGTCGGCAACGACCGCAGGGAAACCGTCCAGGCTGCAATCGACAGAAACGACAACCTGGCCATTGCCTTCGAGGAATACGTCCAACATATCCTTGAAAATGCCGACCAGTTTCTGAAACTGCTGATCCGCCATTACTCGCGCAGCGGGGGAAAAGTTGACCTCGACCAGTATGTGGCCGATCACACGCTCGACAACATGGCGTATGCCGACATTGCACTTGCCGATGCAAGGGGGAATGTCTCGGCGACGGCCTATCACTGGCGCAGCGGGGGGAAAATCAGCGTAGTGGACCGTGAACACTTCCGCGTACACCTCAAGAACGATAGCGGAGAAATGTTCATCGGAAAACCGGTAACGGATCGGCTTAGCGGCAGATCAGTGGTCCCGCTGACCCGCCGGATCAACAAAGCCGACGGCAGTTTCGGCGGCATAGCGATGGTACTGATTGAACACTCCCGCTTTACCAACATCCTGCAGGACGCCAAGCTGCGCCAGCTCGACATCCTCTCTCTGATCGGGCTGGACGGCATCATCAGGGCCAGATTACGCGGCAACACGCCCAGCGCAGGAGATGACATCAGAAGGAGCCCCTTGTTCGCAGAGCAGCGGCGGCGCCCGAAAGGCAGCTACACAACACAGGGCCAAGTGGACGGCATACAGCGACTTCTCAGCTACCGGACGCTGGGTAATTACCCGCTAATTGCCGTCGTCGGCACCGCAGAAGCCGACGTGCTCGCCCCGCACTATCGCCGGCGGCAACAGTATTTCTGGGCCGCCGGCATCGCCAGCGTGCTGATTGCCGGAGTTACCGTGCTGCTGATCGGCTCGCTGACCAGCCAGCGCAACGCAGCCGCCCGCCTCGCGCGCAGCCGGGCCCGCTTTCTCGCCACATTCAACCAGGCCGCCGTGGGCATCGCACACTCCGATCTTGACGGACGCTGCCTCGAAGCCAACCAGAAACTGTGCGACATCACCGGTTATACGCGCGATGAACTGCTGGGGCGGAAATTCACCGACATCACCCATCCTGACGACGTCGCGGCCAGCATCGAATTCCGCAAGCGGGTGGTGGCAAAACATGATGCGATCCAGTCGCAGCAAAGGGAAAAGCGCTACATCCGCAAGGACGGCTCGATCGTCTGGTGCCTGCTGACCACTTCCGTGGTGCGCAACGAGGCCGGCAATATCGATTACCTCGCCGCGGTCATCCAGGACATCACCGACCGCAAGGCCGCGGAGCAGGCGCTGGGTGCCCTTGAGCAGGAGCAGCGCCGGCTGGCCGGACTGGCGGAGACTGAGCGCGCCCGCCTCGCGGAAGCCCAGGCCGTGGCGAAGATGGGCAGCTGGGAAACACGCTTCCCGGAGCTCGATGTCGCCTGGTCAGCGGAAACCCACCGCATCTTCGGCACCGATGCCCACAGCTTCAAGCCGACCCACGAAAAATTCCTCGCCTTCGTTCATCCGGATGACCGGGAGGCAGTGAATGCGGCGTTCACCGCGTCGATCGGAGCACAATCTCCCCAGATGATTCAACACCGCATCGTGCTGGCCGACGGCTGCATCAAGTTCGTGGAGGAACGCTGGCGCACGTTCCTCGATGATCAGGGTCAAGCCATGCGGGCCGTCGGTACCTGCCAGGACATTACCGACAAGAAAGCAGCCGAAACGGAACGCGCCCAGCTTGCGGCCATCGTCGAATCGAGCAATGACGCCATCATCAGCCGCACACTGGACAGGATCATCCTCTCCTGGAATCCGGCCGCGGAACGCATGTTTGGCTGGACCGCCGCGGAAGCCATCGGCAAATCAGTGGGCCTTATCACACCTCCGGAATACGACAGAAAGCTGGGG
>JALHND010000141.1 GCA_022843705.1 Burkholderiales bacterium
TTACCATCGAGGCCACCATGCCGCCCCGTCGCCGCACCGTGTTCCGTGACTGAAGCCGCCCGCAGCAGCCTTGCGCCCGGCGTGCGCCGCCGCGAGGTCTGGTCCTGGGCGATGTACGATTTCGCCAACTCCGGCTACACCACGGTGGTGATCACCGCGGTGTTCAGCGCCTATTTCGTGTCCGAGGTCGCCGGCAATGCACCCTGGGCGACCTTTGCCTGGACCGCGGCGCTGGCGCTGTCCTACGCGCTGATCATGCTGACCGCACCGCTGATCGGCGCCTGGGCCGACGCGCACGCCGCCAAGAAACGCCTGCTTGCGGCGACCACGCTGGGCTGCATCACCTTCACCGCCGCGCTGGCCTGCGTCGGTCGCGGTGATGTCGCCGCCGGGATCGCGCTGATCGTGCTCTCCAATTTCTTTTTCGGCTCCGGCGAAAACCTGATCGCCGCCTTCCTGCCGGAAATCGCCGAAGGCGAGGCGCTGGGCCGGGTCTCCGGCTGGGGCTGGAGCCTCGGGTATTTCGGCGGACTGGTGGCGCTGGGCATCTGCCTCGCCTATGTCACCCATGCCCAGGGGCAGGGTGCTTCCGCCGCCGAATTCGTGCCGGTGACGATGCTGATTACCGCGGCGATTTTTGCGCTGGCCTGCCTGCCGACTTTCCTGTTCCTGCGCGAACGCGCGCAGCCGCAGCCCGATGCCGGCGCGGCGGTGCGTGCCGCGTTCGCGCGCCTCGGCGAGACCTTGCGCAGCGCGCAGCGTTACCGCGACCTGCGGCGTTTCCTGGTCTGTCTCGTGTTTTACCAGGCCGGCATCCAGACGGTGATCGCGCTGGCGGCGATCTATGCGCAGCAGGCGATGGGCTTCAGCACCCGCGACACGCTGCTGCTGATCCTCGTCGTCAATGTCACGGCGGCGATCGGCGCCTTCGGCTTCGGTTACGTGCAGGACCGCCTCGGCCATGTGCCGACGATCATGCTGACGCTGGCGGGCTGGATGCTCACCGTGCTGCTGGCCTGGCGCGCCGAAGGGCCGGCGCTGTTCTGGGTGGCGGCGAACCTGGTCGGCCTGTGCCTCGGCTCCAGCCAGTCGGCGGGCCGCGCGCTGGTCGGCTACCTCAGTCCGCCGGGACGCCAGGCGGAGTTTTTCGGCCTGTGGGGCCTGGCGGTGAAGCTGTCCTCGATCCTCGGTCCGCTGACCTACGGCGTGGTGACCTGGCTGTCTGGCGGCGACCACCGGCTCGCCATCCTGATCACCGGCGCCTATTTTGTCGCCGGCATGATGATCGTTGCCGGCGTTGATGCGGCGCGCGGACGCGCCGCCGGCCAGTCCGCGATTGGCGACGGCGGGGCCGACCGATAGAATGGATTCAAACGATCCGCGGCGGCCGCCGGCCGACCGGCGGACGCGATGCGGGGAACAGGGGAACAGAAAATGCTCGGCTTCCTGAAGGGCGACAAGGTCGATCATCCGATGGCCGACGGCAAAAGGGCCCGGGAGATCATTGCGGAACTGCCGTCCGATCCGCTGAAGGCGCTGGGCGAAATCACGCACTGGCTGGAGACGCTGCGCGACACCAAGGCCTTTCGCGTCGAAAAGCTGTTCGAGAACATCGACCTGCTGGATGCCGCGGCAAAAAACCACCAGCGCAAACTGGCGCAGGATTATTTCGGCACTGCGCGCCAGCAGAAATTCCAGGAACACCGGTTGTGGAGCGGCAGCTACACTTTCTGGAAGGCGCTGAGCGAGGCCTATCTCGAGTGTGTTGCCCGTTTCGAGTCCGGCCAGACCGGCACCGCGATCCGCAAAAGCCTGCCGGTGATCGTGGCGCGCACGCTGCGCACGCTGACGCTGCAGCTGAAATGGGTGCTGGTGCGTTACGGGCCGGTGGATCCGCGGGTATGGTCCGACATCGGCCGCCTCTACCAGGTGGCCGAAGCATCGGGTTTTGCCGAGATCGCGATACCGGTCTATCCGGGCTCGCATGGCGGCGGTTCGGTGCGCCAGGAAATGCTGAAGGCGCTGATGCTGGGTGTGTCCTCGACCGACGGCCTGAGTCCCATGCGCCAGGAACTGGCCGAACGCGCGGTGGCACATTTTTCCGGCAGCTTCCGCATCGCGCGCCAGCCCGGTCCCGGTTGCGGCTACGGTTTCGACATTGCCGGCGGCAAACCGCCGTTTCGTGTGGTCGGTGACAGGGCGCTGCCGGCCACCGTCCGCTTTTTTGGCGCCGGCGATGCGCTTGCCGCATTGCAGAAAGTCGAGGCGGTGATCCGCGAGACCGGCGCCATACCTTCCGACGTGCACCTCGGCGGCAGTTACGACAAGGGCGCCGTCCTGCCGGTGCTGCGCCACCTCGCCTCGTACTGGTCCGACGATGCGCCGGCGCGCAATACCGAACGGCGGCACACGGCCACCCGCATGACCGTGCTGCACGGCATGCCGGAGATCCTGCGCGTGCTCGATCCCGAGAACAGCGACGATCTCGATTTCAGCGCCCCGGCCGCCGCGGAAAACACCGCCGAGAGCTGGATCGTCGAAAACGTCAGCGACGGCGGCTGCGGCGCGATCATCCCGGCGGCGAAGAGCGACTGGGTGCGCGTCGGCGCGCTGGTCGGCGTCAAGACCGAAGTGGCGAAACACTGGGGCGTCGGCATCATCCGCCGCGTGACCCGCGACGAGCACCAGCAGCGCCGCGTCGGCGTGCAGGTGCTGTCGAAAATCGCGATCCCGGTGCGCATCGGCAAGTCGGGCGGCGCCTTCTCTTCCGCGCCCGCGGAAACCACGGATTCCGCGCTGCTGCTGTCGACCACGCCGGACAGCCGCGGTGAAGTGGGGCTGGTGCTGCGCGAAAGCAGTTACAACCCGCGTGACAGCCTCGACATGGTCGTCAACAACAAGCCGTACCTGCTGATGCCCTCGCGCCTGGCCGAAGGCGGCGAGGATTACGACTGGGCGATGTTCAAGGTCATGGCGCGCAGCGCCTGAGCCGCCGGAACAATGGCCGCGGCTTCACGGTGACCCGGACACGCGTACTGCTGCTCACGGCGCTGGCGCTGCTGGCCTTCGCCGCCAATTCCCTGTTCTGCCGCGCCGCACTGCGCGATACCTCGATCGATGCGGCAAGTTTCACCACCATCCGGCTGGTCGCGGGCGCGCTGACGCTGTGGCTGATTGTCATGCTGCGCCGGGGCGGCCCGGCACTGGCCGGGGACTGGCGTTCCGCGGCGGCGCTGTTTGCCTATGCCATCGCGTTTTCGCTGGCCTATCGCAGCCTGACCGCGGCCGCCGGCGCGCTGCTGCTGTTCGGCGCGGTGCAGATGACGATGACCGGCTGGGGACTGTGGCGCGGCGAACGCATGCGCGGTCTGCAGTGGCTCGGTCTTGCAGTGGCAGTTGCCGGACTTGCCGGGTTGCTGCTGCCGGGCCTGTCCGCGCCGCCGCTGGCCGGCGCCCTGCTGATGATTTTCGCCGGCATGTCCTGGGGCGTGTATTCGCTGCGCGGCCGCGGCAGCGGCGATCCGGTCAGCGCCACCGCCGGAAATTTCCTGCGCACCGTGCCGCTGGCACTGGCCTGCAGCCTGTTGCTGTTTGACACGACGCGTTGGGATGCCGCCGGCGCGATGCTTGCCGTGGCCTCCGGCGCGCTGGCCTCCGGCATCGGTTACGCGATCTGGTATGCCGCGCTGCCCGGCCTGAAGGCCTCGACCGCCGCCACGCTGCAACTGAGCGTGCCGGTAATCGCCACCTTCGGCGCCATCGTTTTTCTCGATGAGCAACTGACGCTGCGCCTGGTGGTGGCGTCGGTGGCGGTGCTGGGCGGTGTGGCGCTGGTGATCCTTGACAAAAAGCCGCAGCCCGCCTGAAGCGGGCCACGGCAAACCAGCGCAGAAGCGCGCATCAGAAGCTGATGATCGGTTCCAGCGCCTTCTCGATCCTCTGCGCCTGCTTGTGATTGATCATGCCGCCGAGGATTTTTCCGAAACGTTCATCCTGCACGCCGGAGACGATGTACTGCCAGCGGTAGGCGCGCAGCAGCGTGTCGTGCAGTGTGCGTGTTTCCTCCGGCGTCAGGTTGCGGCCGCAGGTGTTGACGAAGTATGCGGTGTCCGCCGGCGCCTGCAGCTGCAGCAGGCCGTCGACGGCGCCGACCAGTTCGATCAGGTCGCCGACCGCGCGGTCGCGCTGCAGCTGGCTCAGTTTCGCGTCTTCGCGGATCCACTCCAGTTCGTCGAGGATCGCGTGCTGCGATTCCTCCTGCCAGTGGTGGAAGAACACGTCGCGCCACAGCTCGGAGAGCTCGGGGTCCGGCGCGATGCTCTCGCGGTAGTGGGCCTGGGTGAACAGCTCGATGTTGCAGGTCAGCGCGAGCACCGCCCAGGTCGATTTGCCGAGCACCAGGCTGGCGACCTCGTTGGCTTCCGGCAGGAAACGGTAACCAGCGGGCATGATTTCCGCGAGCATGCTGTCGATGCGGCGGAACAGTTCCTGGTGTTTCAGCTCCTCGTCGGTGAACTTGACCAGCGCTTCCAGCGCAAGCTGGTTGCCGAACCAGTGGTCACGGCTGACTTCGAGCATCTTGGCGCCGATGAAACGCTCGGCCAGCCCGAACATGTTGGCGTAGCTGCGGCCCTGGATCTGGCTGACATGGCGCCGCTCGTCCTCCGTCAGGAAGCCGAGGGTGTCGATTTTCGACAGCCCGTCGGGCAGGAATTTTTTCTTCAGGTCGAAGTAACGCCCGCGGATCACGTCGCGGTCGATGTCCCAGCGGATGCGTTTGGAAGTGGCAAGGCAGCCGGCGTAGCTTTTCTGGCGCGGCCCGGTGTTGTAGGCGGTCTGTACTGCGGCAAGCATGGCGGATCTCCTGTATCGGTTGTCGGTTGAAAGTCGGCGGTGCGACGGCTGCTATACTGGCCGCCGATTCCGTTTCCGCCTTGACCGGCCTGCCGCTTTTCTTGCGCGTGCCGCCGCTGCCGCGGAACGGTTTGACCCAGACACCGGCACAATTGATCCGGACTCCGGCGCGATGGATGCTTTATCGGAAGTGTTGAGGGCATTGCGGCTGAACAGCGGCATCTTTCTCGAGGCCGAATTCACCGCGCCCTGGTGCATCGATTCCGCGCCCGGCAAGGAGGACGTGCGCCACATCCTGCCCGGCGCCGAACACGTCACGCTCTACCACCTGGTAACCGAGGGCCGCTGCCGCGCGCGCATTCCGGGAGTCACCGACACCGTCGAACTCGAAGTCGGCGACCTGATCCTGTTTCCGCATGGCGACGGCCACCGCATGGGCAGCGACCTGCAGCTCGCGCCGGTCGCCTCCGAGACACTGGTCAGGCCTTCCGCCGAGGGCGGGCTGGCGACCATCAACCACGGCGGCGGCGGCGCGCGCACGCGGTTTGTCTGCGGTTTCCTCGCCTGCGACAGCCGCCTGTGCAAACCCTTGCTCGATGCCTTGCCGCGCATGCTCAAGGTGCCCATGGGGCAGGGGCCGGCGGCCGCCTGGATCATCGACACGCTGCGCCGCGGCGCGGCCGAAACCCAGGCGCCGCGCGCCGGCGCCGACGCGGTGCTGGCGAAGCTCTCGGAACTGCTGTTTGTCGAGGCGATGCGTTATTACATTGAATCGCTGCCGGAAAACGAACGCGGCTGGTTCGCCGGGCTGCGTGATCCCCAGGTCAGCCGCGCGCTGGCGCTGATGCACGGCGATCCCGGACGGGCGTGGACCGTCGACGACCTCGGCCGCGAGGCCGGCCTCTCGCGCTCGGTGCTGGCGGAACGTTTTGCCGCGCTGCTCGGCGAGCCGCCGATGCAGTATCTGATGCGCTGGCGGATGGCGCTGGCGGCGCGCGCGCTGAAGGAGGGACGCGAGCCGGTGGTGCGCATTGCCGAACAGGTGGGCTACGAATCCGAAGCCGCGTTCAACCGCGCCTTCAAGCGCGAATTCGGCATGCCGCCCGCGACCTGGCGGCGCCACAGCAGCATCGGTCAGACAGGAGTCCCGGCATGAGTGTCACTTTTCAAATCCGTTCCGCGCAGCCCGCGGATTTCGAACAATGGCTGCCGCTGTGGGAGGGTTACAACAGTTTCTACGAACGTACGGTGCCGGCGGAGGTCACGCGCATTACCTGGGGACGTTTTTTTGATGCCTATGAGCCGATGCATGCCGTGGTCGCCGAACGCGACGGGAAGCTGGTGGGGCTCGTTCATTACCTGTACCACCGCAACACCGCGATGCTGGCGCCGGTGTGTTACCTGCAGGATCTGTTCACCGCGGCGGAGACCCGCGGGCAGGGCGTCGGCCGCGCGCTGATCGAGGCGGTGTACGAACGCGCGCAGGCGGCGGGGTCGCCGCGGGTGTACTGGATGACGCAGGAGGGCAATGCGACCGCGCGGCGGCTCTACGACGACGTCGCAGAGTATTCCGGTTTCATCCAATACCGCCGACAGTTCTGAATCAGAGGGCACACCCCCCGGATTTCGCTTCGCTCCATCCGGGCTACAACCCCGTTTCAGGTAGGAATAAGACCGACTGCGTAGCCCGGAGGAAGGCCGCAGGCCTGAGTCCGGGATTGCAGGGACCGATGATGACGAACGACCCGGATGCCCAAAGGCGACTGTCGTTGGGCACATCCGTGCTTCAGCATCCCTAGCCCGGATGCGCCCCGAAGGAAGTCCCCTCGGGGGGCAGCGTAGCGGAATCCGGGGCAATGCGTGCTCTCTCCACTGTGGCCCCGGACTCCGGCCTGCGGCCTTCCTCCGGGCTACAAATGCGGGGGTGTATTCGTGCTTCAGGCGAGCTTGGTCGCGCCTGCTGCCGCCAGCTTCTGGATGTCGGCTTCACTGTAACCTGCTTCGCGCAGGATTTCGGCGCTGTGTTCCCCGAGCCGCGGCGCCGGGCGGTGCGGCATCGGATCGGCGCCCGACCAGTGGCTGGCCAGTGTCATCTCCCGAAGTTTGCCTTCGCTCGGATGCACTGATTCCTTGAAGAAACCGGTGGCCGCGAGGTGCGGGTCGGCGAGCACGTCGCCGACGGTTTTCATCGGCGCCGAGGGAATGTCGGCTTCGCGCAGCAGTTTTTCCCATTCGGCATTGCTGCGCTGGCTCAGGTGCTCGGCGGCGAAGGCATAAACCTCGGCGATGTTGCGCGAGCGAGCCTCGTGGCTGCCGAAACGCGGGTCCTGCTCGAACATCTCCGGCCGGCCGACCAGCTTGAGGAAGGCGCGCCAGTGTTTGTCGTTGTAGATCAGCACGCACATGTAACCGTCCTTGGTCTTGTACGGCGCGCGGTGCTCGGCCAGCATGCGGGCGTAGCCGTAGCCGCCCTCCGGCGGGTCGAAGGTGAAGCCGCCCATGTGGTCGGCGAGCACCATCTGGGTCACGGTCTCGAACATCGGCACCTCGACCGACTGGCCCTTGCCGCTGCGGC
>JALHND010000142.1 GCA_022843705.1 Burkholderiales bacterium
ACGTCCTTGTGCTCCAGCGCCGGCAGGTTGATGCGGCGCACGTCGCCATGCACGCGGATCATCGGCGGCAGGCCGGATGAGAGGTGCAGGTCGGAGGCTTTGTTCTTGACGACGAAGGCGAGCAGTTCGGAGATGTCCATTTATAATTCCCTTGGGGAGTGGGCTGGGCAGGGTGCCTTCCGCGCGCCCGCGTGCCGGACACGCATGAAAACCAGCCCCTGAGCGCGCTGAAATTATGGTCACAATCGCCGGTAACTTGCAAGCCGTACACGGGCGCATCACGCGCGCGGCGGTGGCCGCAAACCGCGCAGCGGACAGCGTGACGCTGCTGGCCGTCAGCAAGACCTTCGGCGCCGACGCGGTGCTTGCCGCCTGGCAGGCCGGACAACGCGCCTTCGGCGAGAACTTCGTGCAGGAAGGCGTCGCAAAAATCACGGAACTGTCACATCTCGGCGGCATCGAGTGGCATTTCATCGGGCCGGTCCAGAGCAACAAGACGAGACCGATCGCCGAACACTTTGCCTGGGTGCACAGCGTCGAGCGCGAAAAGATCGCGCAGCGCCTCAACGACGCGCGCCCGCCGCAGCTGCCGCCGCTGAACGTGCTGATCCAGGTCAATGTCAGCGGCGAGGCCAGCAAGAGCGGCGTCGAACCCGGTGCGGAGCGCGGGCTCGCCGCCTTCATCCGCGGGCTGCCGCGGCTGCGGCTGCGCGGCCTGATGGCCATCCCCGAACCAACGCCGGACGCGGCCCTGCAGCGCGAACGTTTTGCGCTGCTGCGGCGCCTGCTGCAACCGCTGCAGGCGGAGGATGCCGGGGTCGACACGCTGTCGATGGGCATGTCCGACGACCTCGAGTCGGCGATCGCCGAGGGCTCGACAATGGTGCGTGTGGGCACGGCGATTTTCGGTAAACGACAGGCCGTGAATGGTGAACCGTAAGCAGTGAACCGTATAATGCCCGGAACGTTTACACATACCGGACACCGGCCCTGTTCGATGCTCACCGCTCACCGTTCACCGTTCACCACTCACCCACCCCCCACCCGGCTTCATCCATGAACATCGCATTCATTGGCGGCGGCAACATGGCCGCGGCGATCATCGGCGGCCTGGTCGGCCGGGGCCGGCCGGCCTCGACACTGCAGGCCGTCGACGTGCTGCCCGAAGCTCGGGCACGCCTTGAACAACAGTTCGGCATCCGCACCTCGGCCGATCCCGGAGCCGCGGCGGCCGGCGCCGACTGCATCGTGCTGGCGGTCAAGCCCCAGCAGATGCGCGAAGTCGCGGCAGTACTGGCCCCGGTGCTGAAGGGGCAGCTGGTGATCAGCATCGCCGCCGGCATCCGCGGCAGTGACCTCGCACGCTGGCTCGGCGGGCATGCGGCCATCGTGCGCGCAATGCCCAACACGCCCGCCCTGGTCGCCGCCGGCATCACCGGCCTTCATGCACTGCCGGGCGTCAGCGCGCAACAGCGCAGCGAGGCCGAAAACGTGCTGGCCGCCGTCGGCAGCACCTTCTGGGTGACGCAGGAAACCGCACTCGACGCGGTGACGGCGGTGTCCGGCAGCGGGCCGGCCTATGTGTTCTATTTCATCGAGGCGCTGGAGCAGGCCGCGCTCGAACTGGGCCTGCCCGCGGAAGTCGCGCGGCAGAGTGCGCTGCAGACCTTCGCCGGCGCCGTGAAACTCGCCGTGGCCGGGGACGCCGATCCGGCCACGCTGCGCGCGCGGGTGACCTCGAAGGGCGGCACCACCGAGCGCGCGATCGGCGCGCTCGATGCCGCGGCCGTGAAAACCGCCTTCATCCGCGCAGTGCACGCGGCGGCTGAACGCTCCGCCGAACTCGGCGACACCCTCGGCAAGGATTAACCGCAAGGAACGCCAGACCGCATGCTCGCCAATGCCCTGATCTTCATCGCCCAGGTCGCCTTCGGCCTGCTGACCCTGACCCTGCTGCTGCGTTTCTACCTGCAATGGGTGCGCGCGCCCTACCGCAACCCGATGGCCGATTTCGTCAACGCGCTGACCGACTTCATGGTCAAGCCGGCGCGGCGCGTCATCCCGGGCCTGTGGGGGCTGGACCTGCCGACGCTGCTGCTGGCCTGGCTGATGCAACTGCTGGAACTGCTGGTGGTGATGCAGGTGCGCGGTTTCCGCTTCGGCGCCGAGGTCGGCCTTGCAGCGATCGGGATTGCGGCGCTGGCCGCCATCGGTGTCGTCAAGATGCTGATCTACATCGTGCTGGTGGCCACGCTGCTGCAGGCCGTGTTGTCCTGGATCAATCCCGGCAGCCCGATCGCGCCGCTGCTCGACGCGATGACGCGGCCCTTCCTGCGCATTTTCCGCCGCCGGATTCCGCCGGTCGGCAACGTCGACCTGTCGCCGCTGTTCCTGCTGGTGGCCTGCCAGCTGCTGCTGATGCTGCCGGTGGCCTGGCTGGAATCCGAGGCGATGCAGCTGCTGCGCTGAACCGCAGGGTCCCGGTTTGGCCGGAAGGTCAGCCGGATTCCTGATCCCGGCTTCCGCCATGGCGCGCGCGCCAGGCCCGCACCAGCAGCGTCACCGCAATCCACAGCGCCAGCACTGCGAGCGGCACCGTGACCGCCAGCGGTGCAAACAGGGCCAGCAGGGCCAGCACGATGAAGCCCAGCGCAATGCTCGTCATCAGTCCGGATTCGGCTGCGCCGAGCGTACGGCGGTTGCTGATGGCGGCGCCGACCGTGTTGCCCAGACGCAATGCACCGGCCGCGGCCCGCGCGGCGCGGCCGCCCGCACCGCGATGGCGGACCCGCGCCGCGGGCTGCACGCGGTGGCCTTCGGCGAGGACAATCTCGGTGGCATTGGCCAGATCTTCCTCGTACATCGCCTGCATGCAGCGCGCGCAGCCGGCATCCTCGATCGCGACATCCAGTTCGTAGTTGCTGATCCAGCTGGCGATGTTGAGGTTGGTCGATCCGACGCGTGCCCAGCGCCCGTCAGCCACCGCAGTCTTGGCGTGCAGCATCGGGCCGTTCCACTCGAACACGCGGATGCCGGCCTCGAGCAGCGGGCGGTAACCGGCGCGCGACAGCTGTCCGAGCATCGGCACATCGCTGCTGCCGGGGACCAGCAACCGGACGTCGACGCCGTCATGTGCTGCCGCGCGCAGCGCCTGCACATAGGGGGAGACACCGACGAAGTAGGCATCGGTCAGCCACAAGGTGTCGCGGGCCATGGCCGCGATCATCTGGTCGAGGCGATAGAGTCCCGCGGTGCTCGGCTGGCTCGCCAGCACGCGCACCATCACATCGCCCGAATGCGCGGCGGGAACGGACTCCGGTTCCGGCAGGTCGAGGTCGCTGCCTGATGCAGCGGCCCAGGTCTGGCCGAAGGCACGTTCGATGTCGGCCACCGCCGGACCGCGGATTTCGATGCCGGTGTCGCGCCAGGGCGCGATGCCGCGCGCGGGATCGCCCAGCCACTTGTCGCTGACGCAGAGCCCGGTCACGTAACCCAGCCCGCCGTCGACCGCCACCATCTTGCGGTGATCACGCGTCAGCCAGCCGAAGGGACTGTCCAGGCGCGGCGTATTGAAGCAGCGCACCTCGCCGCCGGCCTCGACCAGCG
Source organism: Burkholderiales bacterium (assembly GCA_022843705.1). Classification (GTDB taxonomy): domain Bacteria; phylum Pseudomonadota; class Gammaproteobacteria; order Burkholderiales; family SG8-41. Next base: position 3,607 of record JALHND010000142.1, read on the forward strand.
GCTGCAGCAGGCGGCGGGTACCGACACCCAGCGCGCCCATCCAGTCGTAGATCACACGGACCGCGACGCCGGCGCGCGCACGCTCGCACAGGGCTGAGACAAACTCGCGGCCGGTCGCGTCGCCGGCAATGATGTAGTTTTCGAACAGGATCGAGCGGCGCGCGCCGGCAATCGCTTCCAGCCAGGCGGGATAGTTTTCGCCGGCATCGCGCAGGATGCGCACCGCGTTGCCGCCGACCGGGAAAGCGCCGGCCGCGCGCGCGAACACCTGCTCCGCCAGCAGCCGCAGCTCGGGGCTTGAGCGGCGCGGCCGCATGCTGTCCCGGGAATCGTTTTCTGCAGTTGTCGCCATGGACTGTCCCCGGTGCGTGATGCCCGCCCCGCCTACATCAGCACGATGTCGAACTGTTCCTGATTGTAGGCCGACTCGACCTGCAGCGAAATCGGCTTGCCGATGAAATCCGACAGCATCGCGAGATTGTGCGATTCCTCGTCGAGGAACATGTCGATGACCTGCTGCGAAGCAAGGATGCGGAATTCGCGGGCGTCGAACTGGCGCGCCTCGCGCACCAGCTCGCGCAGCACTTCGTAACAGACGGTCTGGGCCGTTTTCAGCTCGCCGCGACCGCTGCAGACCGGACAGGGTTCGCACAACACGTGGGCAAGGCTCTCGCGGGTGCGCTTGCGCGTCATCTCGACCAGCCCGAGCTGGGTGAAGCCGTTGACGGTCATCCGCGTGCGGTCGCGGGCCAGCGCCTTGCGGAATTCGTTGAGCACGGCATTGCGGTGCTCCTCGCTGTCCATGTCGATGAAGTCGATGATGATGATGCCGCCAAGGTTGCGCAGCCGCAGCTGGCGCGCGATCACCTGCGCCGCCTCGAGGTTGGTCTTGAAGATCGTGTCGTCGAAGGTGCGCCCGCCGACGAAACCGCCGGTGTTGACGTCGACGGTGGTCAGCGCCTCGGTCTGGTCGATGATCAGGTAGCCGCCGGACTTGAGGTCGACACGGCGCGCCAGCGCGCGTTCGATGTCATCCTCGACGTTGTGCAGGTCGAACAGCGGGCGTTCCCCCTGGTAATGCGACAGCCGGGCGACCACGTTGGGGGTGAACTGCGCGGCGAACTGCGTCATCGCCTGGTGGGTCTCGCGGGAATCAATATGGATGCGCCCGGTCTCCTCGTGCGCAAAGTCGCGCAGCACGCGCAGCGCCAGGTTCAGATCCTGGTAGAGCAGTGCCAGCGTCTGTGCGGTGCGCGCCTGCGCCCGGATGTCGTGCCACAGCTTGCGCAGGTATTCGACGTCGGAGGCCAGCTCGCGGTCGGAGGCCGCCTCGGCCATGGTGCGGATGATGAAACCGCCCTTCTCGTCCGGCGGCAGCAGGTGCTGCAGCTTCTCGCGCAGCTGGACGCGCTCCTCCTCGTCGCCGATCCTCTGCGAAATCCCGATGTGCGATTCCTGCGGCAGGTAGACCAGCAGGCGTCCGGCGATGCTGATCTGGGTCGACAGCCGCGCGCCCTTGGTGCCGATCGGGTCCTTGACCACCTGCACCATCAGGTTCTGACCCTCGCTCAGCAGCCTCTCGATCGGCATTCCCGGCTCGCCGTTGACGCGGTTGCCCCAGATGTCGGCGACATGCAGGAAGGCCGCGCGTTCGCCGCCGATGTCGACGAAGGCCGACTGCATGCCGGGCAGCACGCGCACCACCTTGCCCATGTAGATGTTGCCGACAAAGCCGCGCGAGGACGCGCGCTCGATGTGCAGCTCCTGGGTGACGCCGTGCTCGATCACGGCAACGCGGGTTTCCTGCGGCGTGACGTTGATCAGGATGTCTTCGCTCATGGCAGAAGTATGCCGTGGATTCGCAGCAGCTCCGCGGTTTCGGCCAGGGGCAGGCCCATGATGCCGGAATAACTGCCCTCGATCCGCGTGATGAAGGCGGCGGCCCGGCCCTGCACCGCATAGGCCCCGGCCTTGTCATGGGGTTCGCCGGTGGCGACGTAGCGGCGGATTTCGTCGGCGGCGAGCACGCGGAACCAGACCTGCGATTCCGACAGCCGGGTATCGATGTCCGCGCCGCGCGCGACCGCGACTGCGGTCAGGACGCGGTGCGGGCGGCCCGACAGCAGCCCGAGCATGCGTGCGGCATCGGCAGTATCCGCCGGTTTGCCGAGTATCGCGTCATCGAGCACCACCGTGGTGTCCGCGGCCAGCACCGGGCGCGGCGCCACACGGCGGGCGGCGATCATCGCCGCGGCAGCCTGCGCCTTGTCGCGCGCGACCCGCAGCACATAGGCCTCCGGTGCTTCGCCGGCGAGGGGTGTTTCGTCGATGTCGGCACGGCGCTGCGCGGCTTCGCGCAACTGGAACACCTCGAAGGCAACGCCGATCTGGCGCAGCAGTTCACGGCGGCGCGGACTGCGCGAAGCCAGGTAGACAAAACGCTCGGACATGGGTGCAGGAACCCCTATTCCCGGTGATAAGGATGATTGGCCAGCAGCGAAGCGGCGCGATAAAGCTGTTCAGCGAGGATGACCCGGACCAGCCCGTGCGGCAGCGTCAGCGGCGACAGCGACCACAACAGGTCGGCGGACTGCTTGAGGCCGGGCGCCAGCCCGTCGGCACCGCCAATGACGAAGGCCGGCTCGCGGCCATCCCGGCGCCAGCGTTCGAGATGCCCGGCCAGGTCGCGGGTGGGAAAACCGCGGCCGCGCTCGTCGAGCACGACACGCAGCGCACCCGCGGGCAGGGCGGCGTTGATGCGCCCGGACTCATCCTCGAGCCAGCGCGGCAGGTCGCCGGCGGCGGCGCTGCGCTGCGCCGGCTTCAGTTCCTTCAGCAACAGCGGCATCTCGCGCGGCATGCGTTTCGAGTATTCGAGGAATCCCGCCGTCACCCACGCCGGCATGCGATGGCCGACGGCGAGGACGTGGAGTTTCACCGCGCCTTGCGGCGGGCCGTGCCTGCGGTAGCCGCCGTTTTGCGCGCCGGGGTCTTGCGCGCGGCGGGACGCTGCGGCGTGCCCCAGATTTCCTCGAGGTTGTAATACTGGCGGATCGCCGGCTGCATGACGTGCACGATCACCGCGCCGAGGTCGACCAGCACCCATTCGCCGGTCTGCTCGCCCTCGGTGCTGTAGACCTTGCCGCCGGCTTTTTTGACTTCCTCGCAGACATTGCCGGCCAGCGCGCGCACCTGCCGGTTGGAATCGCCGCTGGCGATGATGACCTTGTCGAACAATGCGGTCATTTTTTTGACATTGAATGCAACGATGTCGCGGCCCTTGATGTCTTCGAGCGCGGCGACGGCTATTTTTGCCAGTTTTTCAGGTCCCATCAGTTCTCACTATACAGCATATGTTCTTGAATATATTGATAAATGCTCTCCGGCAGCAAATACCGGGGATTACGTCCGCGGCGCAAGGCCTCGCGGATCATCGTTGCCGAGATGTTGAGTTCGGCAATCGGCACCACCACGATGCCGCCCGCCGGCGACACATGCACCGAGAACGGCTGGTGCATCAGCCGCGCGTTGTACTCCGCGGCCAGCGGCTGCGGCATCCGCGACTGCCAGGTATCCACCGGAAATCCCGGACGATAGGCGACGGCGATGTGCGCCAATTCAAACAACTGATGCCAGCGGCTCCAGGTCGCGAGATC
>JALHND010000143.1 GCA_022843705.1 Burkholderiales bacterium
CTTTTAATCCGTTGGTCGCGAGTTCGAATCTCGCACCTCCTACCAGTTCCGGCACAAGGGGTCAGCTCAAAAAGCTGGCCCCTTTTTCTTTGCAGCGCTGCAAGGTCTCCACTGCGGCGGTTTCCCGTTGTAGGATGCCCGTGCGGAATCCGGCCCGGCCCGGTTTCCCGGACATATAACAAGACACACAAGACATTTCACGACCAACCGTCCGCATTTCCGGAGGAATCCCATGAAGATCGCCTGCGCAGCAATTGCCCTTGTGTTCGCCGCATTCCCCGCTTTTGCCCAGAACGTGAAGATCACGCCGGTCGGCTCCCATGCCGGCGAACTGTGCGCTAACGACCGCGCGATCATTTTCGAGGATCCGACGGGCGTGCGCTTTCTCTACGATCCGGCACACAACGTCACTGGCGGCGATGATCCGCGGCTGGGCGCCATCCACATGGTGCTGCTGTCCCACATGCACGGCGACCACGTTGGCGACCTCAAGCTGAAAGCGCCGGGCGCCGGCAGCTGCGCGAATTCGGAACGGGTGCCCGCGCCGAACTCGACGACGGCCGAGGTCGTCGCCGCGAAGAACGCGGCGATGGTGATGACCCGCGCGATGGGCGGTTTTGTCGGCAACAAGGTCCTTGCCATCCGCGGCGGCGGTAAGCCGGTCGGCTTCTGCCCCCAGACCGGCGGTGCGACCATCGTGCCGGTGGCGGCGGTGTGCGCCTCGCAGACCGACCTCGGCGGCGTGTTTGTCGCGAAGACGGCTGACGCGCCGCGCGGCGTGGAAATATCGATCGTTTATGCCTCCCACGTGAACAACGCCCCGCCGGCGCTGCTGTCGGAGGCGCAACGCGCGCAGTTGAAGGCCGATGGCGCCATTCTCGAGTACGGCCCTGCGACCGGCTTCGTCGTCAGGTTCACCAACGGGCTCACTGTTTACCTTTCCGGCGACACCGGCATCCATACCGAGATGAAGACCGTGGTGCATGATTTTCACAAGGCCAATCTCGCGGTGCTCAATCTTGGCAACAACCCCGGCATTTTCCTGTCCGGTGAATACGTCATCAATGAGCTGGTCAAACCTGCCTCGGTGATCCTGACCCATCCCAACGAGCCGGTGACCGAGGGCGGCACACCGCGGCCCGCTTCGCGCACCGCGGCGCTGATGAAAAAACTCAAGTCCGAAAGTCATCTGGCGCTCAGCGGGCGCACGATGGAGTTCGACGGCAAGGGCAAGTGCGTCGCGGGTTGCTGATTCCTGCGCATCACGGTAACCGGAGGGCCGGCTGACGCCGGCCCTTTGTTTTTATGGCGCCCTTCCTGCTATTGTCCGTCGGCGCGCGCCGTGCGCGTTCAAATCCGGGAGTATTGGCAACATGGCAGTTTTTGAACCGGTCGGGCATGTGCGCAGCAACCGCAACCAGATGTCGGAAGGGCACTGGGCGCAGGTCGAATCGCGGATCGAACTTGATCCCCGCTACGCCGGCGGGCTGGCCGGGCTCGGCGAGTTTTCGCATGTGGTCGTGGTGTTCCACCTCGACCGCATTCCGGCTTTCGATCCGGCGAAACAGCTGGCGCGCAATCCGCGCGGCATGGAGGACCTCGCGCCGGTGGGCGTGTTCGCCCAGCGCACCAAGTTCCGTCCCAACCCGATCGGCGTAACGGCCGTGGAATTGGTGCGGGTCGATGCCGATGGCATTGTCGTGCGCGGACTCGACGCCCTCGACGGTACGCCGGTGCTCGACATCAAGCCCTATATCCCGGCATTCGAGCGCAAGGAAGATGTTCGCCTGCCGTCCTGGGTCGACCGGATGATGGACGGTTATTTCTGAAGTCCAGGGCATAGTAAGTTTCCCGCAAGACGGCGTAAGGCTGCAGCAAGCTCCGCCACCCAGCATTGCCGGCAGAAATCCACCCACTGCCGATGAGGGGCCTGTAATGCACAAACCGATTGCCGGAATATTTTCCGTACTGATGGCGCTGCCTGCGTTCGCCGACGATGCACCCCCGGTGGCTGCGCCGCCGGTTGATGCCGATCCCACTGCGCTGATCCTGTTCGCAGTGTTGTTCGTGGCGATGATCGGCGGATTTGCCGGTTATATCTGGCTGAAGGAACGGGCCAAGAAAAAAGATACCGCAAACCAGGCGGGCTGATCCCGGGCTGCCTTGCAGCCACAAAAAAGCGCTCCGCGGAGCGCTTTTTCCTTTGCGCGCTTCAGCGCGGCCGGAACACGAGGGTGATGCGGTTGCCTTCCGGCAATGCGCTGTAATGCGCCTGCTCGGTCAGTCGCAGGATCAGCGGCACGCCGAGACCGCCGATGCCGCGTTTGCTGATGTCCGGATTGGTATGTGCGGTCGAGACCTCGGCGAAGGGATCGTAGCGCGGCGCCCGGTCTTCGTAGGTCAGTGCAATCGACCGGTCCGCGGCCGGAACGATGCCCAGATAGACATGGTTGTCGGCACCGGCGGGCATCCCGTATTTCACCGAATTCGTGAACAGTTCCTCCAGGACCAGGGTGCAGCGATGGATGTCGGCCGCCTTCCAGTCCAGTCCGAGGACGCTGGCTTCAAGCCGCTCGCGGATGGCCCCGAAGGCCTCCATGCGGGCGGGAAATCGGTGCAGCGGCGGCTCGGACATGCGAAGGAGGGCAGCCGGGCATGCCGGCCGTCAACAAGGGGAACCCGCGGATTATAATCATCCCGTCATTGCGTTCCGGGTCCGGACGCGGATTCCCAACTTTGCAGGGGGGGCAGAGCCATGCGGAAAAGTTTCCTGGCAGGCGCGCTGGTGGTGGCAGTCCAGTTGACGGCATTGCCGGCAGTGGCCGCGGAAGACGCCGGCCAGATCAAGGTGGTCAACGGCACGGTATCCCTTGAGCGTGAAGGCCGCAGCCTGCCGGCCGCGATCGGCACGCGGGTGCTGCAGTCCGACACGCTGCGCACCGGTGCCGGTTCCTCGGTCGGCGTCACCCTGCTTGACAACACGCTGCTGTCGGCGGGCCCCAACAGCGTGCTGGTCATCGAGCGCTTCGCATTCAACTCGACGACCCACCAGGGGCGGCTGGACGCCGGCCTCCGGCGCGGCACCCTGTCGATGGTGTCGGGCAAGCTGGCCAAACAGTCCCCCGATGCGGTGCGTGTCGTGACGCCCACATCGGTGCTGGGCGCACGCGGCACCGAGTTTCACGTCCGAGTCAGCGAATAAGGCCGGGGTCGCGTGATGGCATCCACCGCCCTGCGCTCCGCCACAGTCATCGTCACCGCGGCCCTGGCCGCTTGTGCCGCGCCGCCGCCTCCGCCGGTCGCAGTGCAACCTGAAACGCTGGTCGTGCTGGTGCCGGATGCCGGCGGCAGGGTCGGTGCGGTCAGCGTCAGTTCGGCGCAGGGCAGTGTGGTGATCGACAGTGCCTATGCCTCCGCCGTGACGACCGGCAAGGCGGCGCCGGTCACCGGCACGTCCAGCGCGGTGCAGGTGCGGGAGGTTTTTGGCGGAAGCGCCGCTGCACTGCCGCCGCCGCCGGTGTCCTATACCCTGCATTTCCTCGAAGGACGTGACGAATACACGCCGGAATCGCGGCAGACGATTGAAACGGTGCTGCGCGAGCTGGCGCGGCGGCCGGCCGCCGAAATCGCGGTGATCGGACACACCGACCGCGTCGGTGCGGTCGAGTACAACGACAAGCTGTCGCTGCAGCGCGCGGAACGTGTGCGCGCCGATTTCCTCAAGCGCGGTGTTGCGGAGGGGGCGGTCAGCGTGGCCGGGCGCGGCGAACGTGAACCGCTGGTCGCGACGCCCGACGAAACTCCGGAAGCGCGCAACCGCCGCGTCGAAATCAATATCCGCTAGGCCGCCGGTTCAGGACGGCAGTGCCGGCCCCTTCCAGCGCAGCACAAGCAGCGTGATGTCGTCGGCCAGGTGCTCGACGGCGCCGAAGCGCTGCAGGTCTTCGCGCACGGCGGCCACAACTCCTGCACAGGATGTCCCGGCCGGCAACTGCTCCAGCACCGCAAGGAGGCGCCCGCGGCCGTACAGCCGGTGCCCCGCGTCCATCGCCTCGGTGACGCCGTCGGTGTACAGCAGCACCGCATCGCCCGCGGCGAGGGTGTGGCGCGCTTCGACATATTCGAAGGCCTCGAACATGCACAGCGGCGGTCCGCCTGCGCGGTCCAGCCGGAGGAGGCCGCTGTTTTTGCCGATCACCACCGGCGCGTCATGGCCGGCATTGGCATAGTGCAGTTCACCCGTGCGCAGGTCCAGGCTGCACAACACGGCAGTGACGAACATGGTTTCCGGATTGTCGCGGGCGATTTCGGCGTTGGCTTCGCTCAATGCGCGTCCCGCGGAGATGCCGGTGCGCAGTGCCGCGCTTTTGCACAGCGCCTTGCTGATCGCCATGAACAGGCTCGCCGGCAGTCCCTTGCCGGAGACGTCGCCGGCGAGGAAGGTCACGCGATCCGCCGATGGCTTGAAAAAATCGTAAAGGTCGCCGCCGACTTCCCGCGCCGGCGCCATCCACGCCGCGACCTCGCAGCGCGGCTCGACGGCAGCCAGCGCGGCGGGCTCCGGCAGCAGGCCGGTCTGCACGCGGCGGGCAGCCTCCAGTTCGCCGGCGACACGCGCCGCGGCTTCACGCTCGGCCTGCAGCGTTTCACGCAGCCTGCGGCGCAGCCGTTCGCTGTCCGCCAGCTTGCCGGCCATCGTGGTCATGAACACCAGCAGCAGTGCGGCGGCCGGCGAGGCCACATCAAGCAGCAGCCCGCCGGAACGGAAGGCCCAGGCGCCGGCACCGGCGAACGCCGCGATCAGCAGCACGGCGCCGCTGATCGACTGCCAGGGGCGCGCCAGCGGCGTCAGCAGCACGAACAGCGCGCCGCAGAGCGCGAGTGCGAGCAATTCCGCGCCGCGCGCCCATTGCGGCCGCCGGAGGTGGTCGCCGTCGAAAATGTTCTCGATCAGCTGGGCATGGATTTCCGCGCCGGGCACGGTGGCGTCGACCGGCGTTGCGGGGTAGTCGACCAGCGCCAGTCCGGTCAGCCCCACCAGCACCAGCTTGCCGGTGATCTGCGCGGCATCGACACGGCCTTCCAGCAGGTCGGCGGCGGAAATGAAACGTCCCGGATCATGGCGGCTGAAACGGATCCAGGCTCTGCCGCCGGTGTCGGCGGGAACCGCAATGTCGCCGACGCCGGCTGAAAGCAGTCCGCGGGCGTTTGCGCGCAGGCGCAGCGCCGTTTCGCCGGCGGCAACCCGGATCATCTCCAGGGCCAGTGTCGGTGCGATGGCGTCCTGCACGGCCACCGCCAGCGGGATGCTGCGGATGATGCCGCCGTGCGTGTCGGCGCTGATGATGCCGTGTCCGGCCGCGGCGCGATCGAGCAGGGGCGTGCTGCGGATCACCGAACGGAACTGTGGCAGCAGCGGCAGCACCAGCAGCGGGTCGGAGCCTTCGATCAGCGTCGGCGGAAAACCCTGGTCGGAGTCCTTGCCTTCAGCGACGGTGCCGGCGATCGCCAGCACCGCCCGGCTGTCGCGCAGCGCCGCGGCGAACAGCAGGTCGTTGCCGACACCGCCGGGCGCGGTTTCCGGACCCGCGTGGCGATCGGGCTCCGGAAACAGCAGGTCGATGCCGATCACCGCCGGCTGCAGGGCGGCAATTGCCCTGACCAGCCGCGCCAGTTCGCTGCGCGGCCAGGGCCACTGGCCGTAACGCGCAAGGCTGGTCTCGTCGATGGCGACGATGACCGCGGGGGCGCTTTGCCGCTCGCGCGGCCACAGTTTCTGGTAGGCATCGAACAGCGCGAACTGCAGGCTGCGGTGGGCCGGCGTGTATGCGGCGTGCAGCGCCAGCAGCAGGCCGAGCACGGCGAAGCCTGCGATCCAGATCGGCCAGCGCCGTGAACTGAAGGCGGTGGACTCGTCGCCGCTCAAAGTTCGATCACCAGGCCGTCCCAGGCGCTGATGATTTCCAGCGGCGCGCCGTCGCGGGTGATTTCCTCGAGCCGCCGGGTCTGGCGCAGGATGTCCTCGAGCTGCGCATCGCCGAACACCGGCTCATGGTGGAACAGGCACAGGCGTTTCGCGCCGGCAAGCTGGCACAGCTCGACGCCGATGACATTGCTCGAATGGCCCCAGTCCTCCTTGACCGATACCGCATCGGCCAGCGAATACATGGCGTCGAAAATGACGAGGTCGGCATTGCGGAAAAACGCCGCGAAGGTTTCGGTTTCCTCCGACTGTTCAGTGCGGTGTTCGGAGTCCGTGGAATACACCACGCACTTGCCGTTTTTCTCGAAACGGTAACCGTAGGAGTCGCCGGCATGGCGCTGCAGCAGCGGCGTGACCCGGTAACCGGCGATGCCGGTTGTGACGCCGGGCTGCAACTGCACGAACTCGATGGCTGCAGGCAGCTGGCTGAAATCGACCGGGAATGAAGGCGCGCCGTGCTGGCGCCGGAACGCGGCCTCGACGCCGGAATGGCAGCTGTGGATCAGGATGCGGTTGCCGGGGATGAAGGCGGGCGGGAAAAACGGGAATCCCATGATGTGATCCCAGTGCAGATGGGACATGAACACATGGTAGGTCCGCGGCTGTTTCGGACCGTGACGGCGGAGCATTTCGATGCCGTAGCGCCGCGCCCCGGAACCCAGGTCACACAACACATGGTTGTCCTCGCCGTCGATGATTTCGACGCAGGAGGAGTCGCCACCAAAGGTCCCGCTGACGCTGAACGGCAGACCCGAAATGAAATCATCGATGGCTGCCGGCGTCTCCAGCTTCACGTTTTGCGCCGCAGCCAGCGCCGCCGCAAGCTTGGCGCGGATGGCGTCGGTGGTCAGCGGTGCCGGCAATGAACCGCGGGTGCCCCAGAAGCGGATTTGCATGGTGAAATCGCTGATGGCTCAGGCGCCGGCGGTTTCCGCGTGGCGTCCGATTGCGGTGGCAGCCTCGTCGGTGGTGGCGAAAATTTCGTAGACCAGGTGGAAATGGCTGATTTCGAAAATTTCCTGCACCAGCGCCTGCATTTGCGCGACTGCGATGCGTCCGCCCTGGGCGCGGGCCTGTTTCGCGGCCATCATGAAGATGCGCAGCCCGGCGCTGCTGATGTAGTCCAGTCCGGCGAGGTCGAGCACGATGCCGTCGCCGTCGCCGCGGCATTGCTGCAGGTG
>JALHND010000144.1 GCA_022843705.1 Burkholderiales bacterium
AAAAAGCCCCGTTGCAGGGGCTTTTTTGTATGGCGGAGAGGGAGGGATTCGAACCCTCGTTACGGGTTTCCCCGTAAACACGCTTTCCAGGCGTGCGACTTAAACCACTCATCCACCTCTCCGAGGGGGCGGATTTTAGCACGGCATCTGCGGGGCCCTGAACTGCCCGGTACAAAAAACAAAGCCCGCCGAAGCGGGCTTTGTCTTGACCGGTGTGCCGGATCAGGTGGCCTGTGTCGAGTAGGTGCTGCCCTTGAGTACCGGGTAACGCACGTGTTCGACGAGGCTCTGGATTTCCCTGCTCGGCGCCGGCGTCAGCAGGCTGACGACGATGATGGTCAGCATGCCCAGGGGCAGGCCGAACACGCCGGCGGAGATCGGGTTCATGCCGAACCACATGTACTCCGCAATCGGCCGGGTTATGCCGAACAGGTCGCGCAGGAAGGGGTAGGTGGTGCTCATGTAGTAGAAGCACACGCCCAGACCGACCAGCATGCCGGCCACTGCGCCGGCGCGGTTTGCCCGCTTCCAGAACACGCCCAGCACCAGCGCCGGGAAGAACGACGAGGCTGCCAGCGAGAACGCAGCGCCGACCAGGAACAGGATGTTGCCCGGTTTCAGCGAGGTCACGTAGGCCGCGATCAGCGCGACGACCAGCAGCAGGACTTTCGACACCGTGACACGACGCGCGGTCGTGGCGGAGGGGTCGATCATCTTGTAGTAGACGTCGTGGGAGAGCGCGTTGGCGATGGTCAGCAGCAGGCCGTCGGCGGTGGACAGCGCCGCCGCAAGGCCGCCGGCAGCGACCAGGCCCGAGACCACGTAGGGCAGCCCGGCGATCTCCGGTGTCATCAGCACGATCAGGTCACCGCCGATGACGATTTCCGCCAGTTGCACGATGCCGTCCTTGTTGACGTCGGTGATGCTGAGCAGCGTGGCGTCCACCGTCTGCCAGGCCGCCGCCCAGGCCGGCATGGCCGCGAACTGCGTGCCCACCAGGTTCGAATAGACCTCGAACTTGGCCAGCACCGCGAGGCAGGGCGCCGTGAAGTAGAGCAGGAAGATGAAGAACAGCGACCAGAACACCGAACGCCGGGCTTCACGCACGCTGGGCGTGGTGTAGTAGCGCATCAGGATGTGCGGCAAGGCGGCAGTGCCGAACATCATGCAGAACACGATGCCGAGGAAGTTCAGCCTGGCGGTGTCCCGCGCCGCCTCGTCCTTGCCGGGGAAGGGATCGGCGTGTTTGCGCGGCGGATTGGCCCGCGCGGCGGCGCCCTTGTCCTTGTTCCACTGTGCCTTGGCCGCGTCGACGTCCTTGGCGTAGGCGGCCAATGCCTTTTCCGCAGCGGCCACCTGATCGGCCGGAGCGTTGGCGGCTTTCAGGCTGTTGAGATTCTGCTCCAGCTTGGTTTTGCCTTCGGCATGGGCTTTGGCCGGATCCTTCAGCGCAGCATTGGCCGCGTCTGCGCGATCCTTGAAGATCTTGCGGACTTCCTGCTCCTTGGGATCGGCCGTCAGTTTCTTCTCGAGTTCGGTGACTTTCGACAAGACCTGGCCGTAGGCCACCTGCGGCACCGGAACGCCGGTGTGTTTCATGCCCAGCCAGACCACCGGCGTGAGGTAGGCGATGATCAGGATGATGTACTGCGCCACCTGGGTCCAGGTCACCGCGCGCATGCCGCCGAGGAAGGAGCAGACGAGGATGCCGCCCAGGCCGACAAACACGCCGACGCCGAACTCGAGGCCGGTGAAACGGCTGGTGATCAGGCCGACGCCGTAGATCTGGGCGACGACGTAGACGAAGGAGCAGAGGATGGCCGCGAACACGCCGATGGTCCTCGCCGCGTTGCCGCCGTAGCGGGCGCCGAGGAAATCGGGAATCGTGAACTGGCCGAACTTGCGCAGGTAGGGTGCGAGGAACAGCGCCACCAGCACGTAACCGCCGGTCCAGCCCATGACGAAGGCGAGGCCGTCGAAGCCGGCGAGATACAGCGTGCCGGCCATGCCGATGAACGAGGCGGCGCTCATCCAGTCCGCACCCGTGGCCATGCCGTTGAAGAATGCGGGCACGCGCCGTCCGGCAACATAGTATTCGGCCACTTCCACGGTGCGGCTCATGATGCCGATCATCGCGTAGAGGCCGATGGTGGCAACGAGGAAGGTGTAGCCGATGTATTTCCGCGGCAGCCCCATCTGCTCGGCAATCGCGAGCAGGATGACGAAGGCGAGGAAGCCGCCGGTGTAGAGGGCGTAGTATTTCTTGAGTTGCTGGGTGAAGCCTTTCTGGCTGAAGGCGGCCTGGCTCATTTTTCGTCCTCCTCTTGCACGCCGTACTCGATGTCGAGCTTGTTCATGTACCAGGCGTAGAAGCCGATGATCAGCACGTAGATGACCAGCGAACCCTGCGCGGACATGTAGAAGCCCAGCGGAAACCCGAGGAAGCTGATGTTGTTCAGGTCGCGGGCGAACCAGCCTTCGACAAAGGTGGCGAGAAACCAGATCGTCATCAATATGGCCGTGATGACCAGATTTTTGCGCCAGTACTCCTGGTGCTTGTCGGACAGTTCCATACAGCCCTCCTTTGGTTTGAAGATCGGCAGGACGGCCGCAATTGCGCGGCGCCCTGATTTTTTGTGACTTTTATTACAGGGCATCCTATTGAAAAATACTTACAAAATCCTGAACCCCGGCCCTACAATGTTTCACGGGCCGGAACAGTGAGTAGAATGGTCCGTTAATAAAAATAACTTAAAAATCAAATACTTATGATTAATTCGCGGCGGGGAGGCCATGCGCATACTGATCAGCGAGGATGATTCCGCGCTGGCTGAGGCGCTGCGTTTTGCGCTGACCCAGTCCGGTTTTGCGGTGGACTGGGTGGCCAACGGCCTGGCTGCGGACGAAGCCCTGAAGGGGGCCGGTTTCGGCCTGCTGATCCTTGATCTCGGCCTGCCGAAACTCGATGGCCTGGAGGTGCTGCGCCGGTTGCGCCGCCGCAACGATCCGCTGCCGGTGCTGATCCTGTCGGGCCGGGAGCAGCCGGAGGAGAAGGTGGCGGGCCTGGATCTCGGCGCCGACGACTACCTGGTCAAGCCGTTCAGCCTCAGCGAACTGCAGGCGCGGGTGCGCGCGCTGCTGCGCCGCGGCCACAATACGGCCGCGCCGGTGTTGACTTACCGTGATCTCAGTTTCGATCCGGTGGCGCGGATGGCCGCCATCCGCGGCCATCCGCTGCCGCTGTCGACCCACGAACTGAGCGTGCTGGAAGTGCTGATGCGCCGTTTCGGGCGTGTGGTCAGCAAGGAGCAGCTGGTCGAACAGATCTACACCTATGACCAGGAAGTGAGCCACAACGCGATCGAGGTTTACGTGCACCGGCTGCGCAAGAAAATCGGCGATACCGGATTGGTCGTGCGCACGCTCTACGGCCGCGGCTACGCGCTCGATTACCCCGAGCAGTAGGCGCAGGCTGCGCCTTCAGGCACCGGAAGTGCGTGGCGAGGCGAGCAGGGCGCGGACCCTGTCCATCAGTTCGCGCGTGGAAAAAGGCTTGGTCAGGTAGGTATCGGCACCCAGCGCAAGGCCGCGGGCGATTTCGGCTTCACGGCCGCGGGCGGTGACCAGCATGATGCGGGTGCCGGCCAGCGCGGGCATCGCGCGCATCGTTGCGCAGAGTTCGAAGCCGTCGATCAGCGGCAGCATGACGTCGAGCAGCACGAGGTCGGGCACGCTTTGCTCAAGCAGGCGCAGCGCTTCGGCGCCGTCGCGCGCGGTGGTGACGGCATAACCTTCCTTGCCGAGCAGGAACTCCAGCGACAGCAGGATGCTTTCCTCGTCCTCGACGATCAGCACGCTTGCGGTCATGGCCGGTTCATGCGGCCTGCGCGGCTGCGGCTTCGTTTTGCAGCGGCAGGGTGAAAAAAAACGTCGAACCCCTGCCGGGCGTGCTTTCGACCCAGAGGCGCCCGCCGAAGTGGCGGATGATTTCGCGGGAGATCGCGAGTCCGAGGCCGCTGCCGCGGGGCTTGCCCGCGGGACTGTCGCTGACCTGGCGGAATTTCTCGAAAATCACCGCCTGGTCGGCGGGGCTGATGCCGATGCCGTTGTCGGCGACGGCGACACGCAGCGCGGATTTTTCGGTCACCAGCGAGACTGCAATGCGGCTGTCCGGCTTGTCGCAGAAATTGGCGGCGTTGGAGAGCAGGTTGAGCACGACCTGGGTGACGCGGTCGCGGTCGGCCATCACGGCCGGTATTTTTTCCGGCATCTGCAGGTCCAGCGTGATGTTGCGCTCCTTGCAGATCTGGCTGAGGGCGGTCACGGCGTCATCAAGCACCTCGCGCATGTCGATGCTGCCGGGATGCCAGTCGGCGGCGCCGGATTCGATCTTGGCGAGGTCGAGTACCTGGTTGATCAGCCGGGTCAGGCGTTCGGATTCGCGGGTGATGATGCCGAGGAACTTGCTGCGCTGCGCGGGATCGAGCTGGGGGTTGTCACTGAGGATTTCGGAGAAGGCGCGGATCGAGGTCAGCGGCGTGCGCAACTCGTGGGTGACCGTTGAAATGAAATCATCCTTCAGCCGGTCGAGTTCCTGCAGCCGCTGGTTGGCTCCGCGCAGCTCGTTGGTCGCGGCCTCCAGTTCGCGCGATTTCTGCTCGAGCTGGCGGCTGTAGGCGAGCGCCTGTGAAGCCTCGTCGATGATCGCCATCACCTCGTCGAGCGCCAGCGGTTCCTCGACCACCACCGAGGCCACCATATCGCGCGCCGAGGCGCTGCCGATGGCGCCGGCGATCTGCGATTCGACGTAGTGCACCAGCACCGCGTTGGCGGTGACCTGCTCGCTGCCCTGGATGCCCTGGCTGCGGGCGTAGGCGGCGAAGGATTCGTTGGCGCGCTCCGGGCCGATGAAGCGCCCGAGCAGGGTCTGCAGGTCGGCGACCGTCGCGCTGCCGCGCCAGAAGCGTGATCCGCTGCCCGGGGTGACATGGCGGAAGACATCGACGAACAGGTTGGCCTGGCTGTGTTCGGCGGCGGTCGGCCGTCGCCACAGCGAGAATCCGACATAGCAGCCTATGTTGGCGATCATGCTCCAGAACAGGCAGTGGCTGATGTCGTCGAGGCCGGTCAGGCCGAAGAGCTGCTGCGGCTTCAGCAGGTCGAAGCCGAAGATGCCCTCGGTGAGGAAGGTGATCGGCAGCCAGCCCGACTTGGCGAAGGAGGGCAGCAGCAGCGAATACAGCCAGACCAGGAAACCGGCGCCGAGTCCGAGCAGCGCGCCGAGCCGGGTGCCGCCCTTCCAGAACAGGCCGCCGATCATCGCCGGGGCGAACTGCGCGACCGCGGTGAATGAAATCAGGCCGATCGACACCAGCGCATAGGCCTCGCCGGCGAGGTGAAAATAACCGTAGCCCAGCACCAGCACTACGACAATCGCGGCACGGCGGATGCCCAGCAGCAGTCCCGAGAGATCGGGTCGTTCGGTCAGGCGCAGGAATTTCCAGCGCAGCAGGATCGGCATCACCAGGTCGTTGCAGACCATGGTCGAAAGTGCGATGGTTTCGACGATGACCATGCCGGTGGCCGCGGACAGGCCGCCGATGAAGGCGAGCAGTGCGAGCCAGGTCCTGTGTTCCGACATCGGCAGCGTCAGCACGTAGGTGTCGGCGTCCACCGTGCCCGGCGGGAAATGCATCAGTCCGCCGAGCGCGATCGGCAGCACGAAGATGTTGATCGCGAACAGGTACAGCGGAAACAGCCAGATTGCCTTGTTCAGGTGGCGTTCGTCGACGTTTTCGACCACGGCGACCTGGAACTGCCGAGGCAGCAGGATGATGGCGAGCATCGACAGCACCGTCAGCGAGGCCCAGGTGGTGTAGTTGCCGGAGGCCCCACCCTGGAACAGCAATGCATTGAGTTCCGGGCTGGCGGCGGCCTTGTTGAAAACATCGGCGAAGCCGTCGAACATGCCCCAGGTGACAAATACGCCGACGGCGATGAAGGCCACCAGCTTGACAATGGACTCGAAGGCGATCGCGGCGACCAGTCCCTCGTGCCGCTCGGTGGCATCGAGGTGGCGGGTGCCGAAGAGGATGGTGAAGGCCGCCAGCAGCATTGCGATGTAGAAGGTGTTGTCCTGCAGGAAGGGCAGCGACGCCGCCGAGCCGGAGGCGACGGTGTTCGGGTACTGCAGCATGGTCGAGAAGCTGGCCGAGATCGCCTTCAGCTGCAGCGCGATGTAGGGCACGATGCCGAGCACCGCGATCACCGTCACCAGGCCGCCCAGCAGGTGGCTCTTGCCGTAGCGCGAGGCAATGAAGTCGGCAATGGAGGTGATGCGGTGGGCCTTGCTGATGCGCACCATTTTCAGCAGCACGTACCACCATAACGCCGCCATCAGCGTCGGTCCGAGGTAGATCGGCAGGAAACCGATGCCGCTGGTGGCGGCGCGGCCGACGCTGCCGTAGAAGGTCCACGAGGTGCAGTAGACCGCCAGCGACAGCGTGTAGATGTAGGGGTTGGCGATGATGCTGCGCCCGGCATCGGCGCGTTTGTCGCCCCAGTAGGCGATCGCGAACAGCAGTCCGACGTAGGCGAAGGAGAGGACTACGATCAGCGCGCCGCTCAACACCGGTCAGTGGTCCTTGCGCTCGATGATCAGCGCCATCAGCGCGATGATGATGGCCCAGGCCGCGAAGACGTAGAGGTAGATCAGCGGGATGCCCCAGATGCGTGTGCTGCCGGCAAACAGCGACAGCACCGGAAAGTTGAACAGCAAGCAGCCAAGCAGGAACAGCGCCACCAGGCGCTGGCCTTTCAGCGGCGGGCCGTTCATGGCGCCTCCAGCGGGACGGCGCGCGGCGGATTCACCGGCCCGGCCTATTTCGGCGCCTGTTTCAGCTGGTCGAGGATGGCCGGATTTTCCAGCGTCGACACGTCCTGCTGGATGTCCTCGCCCTTGGCGATCGAACGCAGCAGCCGGCGCATGATCTTGCCGGAGCGGGTTTTCGGCAGGTTGTCACCGAAGCGGATGTCGCGCGGCTTGGCAATGGGGCCGATTTCCTTGCCCACCCAGTCCTGCAGTTCCTTGATCAGCTTCTTCGCGTCCTCGCCCTCGGGACGTGCCTGCTTCAGCACGAC
>JALHND010000145.1:0-5279 GCA_022843705.1 Burkholderiales bacterium
ATCCAGAACAACCGCTACCCGGTCGAGACCGTGGTCGCCATCAGCACCGACAAGGCCTGCAAGCCGGTCAACGTGATGGGCATGACCAAAGCGGTACAGGAGCGCATTTTCGTCGGTGCCAACGTGCTCAACCCCGACACCCGATTCATTGGCGTGCGTTACGGCAACGTGCTCGCTTCGCGCGGCTCGGTGATTCCGCTGTTCCACGACCAGATCCGCAACGGCGGACCGGTGACCATCACCGCGCCGCACATGACGCGTTTCCTGCTGAGCCTCGACCAGGCCGTCGACACCGTGTTCGCGGCGCTGAAGGGCGCGAAAGCGGGCGAGATCTATGTGCCCAACGCGCCGTCGGCCACGGTGATCAATATTGCCAAGGCACTGATTGGCAACCGCAGGATCCCGACCAAAATCACCGGCGTGCGTCCCGGCGAGAAGCTGCACGAGATCATGGTGTCGGAGGAAGAGGTGCACCACTGCGTCAAGCGCGACGCCTGGTACGCGATCCGGCCGATGCTGCCGGAGTTGACAGCCAAGATGAAAGCCGAATCCAATGCACTGAAGCACGAGTTCAGTTCCGCCGACATGGTGCTGTCGCTCGCCGGCACGGTAAAACTGCTGAAGCAGCACCGCCTGATGCCCGGGGATAACGGCCTGAACGACGGCGAACTGCTGCGCTAGGACACGGCAATGCCACTCAAGGTCATGACCATCGTCGGCACGCGCCCGGAGATCATCAAGCTCTCGCGGGTGATCGCCGCACTGGACCGGGACACCAAGCATGTGCTGGTGCACACCGGGCAGAACTACGACTACGAACTGAACCAGGTCTTTTTCGAGCAGTTGCAGATCCGCAGGCCCGACCATTTCCTCGATGCCGCCGGCAAAACGGCGGCCGCCACCATTGCCGCGGTGATCGAACGCGCGGACGCGGTGCTGGCCCGCGAGGCCCCGGACGCGCTGCTGCTGCTCGGCGACACCAACTCCTGCCTCGCGGCGATCGCCGCCAAGCGGCGCAAGGTGCCGGTATTCCACATGGAGGCCGGCAACCGCTGCTTCGACGACCGCGTTCCGGAAGAGATCAACCGCCGCATCGTCGACCACATCAGCGACATCAACCTGCCCTACACCGAACATGCGCGCCGCTATCTGCTTGCCGAAGGCATCCGCGCGGAAACGGTGATCAAGACCGGCTCGCCGATGCGCGAAATCCTCGAACACCACGCCGCGGACATAGCCGCGTCGCAGGTGCTGAAAAAACTCAAGCTAGAACCCGGAGGTTATTTCGTGGTGAGTGCTCACCGCGAGGAAAACGTCGACAGCCCGCAGAACCTCGGCGATCTGCTGGCGAGCCTCGGAGCGCTGTCGCGCAAGTACAAGAAGCGGATCATCATGTCCACCCACCCGCGCACCCGCAAACGCCTGGGCGCGCTGGGCAAGCGCAAGCTCCCGGCCGGTGTGGAATTCCTGAAGCCGCTGGGCTTTTTCGACTACATCCGGTTGCAACAGTCGGCCGGCTGCGTACTGTCGGACAGCGGCACGCTGACCGAGGAATCCGCGATCCTCGGCTTCCCCGCGGTGATGCTGCGCCAGGCGCATGAGCGCCCGGAAGGCATGGACGAAGGCGTGCTGATCATGTGCGGCCTCAGTCCGGAGCGGGTGCTGGCGGCCGTCAAGGCAACAATCGCGGCTCACGCCGGCGGCCGCAAGCCTTTTGCCATTCCGCCGGACTACCTCGCCGACAACGTGTCCTCCAAGGTCGTGCGCATCATCCTCGGTTACACGGACTACGTGAACCGTACGGTGTGGCGGAAATAGGGGCCGACGCCGGCCGCATCCTCATCACCGGGGCCGGCGGTTTCGTCGGTCGCGCGCTGTGCGCCGCCCTGCGGCAGGAACAGTTCACCGCCATCGCCGCCTTGCGCCGGATACCCGGCGGAACCGGCCTCGCGCAGGAAATCGCCGTCGGCGACCTCGGCCCGGATACCGACTGGCATGCCGCCCTGCGGGGCGTGAGCTGCGTTGTCCATCTCGCCGCGCGCACCCATGTGCTGAATGACCGCTGCCCTGATCCGCTGGCCGAGTACCGGCGCATCAATGTCGCGGCCACCGAACACCTGGCCCGGCAGGCCGCCCGATCCGGGGTGTGCCGTTTCGTGTTCCTGAGTTCGGTCAAGGTCAATGGCGAATCCACGACCTCGCGACCCTTCAGCGAGCATGACGAGCCCCGTCCCGAGGACGCCTACGGCATCAGCAAGCGCGAAGCCGAGGATGCACTGCGTGCGATCTGCAGCGAAACCGGCATGGAGATCGTCATTCTCAGGCCGCCGCTGGTGTACGGACCCGGCGTGAAAGGCAACTTCCTGCAGCTGTTGAAGGCGGTGGCCAGGGGCTTGCCACTGCCACTGGCCTTGATCGACAACCGCCGCAGCCTGGTCTACGTCGGCAACCTGGTCGATGCGATCATCGCCTGCATCCGGGAACCCGCAGCGGCCGGCAGAACCTTCCTCGTCAGCGACGGCGAAGACCTGTCGACACCGGAGATGATTCGCAGGCTGGCAAGGGCCATGGACCGCAGTCCGCGGCTGCTGCCCTGCCCACCGGCCCTGCTTGCGCTGGCGGCACGGCTGCTCGGCCGCGAGGCGGCCTTCCGGCGCCTCAGCGGCTCGCTCGCGGTGGACAGTTCACTGCTGCGGGAAACCCTCGGCTGGCAGCCGCGATACTCGGTGAATCAAGGGCTTAGCGAGACAGTGCAGTGGTATGATCGGGACGAAAAATAACCCGTGTCCGATAAAACCCATTTCGAATGCACCGCATGCATTCCTGCGTCCATCATTTCCCTCTGGCATCCAACGGTCGTAGCCCGGATGAAGCGAAGCGGAATCCGGGTCGGTCGTCGCCATCGGCGATGACGCTCCCGGACTCCGGCCTGCGGCCTCCCTCCGGGCTACGGGGTAGCAACGTAATGACCTTGCAACAGCTTTCAACGAAACACTGACTCCAGACAACCCATCGTGTGGCCGGCCGTGTTCATCGCCCTGATTGCCTTTGCCGTCGCCGTGCTGGCCGTGGGCTGGCTGGCGCGCAGCCGGGCCGCGCGCATTGCGCTGGATGAACCCAACGCGCGTTCCCTGCACACGGTGCCGGTACCGCGCACTGGCGGCATCGGGCTGCTGGCCGGCATCGCGGCCGGCTGGCTGCTCGCCGGGGCCCACTGGCCCTGGGCTTTCTGGAGCGCACTGGCGCTGATCGTCGCGGTCTCGCTGCTCGACGATCTGCGCGGCTTGTCGGCAGCCGTCCGCCTCGCGGTGCATCTGCTGGCCTCTGCGCTTGCCGTCCTCACTCTGCTGCCGGAGGCCGGTGGCTTGACGGTAGCGATTGCGGTGCTGCTGGTGGCCTGGATGTGCAATCTCTACAACTTCATGGACGGCTCCGACGGACTCGCCGGTGGCATGGCCTGTTCGGGATTCCTGTGCTACGCGATTGCCGCGGCTTTCGCCGGCAACACCCAGTTCGCGCTGCTCAATCTGGCGATTGCCGCGGCCGCCGCGGGTTTCCTGATCCACAACTTTCATCCGGCGCGGATTTTTCTGGGCGATGCCGGTTCGGTGCCGCTGGGTTTCCTTGCCGCGACGCTGGGTCTGACCGGCTGGCAGCAGTGCGACTGGACCTGGTGGTTTCCGCTGCTCGTGTTTGCGCCTTTCATCGTCGATGCCTCGGTGACGCTGGCTCGGCGCCTGCTGTCGGGCGCGCGCGTCTGGGAAGCCCACCGCGACCACTATTACCAGCGGCTGGTGCGGCTCGGCGGACACCGCCGCACCGCGCTGCTGGAGTACGCGCTGATGGCCGGCTCCGGTGCGCTGGCGCTGTGGGCGATGACCCTGCGGGGCGCCATGCAGTACGGCGTGCTGGCGGCGATCACCGCGGTTTATCTCGTGTTGCTGGTGCTGATCGAGCGCGCCTGGCGCCGCCCGGGGGTCGCGCATGATTAATCCACGCACCGTGCTGGCGGTCGGCCACGACCTCGTCGCCGTCAGCGTAGCCTGGCTCGCCGCCTACTGGCTGCGCCTGAGCCCGGACGTGCCGGACTTCTACCAGGAGCAGTCCTTCGACACCCTGCCGCTGGTCATCGCGGTTCACGCAGCGGCATTCTTCGCCTTCGGCCTCTACCGGGGCATCTGGCGCTTCGCCAGCCTGCCCGATCTGCAGCGCATCATCGGCGCCGCGGTGATCGGCGCCCTCACGGTCTCGGCGGTGCTGTTCATGCAGCAGGCGCCGGTGCCGGTGCCCCGATCAGTGCTGATCATCACCCCGGTGTTGCTGGTGATGATCATGGGGGGCAGCCGGCTGGCCTACCGCGGATGGAAGGAGCAGCGCTTCGGCGATCCGGGTGCTGCGGGCCGCGAACCGGTGATCGTGCTGGGCGGCGCGGAAGCCGCAGCGAACCTGATCAAGGATCTCGCTCGCAGCCCGCAGTGGCTGGTCACCGGCGTCCTCGACGACGACCGCAGCCATCACGGCCGGCAGATCCACGGCGTCAAGGTATACGGTGCAATCGCTGACCTGCCGCAGCTGCGTGCCCGCCTCAGCGCGGACCGCGCCATTGTCGCGATGCCCGAGGCCGGCCACCAGGAACGCCGGCGCGCAATCGAGACTGCGCGCGCCGCAGGGCTACGGGTGCTGACGGTGCCCTCCTTCGACGATCTGCTCAGCGGCCGGGTCACGGTGTCGCAGATCCGCAATGTCGAGCTCGACGACCTGCTCGGCCGCGACCCGGTGCAGCTCGACACCACGGGGCTGCGCGAATGGCTGGGCGAGCAAGTGGTGCTGGTCACCGGCGCCGGCGGGTCCATCGGCTCGGAACTGTGCCGCCAGGTCGCGCGTTACCGGCCGAAGCGCATCGTGCTGCTGGAAAACAGCGAGTTCTCCCTGTACACCGTGGAACAGGAATTTGCGCAGTGCTTCCCCGACACCGCAATTACGCCGGTCATCGGCAGCGTCACCGACCCGCGGCAGGTGGCCCATGTGCTGGCAACCTACCTCCCGACGGTGGTGTTCCATGCGGCCGCCTACAAACACGTGCCCCTGATGGAAAACGAGAACGCCTGGCAGGCGGTGCTCAACAACGTGCTCGGCACGCGTGTGGTGGCCGAAGCGGCGATCGCGCATGGCGTCGGCAAGTTCGTGCTGATCTCCACCGACAAGGCGGTCAACCCGACCAACGTGATGGGTGCGAGCAAGCGGCTCGCGGAACTGGTGTGCCAGTCGTTGCAGCGCGC
>JALHND010000145.1:5379-7052 GCA_022843705.1 Burkholderiales bacterium
CTCGCCTTCATTCCCCTGTTCGCTTATTTTTTTCGGGCAGCCGAAACTCGGCGGCGCGGCCTGTGGGCATTGGCCGGGGCGCTGATGGTGACATTGCTGCTGTCGTTCCTGATCAAGTTCGGCGTGGTCGAGCAGGGCGCTCTCATCGAAGGCACCACCCTGTCACCTGTGGTGTTCAAGTTCCGAATCACCCATAACCTGCTGATGGCCTTTGCGACCTTCCTGTTCGCACTAATGGCGCTGGAAGCCCGAATCAACCGGGACCGGGCGGTCTGGGGCACGCTGGCGCTTCTGGCGGCGGCCAACGTCACGCTGATGGTCGAAGGCGCGACGGGCTATGTCGTGCTGGGGCTGCTGGCCCTGCTGTTGATCCTTTCTCGTCTGCCCGCACAAGTTGCAATGGCAGGCATGGCGGGGCTCCTAGCGGTATCGGCCGTGCTCACAACCGTACCGGGCCCGTTGCCGGCAAGGGTTGCCACGCTGGCGGGAGAACTCCGGAACTGGAGTCCGGACACGGCAGCCCGCCACTCCTCGGCCGGGCTCCGCCTCGAGTTTTACCGTAACACAGCGGACATCATTGCCGACCATCCGATTGCGGGCGTAGGCACCGGCGGCTTCCCCTCGGCTTATGCGGAAAAGGTCCAGGGCACCGACATGCTCGCCACCCGCAACCCGCACAACGAATACCTGCACATCGCAGCGCAAATCGGCCTGATCGGGCTGGCAGCGATGCTGGCGCTGTTCGCGGTGCAGTGGCGCATGGCGCCACGCCTGCCAACCCGCCTTGAAACCGACCTCGCCCGCGGCCTGGTGGTCACCATCGCCGCCGGCTGCCTGTTCAACTCTTTCCTGCTTGATCACGCCGAAGGACTGTTCTTTGCATGGATGACGGGATTGCTTTATGCAGGCTTAAAATCGGGTAAGTCGTGATTGGTGACTGGTAATTGGCGAAACCGCATACCCTCCCAATTACCATTCACCATTTACCAATCACCATTCATCATGTCCATCTCCATAATAATAATCACCAAAAACGCCGGCGCCACAATCCGCCGCTGCCTCGAATCCGTGGCCTGGGCCGACGAAGTGGTGGTGATCGATTCGGGCAGCAGCGATGACACGCTCGACATCTGCCGCGAGCTGGGCGCAAAGGTCTCCGTCACCGACGACTGGCCGGGTTTTGGCCCGCAGAAAAACCGCGCGCTGGATGCCGCTTCAGGTGACTGGCTGTTCAACATCGACGCCGATGAATGGGTGACACCGGAACTGGCCGGAGAAATCCGCGCTGCCGTCTCCGGCGGCGCTGCAGCAGCAGCCTATGCCCTGCCGCGGCGCTCCAGTTTCTGCGGCCGCTACATGAAACATTCAGGCTGGTGGCCGGATTACGTGCTTCGCCTGTTCCGCCGCGATGCCGCGCGTTTCTCCGACGACCAGGCCCACGAGCGCCTGATCGTCAACGGTGCGACGCACAAATTGAAGAATCCGCTGATGCACGAGGCGATCAGCGACCTCGACCAGATGATCGGCAAGATGAACCTCTACTCGACGGCCAGCGCACGCGGGCTCCATGCCCGCGGCCGCCGCGCGTCGCTCGGCAAGGCGCTGTTGCACGGCGGCTGGGCATTTTTCCGCACTTATGTGCTGCGGCTGGGATTCCTCGACGGCCGCGAAGG
>JALHND010000146.1 GCA_022843705.1 Burkholderiales bacterium
CGCCGGATCATCGGCGAACTGCTGCCGGTGTCCGGTTTTTCGATTGCGCTCGTCGATGAACGCGGCGGCGGGATGACATTTGCCTGCCACGACGACCGAACAGTCCCGCCCGGCGAACCGCATAAACCCGGCCTGGATGAACTTTGTGCGCAGGTCATCCGCAGCGGCGAAGCGCTGCTGCTGACCCCGGGCTGCGATCCCGGCCTGCCGGAGGATCTGTGCCGGACGGCCCGCAGCCTGGTTGACGGGCATTCACGCAGCTGGCTGGGTGTGCCGCTGACCTCGGGCAAAGGCACCATCGGCGCGCTGGTGCTGCAAAACGACAGCTGCGATGCGCCCTACAGCGGCGATGACCGGGAATTGCTGCAGTTTGTATCCACCCAGATTGCCACGGCAATCGACCGCAGACAGATGATTGCCAGCCTGCAGCAGATGGCGCTTTACGACAGCCTGACCGGGCTGCCCAATCGCCAGCTTTTCCACGATCGCATGCGACTGGCGCTGGCCAGGACACGCCGGGGCCAGATGCAGCTGGCGCTGGTTTTCATCGACCTCGACCACTTCAAGGAAATCAACGACACCCTGGGGCATGCGGCGGGCGACCAGCTGCTGCAGCAGGTCGCCCGCCGCCTCGAGGAATGCGTGCGTGCCGGCGACACGGTGGCGCGTTTCGGCGGCGACGAATTCGTGGTGCTGCTGGAAAATGTCGCATCGCCGGAAAACGTCGAGAGGTTGATCGGGAAATTCCGCAAGACACTGGATCAGCCGTTTGACCTGGCGGGGAAAACCGTCGGCATCATCGCCAGCTTCGGGGTCGCGTACTTCCCGCAGCACGGGGATGACGAAAAACAGCTGCTGCGCCATGCCGACGAGGCGATGTACCTCGCCAAGAAAATGCGCAAGGAACCGCACCCGCCGGGCAGTCAGGCTGCAGCCGGCTTGTCGTAATTTGCAGCAATCGGTGCGCTAGCCCGCCCTGCGCCCCGCAATCCATCCCAGCAGTTCCCCCGCCGGAAACGGCCGCGCGATGGCATAACCCTGCGCATGGCCGCAGCCGTGGGCCGCGAGGTATTCGATCGCGGCGGGATCCTCGACGCCTTCGGCGGTCACTTCCAGCCCCAGGCCCTGCGCCATTGCGATCACGGTCTTGACGATCGACTGGTCGCGGTGGTCGGTGAGCAGGTTGCGGACGAAGGCCTGGTCGATCTTCAGGTGGTCGACCGGCAGTGTCTTGAGGTACTGCAGCGAGGACTGCCCCGTCCCGAAATCGTCGATCGCGAGCCGGAAGCCGCGCCGCTTGATCACCTGCAGCAACCGCGCCGCGCTTTCGGGGTCGCCGAGGATGCCCGACTCGGTGATTTCGAATTCGATCTGCCGCGGGTCAAGGGTGTGGCGCGCGGCAAGGTCGTCGATGAACTGCGGCAGCTCGGGGTCGCCAAGGTCGCGCGCAGTGAGGTTGATCGACACCTGCATCTCCGGCAATTCCGTCCGCCAGTCCTGCAGGTGCCTGAAGGCGCTTTCCAGCACCCAGCGGGTCAGCAGGTGGATCAGCGAGGTGCGCTCGGCGTGGGGAATGAACGTCGCGGGCGGGATGGCGTCGCCGCCGGGCGGATGCCAGCGCATCAGCATCTCGACGCCGGTGTAACGCCGGTCGGACAAGCGCAGCTTGGGCTGGCACCAGAGCTGGAATTCGCCGGCGGCGACGGCATCCGGTATCCGCCCCAGCAGGGTCAGCGTTTCGCGGTTGGCGGCGTCGGTGCCGCGGTCGTAGATCGACCAGGCCTGCCCCTTTTTCATCGCCGCATGCATCGCGATGCTGGCCTTCTGGATCAGCTCCTCCGGCTCGTTGCCGTGGAGCGGGAACTCGGCCATGCCGATGCTGGCGTCGACGTAAACGTTGATGTCATCGACGGCAAATGAACGCCGCAGCACTGCGGTGACGCCGCGCAGGGTCTCCTGCGCGGCGTCGGCCCGGGTCACCGCGACAAAACGGTCGGTGTGGTACTGGCACAGCAGGAAGGGCCGCGACAGGCAGCCTTCGATGCGTTCGAACACCGCGGTCATCAGCGGCCGGCTGAAATCCGGGCCCAGGGTGTTGATGATCTCGAGATAGTTGTCGACGTTGACCACGACCACCAGGAATTTCGGCGACAGCGTCCCCCGGCGCAGCGCCTCGCGCATCGCGCGCTCGAGGTACATGCGGTTGGGCAGTCCGGTGTGGACATTGCGCTCCGACACCCATTGCGTGCGGGTGATGTGGGCGCGCATCACCGAGAACAGGTACCCCGACAGGCCGCCGACCAGGCAGAAGAAAAACATGCGGTAGACCCAGTTGACCGTGCGCTGCAGCTCGCCGGTGACGGTGTCGATGGGCATGTACGGCCCGAGCACGAGGCCCCCGGCAATGCCGGCGACGACACCGCCGGGCAGGCCGAACAGCAGTCCCGCGATCACCAGCGCCAGGTACATCGCGTGTGAATAGACGAACTTGATGCCGCCGGTGGCGTGAACCAGGAAGCCGACGCCGGCAATCAGCAGCATGACCAGGATCAGTGCGGCGATCCTGACCGCGGGACGATCCGCGTAGTCGAACCAGCGGACGTTGCGCAGGTGGCGCAGCAAGGGGCTCTGCATGTCCATGAAACTTGCCCTGTCTGCCGGGGAGCACGGCGACCCGCGCGTCCGGCTGCGATTGTTTTTGTTGTTGCGGTAACCGGCCGCGCCGTCGCGCCTTTGCGCACCGGTCGCCAGTCCATCAGTTGCCCATCAAAGATGCGGCCTGTCGAGGGTAAATCCGAATGCGATGCATTACAAATCTAACAAAATGGCAGGTTTGCCGGGGAAAAGTCCATTATTTGCACACATGGGCCGCATCGAGCGCGCTGTAGCATGGACACCGTTTTGCCTGCGGGACCATATCCGTATGATTGCGGTAACAACCGGCAACCATATGCCGGCGGGCCGGATCATTTGAACGTGGAGGACCATGACGATGGATGGAAAAAACTTCAAATCACTGTCATGCAAGGAGTGCCGCGAGGGCGCGGGACTGGACTTTGATTTCACGATGGCGTTCCAGCCATTCGTCGATGTTTCAACCGGCAGCATATTCGGCTACGAGGCGCTGGTGCGCGGACCCAACCAGGAAGGCGCGGGTTTCATCCTGGGCAAGGTGAACGACAGCAACCGCTACCAGTTCGACCAGGCCTGCAGGGTGAAGGCCATCGGGCTCGCCTCGAAGCTGGGGCTGGAGGGTGTTCTGAGCATCAACTTCCTGCCCAATGCCATCTACCGGCCGGAGACCTGCATCCGCGCCACGCTGGAGGCCGCGGAAGACCTGGATTTCTCGACCGACCGCATCATGTTCGAAGTGACCGAGGGCGAACGTGTCACCGACCACTCCCACCTGACCGACATTTTCCGGGAATACAAACGAATCGGCTTCAAGACCGCGATCGATGATTTCGGCGCAGGGTATTCCGGACTCAACCTGCTCGCGGAATTCCAGCCGGACTACATCAAGCTGGACATGGCATTGACGCGCAACATCGACAAGGACCGCGTGCGGCGCGCCATCGTGCACGGGATCATGGCCACCTGCCGCGAACTGGATCTGGGCGTGATCGCCGAGGGCATCGAAACGCCCGGCGAGTGCCTTGCGCTGCAGGACGAGGGCATCACCCTGTTCCAGGGATATTTTTTTGCCAGGCCCGGGTTTGAACATCTCCCGCAGATATCACCCGATGTCCTGGCGCAGATAAAACCGCGCCGCACCGCCGACAGCCGCCGCAAGCCGGGCTAGCGGCAGTCAGCCGGCGGTCTTGCCCGCCAGCACTTCGGCCACATGCAGCACCTGCGTCTGCGCATCACCGCGCCGGCGCAGCCGGCCTTCGATGTTGAGCATGCAGCCGAGGTCGCCCAGCACCACCGCATCGGCACCGCTGGCCGCGATGTTTTCGCATTTGCGTTCGGCGATGTGCGCGGAGATCTCGCCGTATTTGATGGCGAAGGTTCCGCCGAAACCGCAGCACTGCTCGCACTCGTTCATTTCGCGCAGCGTCGCACCCTCGACCTGCGCCAGCAGCGCGCGCGGCTGCTGTTTGATGCCCAGCTCCCGAAGTCCGGAGCAGGAATCATGATAAGTTATTGATTTTATTGATGTTTTTGACTTTGGCGCAAAACGGGCGATGTTGACCAGAAAGTCGGTCAGTTCGTAGGTACGTTCGGCCAGCGCCTGCAGCGGCGCACGCTCCTCTTCCGGCAAGTCCTGCAACAGATCGGGGTAATGCGCGCGGATCATGCCGGCGCAGGAACCGGAAGGCACAACGACGTATTCGCAGTCGGCGAATTCGCGCCACAGCTTGCGCGCGAGTGCGATGGCGGAGGCGCGGTCGCCGGAGTTGTAACCGGGCTGGCCGCAGCAGGTCTGGGTTTTCGGCACGATGACTTCGCAGCCGGCCTGTTCCAGCAGTTCGAGGGCCGCGAAGCCGATGCGCGGACGCATCAGGTCGACGAGACAGGTCACGAAAAGGCCGGTTTTCATGCCGGCGATGATACGCGCAAAAACAAACCCCGGCCGCGGCCGGGGTTCCGGGTGAACGCCCTGCCGTTCAGCGGCAGACCGGTGTGTCCTTTTTCTTTTCCTCTTCCGTTTCCTTGAACACGTCCTTGTCCTTTTCGGCGTCCGGCGGCTCCTTCGACTCGCCGGTGGCGACAATCAGGGTCTGCACCGGCAGTTCGAGGGCGCTGGAGGGCAGCGTGCTGGACGAACCGCCGTAAGTCACCTTCAGGCTCTGGCCAAGCACCGCCGGATTGCCACCCGCAACAAAGCCGGTATGGGTGCCTGCATCGTAGACCACACCCTCGACACCGTTGACAAAAAAGCCGCCGCTGCCGGCATTGGGGAAGGTCAGGTAGATCGTCGTCGGCGACACCGACTCGATGATCGCGTAGGCATTGGTGCCCGTGCCCGCGCTCATGCGCACCGCGCCGCCGACCGAGGACAGCACCGCATCCGGATTGCCCGACAGTTTCGCCCATGAATCGGCGCCGCTGCCACCCGCGAGCACCACGTCGCCGCTGGCGGAAACCGTCAGCGCGCCGCTGCTGCTGACCAGCGCGGAAGCATTGGCGCCGCTGCCGCCCTGAAGGGTCAGGCCGCCGGTGATGACATCGAGCTGCGAGGAGGCATAAACCGAGGCTGCCGAGGTCGCCGCGCTGTCACCGACCAGGACGTTGGCCCCCTGCAGCTTGACCTGCACGCCGGTGACATCGGCACCGCCGAGAATTTTCACGTCGCCGGAAGCCCTGAATTCGATGGTCGCGCCGCCGTAGGCCGCATCGACGACACCGCCGACAATGACATTGCCGCCCTGCGCCCAGTAGCCGGCGTTGCCGCTGTAATCCGATCCGGTCGGCACGGTCAAGTCACCCGCGGACTGCGCAAACAGGCCGTTGCTGATCGCGAAAGCGCCGCCGTAGGACGGCGAATCGAGGTTCAGCGCGGCAAAGGTCGAGGTGCCGTTGAGAATCTCGATGTTGCCGCCGCCACCCAGCCGCAGCGCGACGCCCGGCGCGCTGACGTTGGTGAACTTCGCGCTCGGGCTGCCGCCCAGCACCTGCAGGGTGCCGGTGCCGCCGATGGTGGTGTTGCTGAAGATTGTCGGGCTGGCGTGGAATTCGGAAACCCACAACGTGCCGCCGGCGCCGATGTTGACCGTGCCGTTGATGGTCTTGCCGTTCTGCATCGACAGCGCATTGCCTGACCCGATGTTGAGCACGCCGCCCACCGCGTTGTTGAACGCAGCTTCCCACGATGTTCCGTTCTGGACGTTGATGGTGCCGGCATTGTTGATCTGGCCGGCCTGACTGAATGAATCGCTGATGAAGGACCAGCCTGCAGTCGAGGTGATGTTGACGACACCGCCGGCCTGGTTGTTGAAAATGGCGGCGGTGCCGTCGCCCAGATCCAGAGTACCGGTACTGCTGATGTTTACGGTACCCGCGTTATTCCAGGTCTTGCCGGGAGCGAGGCCCACCAGTGCGGTGATGTCGGTGGTCGCCGTGTTTGGGGTAACGAGCAATCCGCTGCCGCCAATCGTGCCGCCGGACCAGTCCAGGTTCGTGTTGACCATAATGTTGCCGGTGTTGGTCGACGTGCCGCCGGACATGGTCATCTCGTCGATATCCAGCAGGCCGCTGCCGCCCAGGTTGCCGCTGCTGACATTCAGCTTGGTCAAGGATGATGCGGCATTAAAATTCACTGCGCCGGAGTTCAGCAATACATCGCTGACCGCATCGAGCCCGCCGGCAAAATTCACCGTGGCGCCGTTGATGTGCATGGTGCGATTCTGGTCGAACAGCTCGGTCAGCGGGTTGATGGTCCAGCTGCCGGTGGTGAGTGCAGGGAACAACACCATCTCGCCCGGCTCCGGGGCGAGGTACAGCTTCGCTGCGGAGATCGATCCGCCGTAGGCATTGGCAAAAACGATGTCGTAGGCGCCGGCGGTGGCGAGCATCAGCTCAGCGCCGCCGACACTGAAATTGAAGGCGGAGCCGGCAGAACCTTCCCCGACATTGAGATGGCCGCCGCTCGAGGCCAGCGCGACCATCTGCCCGGCCGGCGCAGAGGCCGTGTAGCGGTTCAGCCGCAGGTTGCCGGAACCCGCCATCTGGTTGACATGGATGCCGCCTGCGGTGGCCGTGAGGTTTACCGTGCCGGCGCCTGCCGCAGGATCGATGTCCACAAAGTTGCCGGCACCGCTCTGCCCGATCGATCCGGCGCTGATGGTGATGTTGCTGGTCGAATCACCCTCGACACGGATCGGATTCGCACCGGTGCGTGTCAGACTGTTGCTGCCAAGGTCGATGTTGACCGTGCCACCATAACTGGCAGTCGCGCTGGCAACGATGCCACTGAGGCTGCCGACCGTCTCCAGCGAGAGGTTGCGCGTGTTCTTGAGCAGCACCTGGCGATTCTGGTCAATCACTGCATGGCCGGCGAAGGCGGCGAAATGGTCGACCTGGTTGTTGGC
>JALHND010000147.1 GCA_022843705.1 Burkholderiales bacterium
CTGACCCAGCTGATTGTCTGGGGCCTGCCGGTGGCTGCGGCCGGCATGGTGGTCACCGGCCTGACGCTGACATCTGCAAAATACAAGCACGCCCGTGACTTCACCGGTTACCCGCTGCATCTCGAAGCCTTGTGGGTGCCCGCAGTGCTGGCGATCAGCGTGCTGGCAATCCACGAATGGCAGCCGCAGTGGTCGGTGCTGGCGGTGATTGCCGCGATGTCTTTCCTGGTGACCGTGGGCACTCTGCTGGTGCTGAGCGGCCGCCGCACCGGCGACATCCTGCTGCGTCACGGCCGCGCGCGGCTGCCGGCGATGAACGGCGAACTGACGCTGTTCCTCGCTGCCGGCATTCTCTCGGCCGGGATGAACGGTGCCATCGACGTGCTCGACCTGGGCCTGCCGTTTTCGCAGTTCGGCGCATGGGAAGCGAGCCTGGTGCTGGTGGTCATGAACGTCGCCGCCTGGCTCGGTCTTCATCCGATCATCCTGGTGTCGGTGCTCGGCCCCTGGGTCATCCCGCTGCAGCCCGACCAGACGCTGCTGGCGATGGTGTTCCTGATGAGCTGGGGCGTCGGCCTCACCGCCTGCCCGATGTCGAACACCATGCTGGCGATGGCGGGGCGTTACGGACTGCCCTTCGGGGAACTGCTGAAACTGAACCGGGTGTTCAGCATCAAGGTGACGGCGATCTGCATCGCCATCATTCATGTTTATGTGGCGGTGACGGCCGGAAGATAAGGCCGGGTGCGATTCTTGTAGGGTGGGCAAAGCGCAGCGTGCCCACCAATGATGATCAGAAGTTGTTTACGTGGGCACGCTGCGCTTTGCCCACCCTACGCTTGCTGTTTTGCGGGTGAATGTCTGGAAAGCATTCGAATCCAGTAAATACCAAGAATTCCTTGCAATATTGGCATTATTTCCCAGTAAGAATATGCAATTCCATTCCAAAATTGGCCCATTTTAAACACCATAGTCGCGAGTTTTGTTTTTATATCTAGCACATGAAGAATAATGTCGATAAGGCCTGTTTTTAATGCGGGAGCCATCGTCAATATCGATTTTCCCCAATGTGCCAAGTACATTAGTTCGAGGAGTGATATCAGGCAAAGCATGGTGACTGCGTATTTCTTTGCTGGGTGAATTCCATCTAATACGCTTGTAACCAAAGCCGCTAGAGCCACTAAAATTAAAATCCAGAAGAGTGGCGCTCCTCCCAGGAGCTTTTCAAAAGGGAAAACGACGAGGTACAGGGCCCAGCTCGTAATTGCCAAAATCGGTGTTATTTTGTTATTTGGCAAGTTGTTACTCAGCTACAGCCAATAGTGCTTTGGGATTCGTCTGTGCAATCGCCAGCAGGGTGCGTGCCGCGCCGCTGGGCTGTTTGCGGCCCTGTTCCCAGCCCTGCAGGGTGCGCACGGAAACACCCAGCAGTTTCGCAAACTGCGACTGCGATAAACCGGTTTTCTCCCGCGCTTCGACTGCTGGCGTTAGCACTACCCGTGTTTTTCCGGCTTTCATCTGTTTCACGGATTCGAGCAATTCCGCGGCGAGGTCGCGTTTGGCTTCCATGGCGCGAAGTTTGGCGGCGCTGAGTGGTTTAGTCTTCGAGGGCACGGCGGATCTCCTTCAGTTTCTGGCCGGTAATGTTATCGGTCGCGGATTTCGAATACATCAGCAACAGTACGACTTCCTGTTCGGCGTTGTGCGTGAAATAGATGACGCGGACCCCACCGGACTTGCCGCTGCCTTTGCGTTTCCAGCGTACTTTGCGGATACCGCCGGATTGCGGCACCACGTCGCCGGCATCCGGAAACGCTGCGATGTAGGCAGCAAATTCACCGCGCTCTTCCTCGTTCCAGTAGAGCGGCCATTGCTTCTGGAACAGCAGGGTTTCGATGACGGTGAACATGGCCAGACTATACTTCGGGGGAGTAGGTCTGTCGATGATGCTTCTGCTCCGGACGTGCTGGATCCCGGCTGATCTTCGATCGGGCGGTTACTTCATGAGGACAGCGGTGGATTTATTATAAGCATTTGTTTTTATTGATATTTTAATCAAATCTGGCTGAGTATCTCCGCCCCCTTCGCCAGCGTTTCCTCGGACTTCGCAAAACAGAACCGCAACACCCGATGTGCCGGCGGTTCACGGTAGAACACCGACACCGGAATCGAGGCGATGCCTTTTTCTTTCGTCAGCCGCACGGCAAGGTCGGTGTCTTTCTCGTCGCTGATCGCGTCGTAGGCGAGATTCTGGAAGAAGGTGCCGCGCGAGGGCAGGGGGTTGAAGCGCGAGCCTTTGAGGCCTTCGAGGAAGAAGTCGCGTTTCTTCTGGTAGAAGGCTGACAGTTCGAGGTAGGCGTCCTTGTTCTTCATGTATTCGGCGAAGGCGTACTGCAGCGGGCCGTTGGCGACGAAGGCGTTGAACTGGTGGACCTTGCGGAATTCGGCCATCAGTTCCTTCGGCGCGGCAACGTAGCCGGTTTTCCAGCCGGTGACGCTGTAGGTCTTGCCGAAGGAGGACACGACGAAGCTGCGTTCGGCCAGCCCCGGAAAACGCGCGACGCTCTGGTGCCGGTGGCCGTCGAAGACGATGTGTTCGTAGACTTCATCGCTGATGACGGCGATATCCGTGTTGCGCAGCGTGCCTTCGAGCAGGCGCAGGTCCTCGGCCGAGAGCACGGTGGCGGTGGGGTTGTTGGGGGTGTTGATGATCAGCAGTTTCGTCTTCGGCGTGATCGCCGCCTGCACCGCCTGCCAGTCGATGCTGTAGTCGGGGTAACGCAGCTGCACGTAGACCGGCACGCCGCCGTGGACCTCAACCGCCGGCGCGTAGCTGTCGTAGGCGGGTTCGAACAGGATCACTTCGTCGCCGGGACGGATCAGCGCGGCACAGGCGGTGTAGATGCCGTAGGTGGCGCCGGGGACGACGGTGATTTCATGCTCGACGTCGTAGTGCGTGCCGTAGAGCGTGGCGATCTTGTCGGCGATGGCTTCGCGCAGCGCGGGAATGCCGGCCATCGGCGGGTACTGGTTGACTCCGGCGTTAATGTGTTTCGTCAGCAGCGCCTTCAGCTCCGGCGCGCAGTCGAAGTCGGGGAAACCCTGCGACAGGTTGATCGCCTGATGCTCGGCGGCGAGCCGCGACATCACGGTGAAGATGGTGGTGCCGACGCGGGGGAGTTTGGAGTCGATGTTTCCGGTGTAGGTGGGCATGGCGGCGCCTGCGGATTCAGCAGGCGGCGATTTTAGCGCAGTCGCTTTTTTCGTTTTTCGCCAGCGACTGGCCTTCGCCGGCCAGCGCGATGAAATCCTCGCTGTAGTTCTGCAGCCGCCGCAGCAGGTGGGTGCGTTGCTGGGGT
This sequence comes from Burkholderiales bacterium, assembly GCA_022843705.1. Classification (GTDB taxonomy): domain Bacteria; phylum Pseudomonadota; class Gammaproteobacteria; order Burkholderiales; family SG8-41. The sequence goes on from JALHND010000147.1 coordinate 3,360, forward strand.
GTCAGCATCGCATCGACCGAGGCGTAGAAGGCGGCGCGTTTTTTCCAGGATTCGTCGAAGGCTTTGGCCAGTGCCGGCGGGCGACCCTGTTCCCAGTTCACCAGCCAGTCGCGCATTCGCGCGGTGAAGGTCTTGCGCTCGCCGTCGCGGGTTTCGAGCAGCGAGAGGAACTCCTTCTGCCGGCGCAGCCGGTCCTCGTGGCGCAGGCGGTCGGTCAGCGGCACTTCGCGCAGCAGCATGGCGATGCGCTGCTCCTGCTCCGCGGACAGCGTGCCGACCCAGTCGCGGAGCTGGTTCAGCGTGCGCCGGTTCTGCGCCTGGCGGCGGTTCTCGGCGGACTCGTTGCTGCGGTTGTCGCGCAGGAATTTGCGGTTGCCCTTGTCCAGTTCTTTGCGCAGATGGTCGATCTGCGCCGGCGTCAGCCCGGCCAGCAGTTCCGCGGCATCCGGCGCGGCACGCGCGGCGATGGCGGCGTAACGCGCCTTGATGCCGTCGATCAGCCACAGGATGTCCTCCGCCTGCAGGCCGCGTTCGGCGCGGCTGCGGGTTTCAGTGAGGAAACGCGCGTAGTCCGGCAGCTGTTCGCTGCGGTGCCAGGCCTGCAGGCGAACGAAACGCTGGTTGAAGCTGTCGCGCTGCGCGGGGTCGAAGTCGAAATAATCCTGCGCCCGCCAGCCGGCCAAGGTGTCGAGCTGGCCGTAGCCGAGACGCACCATGCTGCAGCCGGCGGCGAGGGACAGCAGCAGTGCGCAGAGCAGCAGGCGGAAGCCGGTTTGCATTTCAGAGCGCCGCAAAATGGGCGGCCATTTTTTTGCGCATTGCCGCGTCCGGCAGGCGCCCGCGGCAGGCCGCCATGTTGTCCTCGATGTGGCGCACCGTGCTTGTGCCGGGAATCGCGGCGGTCACCGCGGGATGGCTGATGATCCATTTCAGGAAAAACTGCGCCCAGCTGGTGCAGTCGATGTCGGCGCACCAGGGCGGCAGCGGCTTGCCGCGCACCCGGCTGAACATGCCGGCCTGCGAGAAAGGACGGTTGATCAGCACCGCAGTGCCGGAATCGGCGCAGGCCGGCAGCAGACGGGCATCGGCCTCGGGTTCGTCGAGGGAGTAGTTGAACTGCACAAAATCGAAATCGCCGGTTTTGACCAGGCGTTCCAGTTCGCCGTGCGAGCCCTCGGTGTAATGGGTGATGCCGAGGTAGCGGATGCGTCCCGCCTTTTTCCATTCGCGCAGCACCGGCAGATGGGTCTTGAGGTCGAGCAGGTTGTGCACCTGCATCAGGTCGATGGTCTTGCCGGCCTGCATCAGTTTGGCCGAAGTCTCCATCTGGCGGATGCCGGCGTCGCGGCCGCTGGTCCAGACCTTGGTGGCGAGGAACAGCGCGGCGCGGTTTTTCTGCGCGGCCGACAGGGCGCCGACCGCGGCCTCGGCATTGCCGTACATCGGCGAGGAGTCGACGACCTTGCCGCCGAGTTCGGTGAACCGTTTCATCACCGCCGGCAGTTCGGTTTCGGCCAGCCGCGCCGGCGGCACGTCGAACACCTGCCAAGTGCCGATGCCGATGGCGGGCAGGCGTTCGCCGCTGCGCGGGATCGCGCGGGTGATCAGGTCGGCGGGCGCGGCGACGGCCTCAGGCATGGCGGCGAGCAGCGCGGCGGCGCCAGCGGTTTTCAGCAGCCTGCGGCGCTGCAGGTTGTCGGGGGAGTGATATTTCATGGCGTGGTCTCATCCTTGTTTCGGGTCTCAGTCCGTTTTTGCAGCGCTCTCGCGCAGGGCGTAACCGCGTTGCTGCATGCAGGCACGCAGCAGATCCTGTTCGGCGAGAAAACGCCGGCTGTCCTGGCGCGGCGGCTGCACCGCGATCACGCGGCCCTGCGCATCGACGGCCACCTGCGGCGGCGGCAACAGATCGAAGCGCCAGGCTTCGGCCTGTGCCTTCGCGCTGCAGGCGGCGAGGTCACGGTCGCGGGATTCGGCCGTGCCACCGTCCCTGTGCCATTCCAGCGTCGCGCAGCCCGCGAGCAGCAGGGCTGCGGCGACGGCCAGGGTGCGGGAGCGTTTCATATTGCTGTTAGAGTAGCACCCCGCCGGCCGGGTTCATTGCAGGTCCGCATCGCGGCCGTGCATCGCATTTTTTGTCGATGACAACAGGCAATAACCAACAGGGGATCAGGGACACCATGAGGATACTGGTATACGGCGCCGGCGCGATCGGCGGATTTCTGGGCGCGCGGCTGACTCATGCCGGCGAGGATGTGACGCTGGTGGCGCGCGGCGCGCAGTACGAGGCGCTGGCGAACCGTGGCGTTATCCTGGAGGGTCCGCGCAGCGGGCTGCCCGATCCGGTGAAGGTGCGGGTGTGCAAGCCGGGAGAGGAAAAAGGGCCGTACGACGTCGTATTCGTGACGCTGAAATCACAGCAGATCGCGGCGGCGGCGCAGCATCTGCGCGGGCTGGTGGCGAAGGACGGCGTGTTCGTGTTTCCGCAGAACGGCATTCCCTGGTGGTACTTCCAGGGCATTGATTCGAAGTTCAAGGGTGCGCAGCTGAAGTCGGTGGATCCGGACGGCACGCTGTCGAAGACCTTCGCGCCGGAAATGATCATTGGCGGCACCTCGATCAAGCCGGCAGATCTGGTGGAGCCGGGCCGCATCCGCCTGCCGGATGCCGAGACCGACGCGCTGGTGATCGGTGAAATCGATCACCGCGTGACGCCGCGGGTGCAGGCGATTGCCGACATGGCGACCCGCGCCGGCTGGAACGGCCGCGTGTCGGATGACGTGCGCAAGGTGAAATGGAACAAGCTGCTGTCGAATGCGGTGTGGAATCCGCTGGGCGCAATCACCCAGTCAACGGCGCGCGAGGCCGCGGAATATCCCGGTACCCGGCCGCTGGCGGTGGCGCTGATGCAGGAAGTGATTGCGGTCGCTGCGGCTGTGGGCACGACGCTGGACGCCAATGCCGAAGCGCTGGTTGACGGCGCCGCAAAACGCGTGTCGCTGCCGACTTCGACGCTGCAGGATGTGCGCGCCGGGCGGCCGCTGGAGATGGACGCCATCGTCAACGCCGTGCTCGAACTGGGTCAGATGACCGGTGTGGCAACCCCGTCGCTGGCGGTGGTCGCGGCCTGCGTCAACCTGCTCAACAAGCGGATCTGTGATGATCGCGTGGCGGTGAGGCCAGTGAAGTTGTCGTGAGGCGTGAGGAGTAAGGTGTAAGGCGTAAGGCGTAAGTTTTGTAGCCTGGATGCGCCCCGAAGGAAGTCCCCTTGGGGGAAAGCGAAGCGCAATCCGGGAATAAGGGTCGAGCCGGCTTTGTTATTCCCCCGGATTACGGCCTGCGGCCTTCATCCGGGCTACGGGATTGTGGTGTTGGGCGAAGGGTGATGAACGAGATGGCGGAGCGCCGCGGCGCCGGCGCTCCGCGCTCATCACCCATCGTTCATCGCTGCCCCTACAGCAGCGGGTCGATGAACGCCGTCATGCGTTTGCGCATCGCCGCGTCCGGCAGCCGGCCGCGTCCCGCGTTCAGGTTGTCGGTCATGTATTCGACCTTGTCGGTGCCGGGGATCACGATGTTGACGGCGGGTTGGGCCAGCAGGTA
>JALHND010000148.1 GCA_022843705.1 Burkholderiales bacterium
GCGCGCGCCGCGCGCTCGTCGCGCGTCTGCGGCGCCAGCGCCCAGGCGACATGCGCGAGCACATCGAAGAGATCGCTCTTTTCCGCATCGATGATCCGCTGCATTTCCATGAGTTGTTGCTTGCCAAAACCCTTTTCAGCCAGCCCTTCGAGCAGTTTGCGGCGTGTATCCGGCGCACTCCACAGCCGGCGCAGCTCCTCCTCATCCCGGAAAAACTCCGGCAGTTTTCCGAACAGCGCTTCCATGAACTGCTGCGCCGACATCGGCGTGCCGTCGGGGTGCCAGAAGCTCGTCGAAGTCATGTGCTGGATGGTGCGCGCCTTGCCGTCGGCGAGTTTGACCTTCGCTTTTTTCGGCGGCACATAATCCGGCGGGGTTTGCCGCGCCTGCGGCGGCTGACGCCCGCCACCATCCGGCTTCGGCGATTCCGGCTCGATCGGTTCGCCATCCCACTCCGGATCGCTGAAATGGTGGTGCGCCTTCACGAAATCGTAAATCGTGAAGTAGTCCTTGCCCTCATAAAGCCGCGTGCCGCGGCCGATGATCTGCTTGAACTCGATCATCGAATTGATCGGCCGCAGCAGCACGATGTTGCGCACATTTCGCGCATCAACGCCGGTCGACAGTTTCTGCGACGTGGTGAGGATGGTCGGGATGGTCTTTTCGTTGTCCTGAAAGTCGCGCAGCCACTGGTCACCCAGACCGCCGTCATCCGCCGTCACCCGCTGGCAGTAACCGGGATCGCTGCTGGTTTTCATCTGGTTGACCAGATCGCGGATCGCCAGCGCATGCGCCTGGTTGGCGCAGAACACCAGCGTCTTTTCGCGCTGGTCGATCTGCCCCATGAAAATCTCCACCCGCTTTTTCTCGCGATCGCGGATTTCGATGATCCGGTTGAAATCCTTTTCCTCGTAACGCTTGCCGGCCTCGATCTCGCCCTCGACCAGCGTGTCATCCGGCGTGTAGACGTATTCATCGAGCGTGGTCGCGATCTGCTTGACGCGGAACGGCGTCAGGAAACCGTCGTTGATGCCCTCGCGCAGCGAATACAAGTACACCGGATCGCCGAAATAAGCATAGGTATCCACGTTGTCACGGCGCTTCGGCGTTGCGGTCAGCCCAAGTTGCACCGCCGGGGCGAAGTATTCGAGAATGCCGCGCCAGTTGCTTTCATCGTTCGCGCCGCCGCGATGACATTCATCAATAACGATGAAATCAAAAAAGTCCGGCGGATACTCACCAAAATACGGCACACCTGCCCCCGTACCTTCCTCCTTCACGCCGTCATTCCGGCGCGCCCCGAAGGAAGTCCCCTTGGGGGAAAAGCCGGAATCCAGCGGTTTGCCATCACCAGCACTGGACTCCCGCTTTCGCGGGAGTGACGAATCTCCGCCACTCATGAATGTTTGAAATATCGTGAAGAAAATACTGCCGTTCTTCGGCACCCGCCCCTTCCTGCGGATGTCATCCGGCGCGATGCGCACCAGCGACCCCGGCTCGCTGTCCTCGAAGGCGGAAAACGCGTTGTAGGCCTGATCGGCGAGGATGTTGCGGTCGGCGAGGAACAGGATGCGCGGCCGGCGCTGCGGTTCGGCTTCCGACTTGCGGTCCTGCAGATTCCAGCGGCTGTGGTAGAGCTTCCACGCCAGCTGGAAGGCGATGAAGGTCTTGCCGGTGCCGGTGGCCAGTGTCAGCAGAACGCGGTCGCGCCCCTCCGCGATGGCTTCCAGCACGCGGGCGATGGCGATGTCCTGGTAATACCGCCCCTGAAAATAGCCGCCCTTGTCCTCGAAGGGCACCGCGGCGAAGCGGTCGCGCCAGACGTTTTTCGTCGCATACAGCCGCGCCCACAGTTCGTCCGGCGACGGAAAACCCGCAACCTCGGCTTCGACCCCGGTCTGCATGTCGATGCCGTAGAAACCCTGCCCATTGCTGGAATAGGTAAAACGCACCGCGAGTTTGGCCGCGTAATCCTTGGCCTGGCCCACGCCTTCGGTCAGCGGCTTGTCACTGGCCTTGGCCTCGACCACCGCAAGTTTGGTGTTGCGGTACTCCAGCACATAATCCGCAGTCAGCGCCTTGCCGCGTTTGCCCGCGCCTTCGATGCGCCCCGGTGCGATCGGATATTCGCGCCGCACCCGGCTGCCGTCGACCACGCCCCAGCCTGCGCTCTTCAAGGCGGGGTCGATCAGTTCGGCGCGGGTTTCGGCTTCGTTCATGGCCTCAGGACTGGAACTCCGGCAGTTTCAAGGCGGCTGCAGGCGTCAGCACACTCAAACCGGCGATGGCCGGCATTTCCAGCAAATCCCGGTCGCCGGTGACCAGCCACGCCGCACCTGCGGCCAGTGCCGCATGCACGAATTTGTCATCCCCGGCATCACGGCAGAATTTCTGCGCGGCCATGGCCGGCGGCACTTCCGTCCAGCACGCCAGTGCATTGGCATCCTGCAGCAACTGGCGGCGGTCATCCATGTTGAGATACTTGTCGAATTTCGGCAGCCACAGCCTTGCCTCCAGTTCAGCGTAGGTCTGCGCCGAAAACACCGGCTGACCGCATGCGATGACATGGCGCACGACCAGCGCCGGCGCACCCGACTTCATCAGAAAGGCGCTGATCCAGACATTGGTGTCGATGACGACACCCTTGCCCGGCTCAGCTTTCATCAGCCAGCAGTTTGTCCAGCGCCTCCGGCGTCAGACCGCTGCGCGCCGCCTGCTCGGCAGTCCGGTCCATAGTGCGCCGCAGACGGTCGGCATAAAAAGCGCGCATCGCCTCATAGTCCTGCGCGCTGACCATCACACCGACCACGCGGTCGTGGCGCATCACCCGCACCGGCTCGCGCTGCGCCTGGTCGATGAATTCGCCGAAGCGGGTCTTGGCTTCGTTGGCGGTGTAGGTTTTCATGGCTGCTTGCTCCTGCTCAAAAATTCACCAGCTCATTTTGATCAAATCGTTCGATTCGGTCAAATCGTGCGCAGCGTCGTAAACTTTCAGATCAGCGATACAACCCGACAAAGTAACAAAAATATCAATAAAAACAAATACTTAAAAATATTCATCCCATCTGGAAACCGTCTTGAAGCAGCTCGGACCCATCAATCCGCAGCCTGCCCCTCAAGCTGCTTGCGGTATTTGGCTTGCAGGCGACCGAACACCCCATCGGCGGGCCGCCCCGGTCCACTCGCCAGCCCTGCCGCAATCGCGGCGCGCAGATGGCGCAGCGCTGTCGCCTGATCTGCCGGCCCGCCCTCGGTAGCTTCAGTGTGCTTACGATTTTTCATCATTTCCTCGCTGGGCCATGAGCCACGGTTTATAACGCGCCGCTGAAGGCCTGATGCAGCAGCGACTGCTTCAGTTCGTTCAGCGCAGCGAGTTTGCGCTGGTAAATAGCCTCAAGTCGCTCGACCTCTCTAGCGAAAAGATCAATCTCACTGACAATTGCTCGCTGGCGTTTTAGCGGCGGCAAATTGATACGGATATCAGCCAAATCTGTATTGCTCAGATTTGGCATTACAGCACCACCAGCAATTTTCTCGAGCTTTCTTTTACAACCAGCCGACCTCAAGAACCTAACGAGATAACCTGAATCGCACCGATCCGACGACTTGATAAAAAAACTCCCAGTGCCACACAACCAGCCATCCTCCACCTTAGTCACCAGAGCGCACCGCCCCATTTCGCCACGTCGCCCGATAACAATGTCCCCCTCTCGCATGATGTAACTTGAAAGTCGACAAGCCGTTTCACTTGATACAGTTTTTCGAAAATCCGGCTCAATACCCGAATTGGTGATATGCGCAGGATTTACAAGCGGGATGCCATTCTCAACGTAATCACTTTTATGAAGAAGCGATCCAAAGGGACCGGTAAACACGCCCCCTGTAGCCTCTCCAAGCTTCATTTCAGCCCCTCCTTCACCGTGTTTTGCAAAAACGGCTTGCAAGTAACTCTCAAATAGCGCACGGGCGTTTTGGAGATTCTTTTCGGCGTTGGCTTTGGCAGTGGCGATGCCGTCAAACGCTTCGTCGATGATGCTGACGATACGTCGTTGCTCAGACAATGACGGGTACGGAATCTCGACAGATTTTGCCAAACCAATGTTCAAATTCCTGACAGTGCTTCCAGCAGCCAGTCGATCAAATTGGTCAAATACAAAATCAGAACTCAAGACATGGTACAGATAGTCAGGATCGACCTTAGGTTGCCGCAAAACCAGCCACCCGTCATGAATACAGCCGTTAGTCCTCATTATGTATGGCCGTCCAAAACTCATTGAGTTCGACAAAATAAAATCGCCCTCATAAACCATCCGTGAACGTTTCGCCCCTTCTGGTTTTATTTTTTCTTCCGTCACATAAATGTATTTGTCACTCGCTGTCGCGTCACCAATCTTGATCCAGTTAATTCCATCGGAATCATTGGTTATGAAATTTTTAATCGGACGCGGCGAACCACCTCGTTCAATTTCACATATCTCACCAAGTCGTTTTGTTTGCCACTCCTTCGTCATACCAGCGCCCTGATCTTCTCCAGCACTTGCGCGCTCTCCGCATCCAGCGCAGCAATCTCTTCCATGATGTCCTGCGGGCTACGGTGCGCAACCGCTTCCCCGCCGTTGGGATTCTTCACCGACAGATCCGCTTCGACAGGCTCAGCGACCGTCCAGCTTTTCGGTGAATCCGCTTTAGTCTTCTGCAGTTTCACGAACTCCGCCAGATCATCATCATTCAGCGGATTGGTCTTGCCCATGTTGCGGCCGGGATCCAACTGGTAGTACCAGACCTTGCGCGTTTTGCTGCCTTTCTCGAAAAACAGCACCACGGTTTTCACGCCCGCACCCTGGAAGGTGCCGCCGGGCATGTCGAGCACGGTGTGGAGGTTGCAACTTTCCAATAATTCGCGCCGCAGGCTGACCGAGGCGTTGTCGGTGTTGGACAGGAAGGTGTTCTTGATCACCACCGCCGCGCGTCCGCCGGCCTTGAGCATCCTGATGAAATGCTGCAGGAACAGGAAGGCGGTTTCGCCGCTGCGGATCCGGAAGTTCTGCTGCACCTCCTTGCGTTCCCCACTGCCGAAGGGCGGGTTGGCGAGGATGATGTCGTAGCGGTCCTTCTCCTGGATGTCGGCGAGGTTCTCGGCCAGGGTGTTGGTGTGGATGATGTTGGGCGCCTCGATGCCGTGCAGGATCATGTTCATGATCGCGATCACATAGGCCAGCGACTTCTTTTCCTTGCCGTAGAAGGTGTGCTCCTGCAGCACGCGCTGGCTGGCGGTGGTGGTGGCCTGCGGCTTGAGGTAGTCATAGGCCTCGCACAAAAAGCCGGCAGAACCGCAGGCGCCGTCGTAGATGCGTTCGCCGATTTTCGGCGCGGTGACCCGGATCATTGCGCGGATCAGCGGCCGCGGCGTGTAGTACTCGCCGCCGTTGCGGCCGGCGTTGCCCATGCGCTTGATCTTGTCTTCATACAGGCTCGACAGCTCGTGTTTCTCGGCCTGGGACCTGAAGCGCAGCGCATCGACCTGGTCGATGATCTCGCGCAGGTTGTAGCCGTTGCGGATTTTGTTCTTGATCTCGCCGAAGATCTCGCCGATCTTGTATTCGACGGTGTTCGGTCCGCTGGCGCGCTGCTTGAAGCCGAGCAGGTACGGAAACAGGCGGCCATCGACGAATTCGACCAGGTCCTTGCCGGTCTTCGCCCGGTTGTGGTCGATCGCGCCATCCTTGCCGTGCGGCGCCGCCCAGGATTCCCAACGGTAGTCCGGCTCGAGGATGTAGTCGTACTTTTTGCCGTCGAGCCGCGCCGCGGTCGCGCGGTCCTGCTCCAGCCCGTCGAGGTATTTCAGGAACAGCAGCCAGGAACTTTGCTCGGTGTAATCGAGTTCGGTGCCGCAGCCGTCTTCATTTCGCAGCACGTTGTCGATGTTCTTGAAGGCCTGTTCAAACATGGTGTTTCCGGTTGTGTATCGCGGTTTACTCGAGAAAATTACGTAAGTTATTGTTTTTATTGATATTTTTGTTTTTCCCGTCAGAAGGAATGATGCCCGCCGCATGCCGCGGACGCAAGACCGGAAATGTTGCCGGCGCTGCCTGTAACCGATGCGCAGCCCCGGCAATGTGACCGCAATCCGCCTTGTGCGATATGGACTTTGACGTGCACATCGTGCGGCGCGCGGTTACCTTGCAGCCATGGCAAATGCCGACCCTACCGGAGGACACAATATGAACGATGACCGCCGCGCCGCTTCCGCGCGCACACTCGCGCCCACCCGCGAACTCGCAGCCTGGATCAGCGGCCTGAAATACGAAGACATTCCCGCGCGCACCCGCGAAGTGGTGCGCATTGCGATCCTCGACACCTTTGGCTGCGGCATTTACGGTTATGGCACGCCGTGGGCGCAGATGCTCCTGCAATGGGCGCGCGCCGGCGGCTCCGGCAAGGGCGAGGCCACGGTCTGGGGCGACAAGGGCCCGTCGCTGCGTGTCGCCGATGCGGCGATGGTCAACGGCTCGGCGGCGCATGCCTTCGAACTCGACGATTACCACAACGCCAAGCTGCACGCCGGCGCGATCGCGGTGCCGGCGGCGCTGGCGACGGCGGAAAAACTGGGTTCCGATGGCAAGGCCGTGGTCACTGCCATCGCCGCCGGTTACGAAACCATGATCCGCTCCAGCCTCGCCTCGAATCCTTCGGCGACGCGGCTGCGCGGCTGGCACATCACCGGCATCTACGGCCCTTTCGCGGCGGCGGCGACCTGTGCCTCGCTGCTCAAACTCAATGCGGAACAGACGGCCTGGGCGCTGGGCCTCGCCGGCACCCAGGGCGCCGGCACCTGGGCCTTCAACGCCGACGGCACGATGAGCAAACGTTTCCACGCCGGCAAGGCGGTGCACTCCGGCGTGCTCGCCGCCGA
>JALHND010000149.1 GCA_022843705.1 Burkholderiales bacterium
AATGAAACGCGTGATGCGCTGACACGATTTTGGCTGGAGGCAAGGAGCAGTCCGCAGCGAATATCGGGAATATTCGCAAGGACTGGGACGCCGCCTCCGGCCAAAATCGCGCCAGCCCGGCGAGCGCTCGAAATATTCAACCACATCATCGGGTTACAGCCAGAATCGGCCCTGACTTTGTCGCGCGGCTTGCTCATATTCGCGATATGAGCTGCGCCGCGCTTCGCGTCAGAACCGATTCTGGCTGTAACGCACACGTGTTTCATTCTGTCAGGCGCTCTAAGGGCTGCGGCCGGTGATCGGTTAAGCTTGCCGCCCGAACCGGAGAACACCGATGCATGAACTGACTGGCCTGCTGGCGCAGCACGGGTTGCTGATCGTTTTCGTCAATGTGCTGCTGACGCAGCTGGGCCTGCCGGTGCCGGCGGTGCCGATGCTGGTGGTGGCCGGCGCGTTCGCGCTGCAGGGCGAGTTCGGATTCGGCGCGCTGCTGCTGATCGCCACATCCGCCGCGTTGCTCGGCGACCTGCCCTGGTATTTTGCCGGCAGGCGTTACGGCCATCGGGTGCTGCGCACCCTGTGCCGCATTGCTGTCGAGCCCGATTCCTGCGTCAAGCAGACCGAAACCATCTTCGAGCGCTGGGGCGCATCCTCGCTGCTGGTGTCCAAATACATCCCGGGCTTTGCCACGGTTGCGCCGCCGCTGGCCGGCGCGATGCACCTCGGGCTGCGGCCCTTCCTGCTGTTCAGCACGGCCGGTGCGCTGCTGTGGGCGGCGGCACCGGTGCTGCTCGGTGCGGTCTTCCATGCGGAAGTGGAGCGCGCGCTGGCCTGGTTTTCGGAACTGGGGACCGGTGCCCTGTTGCTGCTCGGCGGACTGGCGGCGGCCTATGTCGCGATGAAGGCGGTGCAGCGTTACCTGTTCCTGCGCATGTTGAGGGCGGCACGGATGACCGTCGCGGAACTGCGCGAACTGCTGGGCAACGGGATGCCGCCGGTGGTGATCGACGTGCGTTCCGCCGCCATGCGCAAGATCGATCCGCGGCGCATACCCGGTGCACTCGCGGTCAACCTCGAGGATGCTGCGGCAGCGCTGCCCGGCCTGCCGCCGGACAGGGATGTGGTGGTCTACTGCAGTTGACCCAATGAAGCCAGCGCGGCGCGTGTCGCCCGCATCCTGATCGACCGGGGGTTTACCCGGGTGAGGCCGCTGGAGGGCGGGATCGAGGCATGGATCGCCGAAGGCGGGATCACCGAGACCTTCGACTCCTGAGCCCGCCGTTATCAGCTGATGTTGGTTCCGGTGGGCGCGAAATAGCCGGTGGTGGTGGCGCGCCGCGCGGTCCACGGCAGGCGGGTGCGCTTCAGCGTTTCCAGTTCATCCTCGTCGCGTATCGGGTGGTAGACGTCGACCGTGCCCTCGATGATGTCGCCGCGGACCTGTCCCTCGAAGGAGAGGCGGGTGTAGCCGCTGCCGGGCAGCGTCATGTTGAGCTGGCATTTCAGGGAGGTGCCGCGCAGTTCCACAGCCTGCAGCAGCTGGCGCCGGTTGCCGACACGCACGGCGCCTTCGACCTGCTGCATGTGCTGTTCGAGCAGTGACTCGAAACGGTAAGCGGCGCCGCCGATGGTCGTTTCCCACTCCCAGAAACCGCCGACACGCGCCGGCACATGCCACAGGCGGACGGTGGTGTAGTTGCCGGTCTGTTCGTCGGTCACGTCGGCCGGCCAGCTGCCCATGTCCCAGGTGGCGGCGACGACACGGGTGCCGGGACGCGCCTCGCGCAGGATCTTCGGGCGCAGCAGGCGCATCAGCTCGGGAAACAGCCACATGAAAATCACGTCAACCTTGCCGAGATCGGCATCGAAGACATTCTGGTGCAGGAATTGCGCCCGGTCGCCGAGTTGCTGCGCGCCGGCGGCGGCGTTGGCCTTGGCGACCAGCTCTGCGTTGATGTCGACGCCGATGCCGCGCACGCCCGGACGGTCCTTCAGCGCGGCGAACACGATGCGCCCGTCACCCGCGCCGAGGTCGATCACCGTTTCTCCGCTGGCCGGCGCCGCCAGCTTCACCATGCGCGCGACGTTTTCGGGGTCGCTGCCGACAAAGGGGGAGAACAGTTCCTGCGCGCGCGCGGCCATGGCTTGCCAGGCGGAAGCGGCAGCAATCAGTGACAGGAAGGAGCGTCTGGAGGTCATGTGGGCTCTGGGTTGTGATTGAAAGGCCGAAGCTTACTGCGGGAACCGGCAGGTAATCCATATCCCGCGGGTGGCCTGCGCCCCGCCCTCGGCTATGATGGCGTCCGTCCGCTGCGTTGCGCCCTGCCGGGACAGCGCTTCCGGTTTCGTTTGTCACAAATCATTGACTCGACGAGGAGATGCACATGCAGGACCGCAAGGCGATTACCGGCGTACCCATCCACGAGCTGCTGGCACGGCGCTGGAGCCCCCGTGCTTTCGATGCCTCGCGTGCCGTGTCCCGCGCGCAGGTCGCGGCCCTGGTCGAGGCCGCGCGCTGGGCGCCGTCCTGTTTTGGTGCCGAGCCCTGGCGTTTCCTGATGTGGGACCGCGCGCAGGACGCAGCCGGCTGGCAGCAGGCCTACGACTGCCTGTCGGACAACAACCGCAAATGGTGCAAGAACGTGCCGCTGCTGTTCCTCGCCTGCGCGGCCTCCAGTTTTGAGCACAACGGGCAGCCCAACCGCTGGTCGCATTACGACACCGGTATGGCGGCGCTGGCCCTGTCGCTGGAGGCGGTTGCGCAGGGGCTGGTGGCTCACCAGATGGGCGGGTTCGACATTCCGAAGGTGCGGGCGGCTTTCGGCGTGCCCGACGACTTCATGCCGATGGCAATGATCGCTGTCGGTTACCAGGCAGCACCGGAAGTCCTGGATGACGAGGAAACCCTGAAGAAGGAACTCAAGCCACGGGCGCGCAAACCGGTTGCCGAACGGTTTTTCGGCGGACGCTGGGGCGCACCTGCCGGCTGAGTCCGGAGCGTCCGCCTCAGCGGGGGATTGCGGTCTGCCGGGGCGCCAGCGTGCCGGCGCCGGTGGAGGCGGGCGCTTCGTGCTGAGGGAAATTGAACTCGAGCAGGGTGCCCACCGGATCGCGCAGGAAAACCTGGTATCCCGCCTCCGGCACGTTCTGCCTTTCATGGGGGATGTTCATGCGCTCGAGTTTCGCCATGAACTCGCCCGCACCGTGCGACTGGAAGGCGATATGGTCGACGCTGCCATGATGGTCCTGCTGGAGGAAGCCTTCCGCGCAGCGCGCGCTGACGTGAAGGATAGGGTGGTCGTCGAGGTAGAGCCAGATGCCGGGGTTGGGGAAGTTCGGGCGATGGCCTTTCCGGAAACCGAGCACCTCGCCGTAGAATTTTTCGATCGGCTCCAGATCGCCGGGCGCGCAGCGGATGTTGTAGTGGTGGATGCGGTCGATTTTCATGACGATTCTCCGTAACGTCCTGCGGACCGGCGTCCGCATTGTGCAAACCCCGGCGGCACTCTACCATGGCAATACGCAGCGGCGACGGCGGTCCGCAGGGACCGTGCCGGCACCGCGGTGAACAATCAACAACAGGGCGAAGGCCCGGACAGGAGAGGGGATACACATGCATTCGTCATGGAAACGCGGGTTTGCATTTGCCGTGCTTGCACTGCTCCTGCCGCTGCACGCGGGGATGGCCGGGGCACAGAAGTTCCCGGAGCGCCCGATCCGGGTCATCGTGCCCTTGCCACCGGGATCCGCCAGTGATTTTCTTGCGCGCACGGTGGGCGCGTCGCTGGCCGAACTCTACGGCCAGCAGGTGGTGGTCGACAATCGCCCGGGCGCCGGCGGACTGATCGGCAGCAGCATCCTGTCCAAGGCCACGGGCGACGGTTACAGCTACGCCATGGTGGCGCCGCCGCATATCGTGGGCGCGCTGCTGCAGAAATCCCCGCCGTACCATCCGCTGCGCGATTTCACGATGGTCACCGAGGTGGCTTCAATTCCGAACATCATCGCGGTTTACCCGGCTCTGCCGGCGCGCAACATCCGGGAGCTGGTGGCGCTGCTGAAGAGTGATCCCTCGAAATACAACTATGCTTCGCTCGGCATCGGCACCCTGGCGCACATCGCCGGCGAGATTTTCAACCAGGCGGCGGGCGTGCGCACCACGCATGTGCCGTTCAAGGTGGTGCCGGACGCTTTTGGCGAGACCATCTCGGGGCGCGTGCATTACCTGGTGTTCACGGTGCCGACCATCGGTGCGGCTGTGCGTGACGGCCGCCTGCGCCCGCTGGCGGTGACATCGGCGAAACGCAACCCGGCGTTCCCGAACATTCCCTCGATTGTCGAAGAGGGACTGCCTGCGGCGCAGTCTGACGGCTGGTTCGGCCTGCTCGGTCCGGCCGGCGTGCCCAGGCGCATTGCGGCGCAACTGGCCGCAGACGTGAGAAAGACCGTTTCGCAGCCGCGCATCCGCGAAGCCTTCGAGCGGCAGGGCGCCGAGGCGGCGCTGAACTCGGGCCCCGAAGCCTACGAGAAACTGATGAAGGCTGAGTACGGACGTTACGTGAAGCTGATCGCGGACGTCGGCCTCAAGCCGCAGTAAAACCCCCCGAGCCGCTTCAGCGCGCGGCGGCGGTGGTTCCGGTCTGGGGGAGGCCGGCCCAGCCGCCGCCAAGCGCCTTCACCAAGTCGGCCACCGCGGCGCGCTGCGAGCGCAGCGCTTCGGCGCGGTTCAGTTCGGCGCTGAGCAGGTTGCGTTCGGCATCGAGCACTTCGAGCTGGCTGGTGAGGCCGTTCTCGTAACGGATGCGCGCCAGCCGCAGTGAATCGCCCAGCGCCTTTGCACGCATGCTCTCTGCATCAAACACTTCCCGCGCGCGGGTCTGCGCGACCAGCGCATCGTGGGTTTCGCGGAAGGCGGTCTGCAGGGTTTTCTGGTACTGGGCCAGCGCCTGGCGCTCGCGCGCCTGCACCGCCTCGATTTCGCCGAACAGCCGGCCACCCTGGAATATCGGCTGCGCCAGCGCGAAGCCGAGGCTCCAGATCTGTGCCGGTCCCGAGAACAGGTTGTTCAAGGCCGCGCTTTCGCTGCCGAGCATGCCGGAGAGGCCGATGCGCGGAAACAGCGTCGCGCGCGCCGCGCCGATGCGCGCATTGGCGGCGATCAGCTGCTGTTCGGCGGCAACGATGTCGGGGCGGCGCAGCAGCAGTTCGGAGGGCAGGCCGGCGGGCACCACCGGCGTGGCGGGCAGGCCGCTGTCGGCGCTGCGGGTGACACGGTCACTGATGATCGCCCGCGGGCTGCGGCCGAGCAGCACGCCCAGCGCGAGTTCTTCCGAGCTGCGGCGGCGTTCCAGCGCCGGCAGCTGTGCCTGCGTGGCGGCGACTTCGGCCTCGAGCTGGCGCAGCTCGAAGTCATTGATCAGTCCGGCGCCCGAGCGGATGCGCTGCAGCCGCAGGTTGTCCTCGCGCAGGGCCAGCGATTTGCGGGCATCGGCGACCTGCGTGTCGAAAGCGACCAGCGCGTAGTACGACTGCGCGACCTGCGCGGTCAGCGCAAGGCGCACGGTTTCGCGCGCCGCGGTGGTGGCAAGCAGCTCCGCGCGTGCCGCCTTGGCCGAATCGCGCAGGCGGCCCCACAGGTCGAGTTCGTAGGACACGTTGAGCTGCGCACGGTAGTTGTTGTTTTCCAGGCTGCCGGGGACACGTGTGGCGGTGCTGTCCGAGCGGCGCGAGCGGTCGCGCTGGAAGCCGGCGTCGACCGAGGGCACCAGTTCGGCATCCGCGACACGCGCCAGCGCACGCGCCTCGTCGAGGCGCGCGGTGGCCAGCGCGAGGTCCTGGTTGTGGGCCAGCGCTTCGTCGATCAGCCGCTCCAGGGTGGTGTCGCCGTACACCGTCCACCAGCGGTCGGCGGCTACGGGTTTGCCTTGTGCCGGCACTGCGGTCCAGGCGCCGGGCAACTCGGCAGCGGGGCGTGCATAGTCGGGCGCGGTGCTGCAACCTGCCAGGACGGATGTAAAAAATACTATTTTAATCAAATACTTATACATTTTCTTCCCCTTTGCTCGGGGGCGCATGATGGGGGGTGCGCACGGCGCGCAGCGTCTGTTCGCGGTGGTGTTCGACCTCGGCCTCGATCTCCGCGGTCGAGCGCTTGTCGGAGAGCCTGCGATCGACGATCAGCTTGTAGAACCATGGAATGAAGAAGATCGCGAGGAAGGTCGCAGCGAGCATGCCACCCATCACGCCGGTGCCCGCGGAATGACGCGCGCCGGCGCCGGCACCGGTGGACAAGGCCAGCGGCAGCACGCCGAGGATGAAGGCGAGCGAGGTCATCAGGATCGGGCGGAAACGCAGCCGTGCCGCTTCGATGGCCGCCGCCGCAGTGGTGTAGCCCTCGTGTTTCTTGAGCACCGCGTATTCGACGATCAGGATCGCGTTTTTCGCGGCAAGGCCGAGCAGCGTCACCAGGCCGATCTGGAAATAGACGTCATTGGTGAAGCCGCGCATCCACACCGCGGCCAGCGCGCCGAAGGTGCCGAAGGGCAGTGCCAGCAGCACCGACAGCGGCAGCGACCACTTGTCGTACTGTGCGGCGAGGATCAGGAACACCATCAGCACGGCGAGGCCGAGCGCGATGCCGGCGGTGCCGCCGGAGCGTTTTTCCTGGAAGGAGGCGCCGCTCCAGTCATAGCTGAATTCCGGCGGCAGAGTTTTTTGCGCGATTTCCTCCATCCGCGCGATCGCCTGGCCGGAGCTGTAGCCGGGTGCCGCAGAGCCGAAGATTTTCACCGCCGGCAGGTTGTTGAAGCGGTCCAGCGTGTCCGGTCCGGAGGAGTAATCCACGCTTGCCAGCGAGGACAGCGGCACCATTGAGCCCTTGTCGGAACGCACGTAGACGGC
>JALHND010000150.1 GCA_022843705.1 Burkholderiales bacterium
CCGGCATCCGGCGTCCAGGCATTGAACAGGTCCAGCAAATGTCCGTCTTCGGGCATGTCCTTTTCCAGCCGCGGATGCGGCCAGTCGGTGCCCCAGATCACCTGCTCGGGATTGGCCTTCACCAGCGCTTCGTGGATCGCCTGCGCGTCGGGGTAATCCGGATACTGCGTCGACACGCGGTAGCTGCCTGACACCTTCACCCAGATTTTTCCTTCGGCCAGCAGGCGGCACATCTGCTGCACGCCGGGCTGGTTGGCGCCCTTCGTGCCATCGACGTTGCCCATGTGGTCGAGCACGATCGGCAGTTTCCAGTTCTTGAAGAAGGGCATCGCGCTGTCGAGCGCATTGGCGTCCATCATGAACTGGGCGTGCAAGCCGAGGTCGGCCATCAGCGGCGCGAGTTTTTCGAAGGACTGCATGCCCAGCGAGCTGAAACCCACGCCGTGGGGCATGTGGTGGAAACGCAGCGCACGCACGCCGAGGTCGGCCATACGCTTCAGTTCCTCGCGGCCGGTATCGGGGGTTACGATGGCGGCGGCGCGCAGGCGTTTCGGTTCGCGCCTGAGCGCGTCGAGCACGACCGTATTGTCGGTGCCGTAGGGATGTGCCTGGACCACCACGCCGCGGGCCATGCCCAGCGTGTCGAGCATTTTCAGCAGATTTTCCAAGGGCGCGTCGTCCGGCGTGTACGAGCGTTTTTCGGCAAAGGGAAACTTGGCCACCGGTCCGAAGATGTGGAAATGGGTGTCGCAGGCGCCGGCGGGCGAGGGGATTTTCGGCGGGCGGGTGGCGGCGATCGGTGGCAGGCAGGGCAGGTCCATGGTTTTTCTTTTCTGTCGTGGTTGGGACGAGGAAGGGGGATGGTAGTGCAAGCTCCACCCGGGCTCAACGCCGAAGCGTCGTTATAATCGCTGCAGCCGTTTGCCGCATCCACATCCTGAACCGGAGCCCCGCATGATTCCCTCACAACGCCTGCCCTATGTGCCCATCATTGACCGTCCGCCGCTGAAGCCGCCCGCGGGCGTGCGCCTGATCGTGTGGCCGGTGGTCAACGTCGAGGTCTGGGACATCGGCCGGCCGATGCCGCGCCAGGTGCTGCCGCCGCCGACACATGTCACGCGACTGCCGGATTTCGCGCACTGGGCCTGGCATGAATACGGCAACCGCGTCGGTTTCTGGCGCATCAAGCAGGCGCTGGATGAACTCGACATCAAGGCCTCGCTGTTCACCAACGGCCGCATCTGCACGGATTACGCTCGTATCGCCGAGGAGTCGCTGAAGTCAGGCTGGGAATTCGTCGGCCATTCCTGGGACCAGCAGCCGACCCATGTCGAGAAGGACCAGCGCGCGATGATCAAACGCACGGTGAAGCAGATCAAGGCCTTCACCGGCAAGGCGCCGGTCGGCTGGCTGGCGCCGGGACTGACCGAAACCCTGTTTACGCCGGATTACCTCGCCGAGGCGGGGATCAAATACATCGCCGACTGGGTGGTTGACGATGAACCCTGCGACATCGAGACCCGGCACGGCAAGGTGGTGGCGATGCCGTACACGGTGGAACTCAACGACATCGCGATGATGATGGTGCAGCATCACAACTCGGCCGAGTTCGAATCGCGCTGCATGGACCAGTTCGAGCGGCTGTACGAAGAGGGCGAGAAGCGGCTGAAGGTGATGGCGATCGCCGTGCATCCCTACATCTCCGGCGTGCCGCACCGGATCAAGTATTTCGAGAACGTGTTCCGCAGGCTGCGTGATGAGCCGGGTGTGGAGTTCTGGACGGGGGACAGGATTCTCAACTGGTACCGGCGGGCGGTCCCGGGCGGTGGTGCGGCAGCGCTGCGACGTAAACCTTGAATGCTGTTTCGACGGCGTTACAAAATAATCAATAAAATCAAGTACTTATGAGTTATGCTGCGCGCCGGGTCGATTGCTTCGCAATACTCGGCAACGCCGGTTCGGGAAAATCGACGTTGGCGCGCTGGCTCGCGAGCCGGATTGATGCCGCGATTCTTGATCTCGATACCATCGCCTGGATGCCGGGTTCCGAAGCGCTGCGCCGTGCCGAAGCGGAATCACGCGAAGACGTTGCGCAGTTCTGCCGCGGGCAGGTGCGGTGGATTGTCGAAGGTTGTTATTCCCGCCTGATCGGCGAGGCACTGTCACTCATGCCCAAGCTGATATTCCTGAATCCCGGCGAAGCGCAGTGCCTGGCCTATTGCCGCCAGCGTCCCTGGGAAGCTCACAAGTACGACACGCCGCAGGCGCAGGAGGAGCATATGCCCATGTTGCTGGACTGGGTGCGCGGTTACTACATCCGGACGGATGAATTGTCACTGGCCGCCCATCAAGCCTGTTTTGAAAGTTACCGCGGACCCAAGTTGTTGTTCAATTCGCCACTTGATCTCGAGTCGTCGCCGCAGCGCCTGCTTGACGACCTGCTGCGGAACGACGTCGAGCCCGCATTTTAGTTTCGTAGCCCGGATGCGCCACGAAGGAAGTCCCCTTGGGGGACAGCGCAGTGTAATCCGGGGCAGTCGCTGCCATAGGCATCATGTTCCCGGACTCCGGCCTGCGGCCTCCCTCCGGGCTACGGGTTCTGATCCAGCAGTGCGAAAAAGCTCTCCGCGTAATCCTTGCGGTAACGCGCCGTCACCGCGCCGACCGCCTGTGCAAACGCACGGTGCTCCTCCGCCGTCAGCCGCACGACTTCGTTCTGCGCCGGGTCCAGGCGTTTGAGCATTTCCTCATCTTCCGCTGCTGCGAGTTGCCGCTGCAGGACGGTGGCTTCGGCTGCGGCGACCGCCACCGCGCGTTGCACCGCTGCCGGCCAGGATTCATATTGCGCGCGGTTGGCCATCAGGCAGGCGACGCCGTAGACGTGGCCGGAGAGCGTGATGTAGCGGTGGTGCCTGTGGATGTTGAAGTTGACGATGTTGGTCAGCGGGTTGTCCTGGGCGTCGAAACGGTCGCCGCCGATCTGCTCGACGAAGATCTTGATGTCCTCGAGGATCGGCTCCATGCCGAGCAGGCGCAGCGATTCGGCCTGCAGCTCGCTCATCTGGATGCGGATGCGGATGCCCCTGCAGTCGGCAGGAGTCCGGATCGGGCGCAGCTTGTTGCTGAAATGGCGGAAGCCGTTGTCCCAGTAACCGAGCAATCGAAACGGTGATTGTCGGGCAATATTGTCGCGCAGCGACCGGCCGAGGCGGCCGTCGAGGACTTTGTAGGCCGCAGCGCGGTCGGGGAACTGGAAAGGCAGGTCGAACAGCGCCAGCTCGGGTACCCATTTCGCGAAACGCAGTGCCGAGATGTAGCAGGCTGACAATTCGCCGCGCTCGACCATCAGCGGCAGTTCGCCCGACTTGTGGCCGAGGGACAGCACGTCGGGTACAAACTGGAAATCGACGGCGTCACCGGCTTCACGCCTGAGCACTTCTCCGAAACGCAGGCAGGCGCGGGTATGGATGGAGGCGGGTTTCTGGTAACCGCCGAGGCGGAAGAGGACTGGGGACATGGGGGGTCCGTGGTGGAGTGGTTCAGAGCAGGCCGGTGATCAGCCCCAGCGCGACGGCGAACAGCAGCACCGCGACCAGTTTCTGGATGCCGGGCATCGTGGCCTTGTGCAGGAAACGGTTGCCGGCGACCGAGCCTGCCAGCGCGGCAAGCACGGCGGCGCCGAGCAGCACATAATCGAATTCGGCATGGTGTCGGGTGATCAGCGCCGCATACATCGACAGCCGCGACAGGTCGATGAAAAAGGCCACCGCGGCGCCGGTGGCGACATAGACTGCCTTGTCGAGTCCGGCCTTGATCAGGAAGGCTGAACGCAGCGCGCCCTGCAGGCCGGCGAGTCCGCCGAAGAAGCCGCAGAGCAGGCCACCGGGAATCTGGTAACGGGGTTCGAAGGTCATCTTTTTCGATGCCGGCCGCATTTCCGAGACGGCGAAGGCCAGCAGCAGCAGGCCGATGATCAGCTGTGCCGGTGTGATCGCGACCTCGTGGCCGATCAGGCTGTAGCGGATGCGGATGTCGCTTTCGGCCATGCGCACCAGCAGCCAGGCCCCGGCCAGCGCGCCGAGGGCTGCGGGCAGGCCGAAACGCAGCGCGACGCTGCGGTCGATGTGCCGGTGCACCAGTGCGAGCTTGAAGATGCCGTTCAGGAAGTGGACGATGGCGGTCAGCGCCACCGCCTTTTCGATCGCGAAGAACAGCGCGAAGGCCGGCAGCAGCAGCGTGCCGAGGCCGAAACCGGAAAAAAACGTCAGCAGCGCGGCAAGCGCGGCGACCGTGCAGATGATCAGGTAAATCATGGCGCGAAGCAGAACATGAACCTGTATCCGCTGGCAAGCCGCGGCCCGCCGCTATAGGCAAGCGCCGGCCAGGTGTGTCAAAGTACCGGTCTGCGCATACAGCGTCCGGATCGTGAAAATCCACCGAGGAGGAGGACAGACCATGAAGACCCGAGGAATCCACCACATCAACATCGGCTGCCGTGACAGCGACCTGGCGGCCATCGAGAAGTTCTACTGCGACGGGCTGGGCATGACCGTGGGGCCGCGCCCGGATTTTCCGAACAAGGGCCTGTGGCTGTATTGCGGCGACCATCCACTGATCCACGTCGTGGTGCGTTTCAAGCCGGACTGGCAGGGGCTGGACGAGAAGCGCAGCAGTTATGACCACACCGCCTATGAAGTCAGCGGCGTGCAGCAGTTCCGCGAACGCCTGAACCGGCTCGGTATCAAGTTCGACGAACAGAACGTGCCCAATGCCGGATTCCAGATGTTCATGCGCGATCCGGTGGGCAACAAGGTGGAGCTGAATTTTTCCAACGAAGAGGCGCCCGCGGACGTGGCCCGCGGCACGCTGTCTGCCCTGCAATTTCCGGAACACGCCACGCAGCGCTGAGTGCCGGTGTTTTTTAACGAGTGAGAACCGTAATTGAAACTGCTGACTTTTATTGCACACAATGAAATCCGTCCGGGAGTGCTTGACGGCGGAACCGTGATCGACCTCAAGGCTGCCGGTTTGCCGGTGGGCGAGGAGGGCGACCTGCTGCAGATCGTGCGCGGCGGCGATGCGATGCTGGAGCGCGTGCGCGAGGCGATCGACAGCCCGACGCGCCGGACCTTCGATCTCGACGACGTGCGCCTGACGGCGCCGCTGCTTGCGCCCTCGAAGATCATCGCGGTGGGCCTCAACTACATCGACCACTGCAAGGAAGCCAATCTGCCGGTGCCGACGGAGCCGGTGCTGTTCAGCAAATTCCCGAACTCCATTACCGGGCCCTTCGATGAACTGAGCTGGCCGGAGAGCGTGACCAATGAAGTCGACTACGAGGTGGAACTCGCGGTGGTCATCGGGCGCCGCGGCCGCAACATTCCGGAGAAGGACGCGCTCGACTATGTCTGCGGCTACAGCGTGGTCAACGACGTCTCCGCGCGCGACCTGCAGTTCGCCAATGCCAAGCAGTGGGATCGCGGCAAGTCGCTCGACACCTTCTGTCCCTGGGGGCCGTACATCGTCACCCGTGACGAGATTGATGATCCGCACAAACTCGATGTGCGCACCGTGCTCAACGGCAAGGAAATGCAGAAGTCGAACACGAAGAATCTGATTTTCAACATCAACCAGATCATCGCCTATGCCTCGCAGGGCACGACGCTGATGCCGGGCGACCTGATCCCGACGGGCACGCCCTTCGGCGTCGGTTTTTCGCGCACGCCGCCGGTTTTCCTCAAGCACGGCGACGTCTGCGAGTGCGAGGTCGAGGACATCGGCCGAATCGTCAACAAGGTCAACCTGAAATAGAGGGCAAGTAATGGGCAAGGCGGAATCCGCTGTGCTGGGGGGCGAAGGGGGAGTGACAGTCAGGCCGATGGCGCCGGCGCTGGGGGCGGAAGTGTCCTGCGGCGATCTGCGGAAACTGGATGAGCCGGCGTTTGCCGGGGTCTACCAGGCGCTGCTGGACCATCTGGTGATCCGCATCCGCGGACAGACGCTGAGTGATCCGGATCTGATCGGTTTCGGCAGGCGGCTGGGTGAACTCGACTTTGCGCCGCTGGCCAAAACCGGCAAGGAAAAGGCACGTCCCCATCCTGAAATCGTCGTGGTGTCCAACGTCACCGAAAACGGCGAGGCCATCGGCGTGCTGCGCGATGCGGAAGTGGTCTGGCATTCCGACAATTCCTATCGTGACCGGCCGCTGTCATACAGCGCGCTGTATTCGCTGGAAGTTCCGCCGCGGGGCGGCAATACCGGCTTTGCCAATATGTACCTGGCGCTGGAAACCCTGGATCCGGCGCTGCGCAAACGGATCGAGGGCCGCACGCTGAAACACGACATGACCTACAACAGTGCCGGCGACCTGCGCGAGGGTTTCAGCCCGGTCAGCGATGTGCGCGAAGCACCGGGTCCCAGCCACCCGATCATCCGCACCCATCCGGAAACCGGCTGCAATGCGCTGTACCTCGGTCGCCGGCCGAATGCCTACATCAACGGGCTCTCCGTCTCCGAGTCCGAAGAACTGCTGGACGCGTTGTGGTCACATGCGACCCAGGACCGTTTCACCTGGCACCACGAATGGCAGGCCGGCGACCTCCTGATCTGGGACAACCGCTGCGTGATGCACCACCGAGATCCCTTTGACGGCGGTTACCGCCGGGTGATGCATCGAATCCAGTGCGCGGGGGATGTGCCGGCGCTGCAGGCGCAGGCCAAGGCATCCCACCCCAGGGCAGGGTTGCCAGTTTAACCAGGGCGGGACGAGACTCATGCGGGCGCAGCCCGCGTGATGTCGAGGCCACAACTCCAAAAATGCAGCATGTGGCGGTGCC
>JALHND010000151.1 GCA_022843705.1 Burkholderiales bacterium
CTGGTTCCTGCTCGGCCTCGCAGCACTGACCGTCGCCAGTTTCTGGACCCTCGATCTGCAGTGGGCAAAATTCCTGTCGCTGGATGCCATGCACAGGATGGGCCGTTTCCTCGGCGAACTGCTGACCCCGTCGACCGACATGGAATTTCTCGGGAGGCTCGGCGTCGCCAGCCTCGAGACGCTGGCGATGTCGGCGCTGGGCACGCTGATCGCGGCGGCCGCAGGACTCGCGCTGGCGCTGCCAGCCAGCCGCAGCCATGCCGGCGATCCCGCGTACTGGCGCGCACCGACGCGGCTGGTGCTGAACGGGCTGCGTTCGATTCCGGAACTGGTTTGGGCGGCGCTGCTGATCATCTCCGCGGGACTGGGCCCCTTCGCCGGCACGCTGGCGCTGGCGCTGCACACCACCGGCGTGCTCGGCCGGCTGTTCGCCGAAGCCGTCGAGAACGCGCCGCCGGGTCCGGCCTTCTCGCTGCGCGCGCGCGGCGTGCCGGCGGGCCGCGTCTTTCTTTATGCGACCCTGCCGCAGATCCTGCCGCAGCTGCTGTCGTACACGCTCTATCGCTGGGAAAACAACATCCGAGCCGCGGCCGTACTCGGCGTGGTCGGCGGCGGCGGGCTCGGCCAGATGCTGGCCTTCCACATGGGACTGTTCCACATGAACGAAACCAGCTCGATTCTGGTCGCGATGATCCTGCTGGTGGCGATGGTCGACTTCGCGTCCTACCTGTCGCGGCGCCTGCTGCAGCGCTGAGCGTCGCCCGGCGAATCAGCTGCGCGCCTGGCGCGCGAAGTCATGCATGCGGAAACCGAGCAGCCACAGCGTGGCGAAGTAAGCCGCCGCACCGGCCAGCACCAGCAGCGCCAGCCGCCACACGCGCTCCACCGCGGGAGCCGCCAGCCATGACGCGGCATCCCCGGCGAACATCCACAACACCGCGCCCATCACGTACACCGCCAGCGTGAGCTTGCAGGCAAAAATACCCCAGCCCGGCTGCGGCCGGTAAATCGCGCGGCGGCGCAAACCGCGAAGCAGCAGCGCTGCGTTGAGACAGGCTCCGAGGCTGATCGCCAGCGCGAGTCCGGCATGGCGCAGTTCCCAGATGAACACGAGGTTCATCAGCTGGGTGGCAACCAGCGTCACCAAGGCGAATTTCACCGGCGTGCGGATGTCCTGCTTGGCGTAAAAGCCGGGGGCCAGCACTTTCACCGCGATGAGACCGACCAGGCCGACCGAATAGGCAATCACCGCATCGCGCGTATTGATCACGTCGGTCGCGGTGAAGGCACCGTAATGGAACAGCGTGGTGGTCAGGGGCACCGCCAGCAGCGCCAGAGCAGCGGCTGCGGGCACCGCCAGCAGCAGCGTCAGGCGCAGTCCCCAGTCGAGCAGTTCCGAATAAGCACCGTCCGACTGCTCGGCATGGCATTTCGCGAGGCTGGGCAGCAGGATGGTGCCCAGCGCCACCCCCAGCATGCCCGCCGGAAACTCCATCAGGCGGTCGGCAAAATAAAGCCAGGTCACGCTGCCGGTGACGAGGAAGGACGCGAAGATGGTGTTGATCAGCAGGCTGACCTGTCCCACCGACACGCCGAACACCGCGGGCGCCATCTGCCGCAGCACGCGGCGCACCCCCTCGTCGCGCAAACTCGGGCGCAGGCGCGGCAACATGCCGATGCGCGCAAGGAACGGCAGCTGGAACGCGAGCTGCAGCACCCCGCCGCAGAACACCGCCCAGGCCAGAGCCTTCACCGGGGGATCAAAAAACGGCGCTGCAAACAATGCAAAAGCTATGAACGACAGGTTGAGCAGCACCGGCGTGAAGGCCGGCACCGCGAAACGGCTCCAGGTGTTGAGGATGCCGCCAGCCAACGCGGTCAGCGCAATGAACAGGATGTACGGAAAGACGATGCGCAGCAGGTCGACCGTGAGCGCGAATTTTTCCGGGGTCGGCAGGAAACCCGGGGCACTGATGGCGACGATCCAGGACGCCGCCAGCACGCCGGCAACCGTCACCGCCACCAGCGCCAGGGTCAGCACACCGGCCACGTGATCCACCAGCGCGCGGGTTTCCGCTTCGCCGCGGCGATTCCGGTATTCGGCAAGGATCGGGACAAAAGCCTGCGAGAACGCGCCCTCGGCAAACAGCCGGCGCAGCAGGTTGGGAATCTTGAAGGCGACGAAGAAGGCGTCGGTCATCAGGCCGGCGCCGAACACCCGGGCAATCACCGCATCGCGTACAAAACCCAGTATGCGGGACAGCAGGGTCATGCTGCTGACCGTGGCTAAAGCCTTGAGTAGATTCATTTTTCCAGGATTTCGACAGCAGCGGGGCCTGAGCTGCCGGGCTTGCGGAAGGAGCGGGTTTTCTTTATCATTGCGCCCTTTTCCGAACCGCCCATTTTCCCAAAGAAATCCGGAGTTTACATGGCCAATATTGCTTCAGCCAAAAAAGCCGCCCGTCAGGCCGTCAAACGCCGCGCGCGCAACATGGCACAGCGTTCCGCGCTGCGCACCGCGATCAAGGATGTGCGCAAGGCCATCGCCGCCGGCGACAAGGCCGCCGCCAAGGCCGCGTTCCAGCAGTCGGTGAGCAAGATCGATTCGATCGCCGACAAGGACATCATGCACAAGAACACCGCTGCCCGTCACAAGAGCCGCCTCGCCGTCGCCCTCAAGGCAATGGCCTGAGCAGCAAACCTGCCGCCTGTGGGCGGCAGCAGGCAGCAAACGCAGTAACGCAGCAAGCTGTACGGTCAGGCGCCGGCAGCCGGAGTCATGCCGGACGGCGCCGCGGCGGCCAGAATGTCCTCGGGACGCCGCGCCTTGCGCCCTGGCCGCATCGTCAGGCGGTTGTCGCGGGCAAACTGCAGCAGGAATTCGAAGGCCGCGGGATTGCGGTTCTCCAGCACCCGGTCCACCGCCACGCAGTGGATCCCCCCCGCGAAAATCGGCTTGAGGAAGGGTGAATAGGCCAGGTGCCCGTCCTCGCTGAACACGGACAGCATCCCGCTCAGGCGCTCCGCCCAGTCGCTGGGACGGAAGGTTTCGCCGGATTCGGTGATGCCCTGGATGACAATTTCGGGTGCGCCGTCGAACATGGATCGGTGGCCTTCTGGAAGTGCCGTCGGAGTTGCGGAAAAGTCTAGCAGAACACCCCCGGTTTCCGCTCTGAGAAGTCAAGGAAATTTCGCTTGCCAAGCAAAACGGGGTGGATAGAATAGTCTCATCGGCGGCGTGAGGCCGCCGTCTGTTTTTGTGGAGATCGATGCACCATGTCTCACGTGATGAACACCTACGGCCGGCTGCCGGTCGCATTCGAGCGCGGTGAGGGCGTCTGGCTCTGGGACACCGCGGGCAAGCGTTATCTCGACGCGCTTGCCGGTGTCGCCGTGTGCGGACTGGGACACTGCCATCCGCGTTATACCGCAGCGCTGCAGGCGCAGGCGGGCAAGCTGGTGCACACCTCCAACATCTACGGCATCACCCTGCAGGAGCAGCTGGCCGACCGGCTGGCCGCGCTGTCCGGCATGGACAACGTGTTTTTCTGCAATTCCGGCTGCGAAGCCAACGAGGCCGCGATCAAGCTGGCGCGGCTCTATGGCCACCAGAAGGGCATCGAGGCGCCGGCAATCGTGGTGCTCGAACATGCCTTCCACGGCCGCACCATCGCCACGCTGTCGGCCACCGGCAGCCGCAAGGTGCAGGCCGGCTTCGAGCCGCTGGTCGCGGGCTTCGTGCGTGTGCCCTTCGACGATCTCGAAGCCGTGCGCCGGGTCGCCGAGAACAACCGCAACGTCGTCGCCGTGCTGGTCGAGCTGATCCAGGGCGAAGGCGGCGTCAACGTCTGCCATGACGGCTACCTGAAAGGCCTGCGCGAGATCTGCGACGCCAACGGCTGGCTGCTGATGCTCGACGAAGTGCAAAGCGGCATCGCACGCACCGGCAAGTGGTTCGCCTTCCAGCATTCCGGCGTGAAACCCGACGTGATGTCGCTGGCCAAGGGCCTCGGCAACGGCGTGCCCATCGGCGCCTGCCTCGCCGCCGGCCCCGCCGCGAAACTGTTCAAGCCCGGCAACCACGGCTCGACCTTCGGCGGCAACCCGCTGGTCTGCGCCGCGGCGCTGGCCACGCTCTCGATCATCGAGGACGAGAAGCTGATGCAGAACGCCGACACCATGGGCGACTTCATCCGCGCCCAACTGCGCGAGCGGCTGGCCGGCCTCGCCGGCGTCCGCGACATCCGCGGCAAGGGCATGATGATCGGCATCGAACTCGACAAACCCTGCAAGGACATCGTCGAGCGAGCGCTCGCCGCCGGCCTGCTGATCAACGTCACCGCCGACAACGTGATCCGGCTGCTGCCGCCGCTGACCTACACGCGCGAAAACGCGCTGCACCTGGTCGACCACCTGACCCCGCTGATCAAGGACGAGCTCGCGAAGCAGGCTGCGCCGCAATCGGCCGCTGCCTGAACGCAGGGCTGCAGCACACCGCAGCCCCGCTCCCGGAACACCATGCAACTCCGCCATTACCTCCAGTTCAGGGATTTCAGTGCCGCCGAATACGCGCAGATATTCACGCGCGCGGCCTGGATCAAGGAACGTTTCAAGCGCTACGAGCCCTACCTGCCGCTGCACGACCGCACGCTGGCGATGATTTTCGAGAAGAATTCGACCCGCACCCGCGTGTCCTTCGAAGCCGGCATGCTGCAGATGGGCGGCTCGGTGATCAACCTGACCTCGACCGACACCCAGATCAGCCGCGGCGAGCCGGTCGAGGACATGGCGCGCGTGATCACGCGCATGGTCGACATCGTGATGATCCGCACCTTCGAGCAGGAAATCATCAACCGTTTCGCCTCCCACTCGCGGGTGCCGGTGATCAACGGCCTGACCAACGAATATCATCCCTGCCAGATTCTCGCCGACATCTTCACCTTCATCGAGCACCGCGGCCCGATCCGCGGCAGGACCGTGGCCTGGATCGGCGACTCCAACAATGTCTGCAACACCTGGCTGCAGGCGGCGGAGGTGCTCGACTTCAACGTGCACGTATCGACCCCGCCCGGCTACGAAGTCGAGCCCGAACGCGCCGGCCTCTATGGCACCGACCATTACGAGGAATTCAGGGACCCGATGGACGCGGTGCGCGACGCCGACCTGGTCACCACCGACGTCTGGACCAGCATGGGCTTCGAGGCCGAGAACGAGGAGCGCAAACGCGCCTTCGAGGACTGGTGCGTCGATGCCGACATGATGCGCGTCGCGAAAAAGGACGCGCTGTTCATGCACTGCCTGCCCGCCCACCGCGGCGAGGAAGTCACCGCCGACGTCATCGACGGCGCGCAGAGCGTGGTCTGGGACGAAGCGGAGAACCGCCTGCACGCGCAGAAGGCGCTGATGGAGTTTTTATTGCTGGGCAAAGTTACCCCATGAAGCGCGTGCCTTGGGTTCCGGGGCAGGCTAACTTGCCTTGGCAAGTTAAGGCATCGGGCTCGCCCGATGCCGGCCGACACCAAAACCCAAAAGCGCAGAAAGCCTTGATGGAATTCCTGCTGCTCGGACAGGTGCAGCCCTGATCTTCGGCGGCGCCGGCCGGCGCTGCCCGCCCCCTCTTGAACCACACGGATATGGATATGAAAAAAGTCAATAAAATCAACAAGGTAGTGCTTGCCTACTCGGGCGGCCTCGACACCTCGGTGATCCTCAAATGGCTGCAGGACGTCTACGGCTGCGAGGTCATCACCTTCACCGCCGACATCGGCCAGGGCGAGGAAGTTTCGCCGGCGCGCAAGAAGGCGAAGCTGATGGGCGTCAAGCAGATCTTCATCGAGGACCTGCGCGAGGAATTCGTCCGCGACTTCGTGTTCCCGATGTTCCGCGCCAACGCGGTCTACGAGGGCGAATACCTGCTCGGCACCTCGATCGCGCGGCCGCTGATCGCCAAACGCATGATCGAGATCGCGCGCAAGACCGGTGCCGACGCGGTGTCGCATGGCGCCACCGGCAAGGGCAACGACCAGGTGCGTTTCGAACTCGGCGCCTACGCGCTGATGCCCAATGTGAAAATCATCGCGCCCTGGCGCGAATGGGACCTGCTGTCGCGCGAGAAGCTGCTCGCCTACGCCGACAAACACGGCATCCCCGTCGACTACAAGAAACGCAAGGGTGGCGCGCCGTACTCGATGGATGCCAACCTGCTGCACATCTCCTACGAGGGCGGCATCCTCGAGGACCCGTCCTTCGAGCCCGAAGATTCGATGTGGCGCATCACCGTGTCGCCGGAAAAGGCGCCGAACAAGCCCGAGTACGTCGAACTGAGTTATGCCCGCGGCGACATCGTCGCCATCAACGGCAAAAAGATGTCGGCGGCGCAGGTGCTGACCAAACTCAACCAGCTTGGCGGCAAACACGGCATCGGCCGGCTGGACCTGGTCGAGAACCGCTACGTCGGCATGAAGTCGCGCGGCTGCTACGAAACCCCGGGCGGCACCATCATGCTGCGCGCCCACCGCGCGATGGAATCGATCACCCTCGACCGCGAAGTACTGGCGCTGAAGGACGACCTGATGCCGCGTTACGCGCGGCTGATCTACAACGGTTACTGGTTCAGCCCGGAACGGCTGCTGATCCAGCAACTGGTCGATGAATCGCAGAAACCGGTCAACGGCACGGTCAAGGTCAAGCTCTACAAGGGCACCGTCACCACCGTCGGCCGCGCATCGAAAACCGACTCGCTGTTCGACCCGGCGATCTC
>JALHND010000152.1 GCA_022843705.1 Burkholderiales bacterium
CGCAGCCGCGCGGTACCCTGCGGCACGGTCGGCGGCCTTATCGCCGGCACCAGCAGGCCCTGTGCCGCAAGCCGCGCCGACAAGGCGAGCGCCTCGGCATTGCCACCAATCAGCAAGGGCTGTATCGGCGTGTCCGACGGCATCAGCCGCCAGGGCGCACCCTGCAAGCCCTGCTTCAGCCGCAGGATCAGTTCGCGCAGGCGTTCGCGCCGCCATTCCTCCTGCCCGATGATCTGCAGGCTGGTTAGCAGCGTGTGTGCCAGCAGGGGTGGCGTCGCCGTGGTGTAGATATAGGTGCGCGCATTCTGCAGCAGGCTTTCGACCAGCACCTCGCCGCCGGCAACAAAGGCGCCGGAAACCCCGGCGGCCTTGCCCAGCGTCGCCATGTAGATCAGGCGATCGGAGCGGATGCCGAAATGTGCCGCCGTACCGCGCCCCTGCGCGCCGAGCACGCCGAAACCGTGGGCATCGTCGATCAGCAGCCAGGCATCATGGCGCACGCAGAGCTCAAGCAGTTCCGGCACTGGCGCAATGTCGCCGTCCATGCTGAACACCGCATCGACGATCACCAGCCGGCGGCGCGCCGGCGTGGTCGCGAGCAGACGGTCCAGCGCGGCCAGGTCATTGTGCGGATAACGCCGGAAAGTCGCCCGCGACAACAGCGCAGCATCATTGAGGGACGCATGGTTCAGGCGGTCGGCGAACAACGCGTCACTGCGCCCGACCAGGGCGCTGACCGCGCCCATGTTCGCCATGTAGCCGGTCGAAAACAGCAATGCCCGCGGCAAGCCGACAAAACCGGCCAGGGCCTCCTCGAGCCGGTGATGAGCGATGCCGTGCCCGAGTACCAGATGGGATGCGCCGGCACCGACGCCGTAAAGCTCCGCGCCGGCGCGGGCCGCGGCAATCAGCCGCGGATCCGCCGCAAGCCCGAGATAATCATTGGAGCAGAACGCAAGGTAATCGCGGCCGTCGACCGTGACATGCGCGTGCTGCGGCGAGGCCAGCAACCGGCGTTGGCGCCGCAGTCCCCCGGTCTCGCGGTCCGCCAGCTCCGCGGCCAGTTCGGCATCCAGCGTCACAACACGGAACCGGGCGGCTCAGGACCGTGCGGGATTCATCGGTTGCAGGCCGAGCCGGGCAAACAGCGCCTGGTCATTGTCGACATCCGGGTTGCCGGTGGTCAGCAGCTTTTCGCCGTAGAAAATCGAATTCGCGCCGGCGAGGAAACACAGCGCCTGGATCGCGTCACCCATCTCCTGGCGGCCGGCGGACAGCCGCACCATGGCCCTGGGCATGGTGATGCGCGCGCAGGCAATGGTGCGCACGAACTCCAGCGGATCAAGGGCCTCGGTGCCGTGCAGCGGGGTTCCCGGCACCTGCACCAGGTTGTTGATCGGCACCGATTCCGGATAGGGGTCCATGTTGGCGAGCTGCGCAATCAGCTTCGCCCGTGCACTGCGGGTTTCACCCATGCCGACGATACCGCCACAGCAGACATGCAGCCCCGCTTCGCGCACCTGCTCCAGGGTGTCGATACGATCACCATACTCGCGCGTGGTGATGATATTGGCGTAGTTGTCGGCGGCGGTGTCGATGTTGTGGTTGTAATAATCAAGGCCGGCATCACGCAACTGCCCGGCTTGCCCGGGCTTCAGCATGCCCAGCGTCGCACAGGTCTCCATGCCGAGGCCGCGCACTGCCTTCACCATCTCGACCACCTTGTCGAGGTCGCGCTGTTTCGGACCGCGCCAGGCCGCGCCCATGCAGAAACGCGTCGCGCCCTTGTCGCGCGCCAGTTTCGCCGCAGCGAGCACCTCGTCGACAGACAGCGTGTCCTGGTTTTCGACGCCGGTGTGGTAACGCGCCGCCTGCGGACAGTAGCCGCAGTCCTCGGAGCAACCCCCGGTCTTGATCGACAGCAGCGTCGACAACTGCACCGCATTCGGATTGAAGTGTTCGCGGTGGACCTGCTGCGCACGGAACAGCAGGTCATTAAAGGGCAGTGCGAACAGCGCTTCGATGGCGGCCACGCTCCAGCGCGGTGTGTCGGCGGAAACGCGTCCCGCTTCGTTGAGGGTAATGGTGTCCATGGCTGCCCGTTTCCAAAAAATATCAATAAAAACAAATACTTAACTGATATCATTATCGCGGAAGACTGCATTCTTGTCAAATAATGCAAAGCACCTGTTTGACAAGTGGAGGGGCAGACTCGGCTGGCTGCTGGCAAGCCGCTGCCTGCTCTGCGCCGCCCCCGCAGGCCGCCGCAGCCTGTGCAGCGAATGCCTTGAAGATCTGCCCTGGCTGGATGCGGCAGCTTGCAGCGTCTGCGCCCACCCGCTGCCGGAACCCGGCCTCTGCGGCCGCTGCATCGCCGAACCGCCGCATTTCGACCACGTCATCGCCGCCTGCCGCTACGCTTTCCCGCTGGACGGGCTGATCCAGTCCTACAAATATGGCGGACGCCTCGCCGCGGGACCTGCACTGGCCGCGCTGCTGGCGCCGCGCATCGGGACACGACCCGATCTGATCCTGCCGATTCCGCTCACCGCGCAGCGCCTGCGCGAACGTGGCTTCAACCAGGCACTCGAACTGGCCCGGATCATCGGCAACGATCTGAATGCACCGGTCGATGCCAATCTGTGCATCAAGACCCGCGATACCGCGCCGCAGACCCGCCTGCCGTGGAAAGCGCGGCGCAAGAACATCCGCGGTGCTTTTGTCGTGCTCGGCAGTCTCGACGGCTGCCATGTCGCCGTGGTCGATGATGTCCTCACCACCGGAGCAACCCTCAATGAACTTGCACGCAACCTGAAGCGCGCAGGTGCGGCCAGCGTGACGGGTTACGTGGTCGCGCGCACTACAGGCCGCTGACCCGCGCGACAATGATTAACGCAGGCGCTGTTCGGCAAAGGCCTGCAGGTCGGCAGACAGGTTGCCGCTGGCCTTGGCACGGCGGTAGGCCTCCTGTGCATCGGCCGTCCGCCCCAGGGCCTCCAGCGAAACCCCCAGCCCGAGCAGCCAGACACCGACACTGCCGCGCCGGCTCAGCGCCTGCTGGAACTGTGCGACGGCTTCGGCATGTTTCTGCTGGCGCTGCAGCAGTCCGGCATGAAAGGCGATATGGTCCGGACTGGCACCGGGGTAATCGAGACTGCGCGCCAGCGTCTGCGCCCCGGCATCGAGCTCTCCCGCCTCCACCTGCAGCCGCGCCAGCGTCATCGCAAAACCATGCTGCCCCGGCGACAGCTGCAGCCCCTCCTGCAGCACCCGCGCCGCATCCGCATGCCTGCGACCGTCGAGCAGGACACCGACCAGCGCCTGGCGTGCCGCGTGATGTGTCGCATCAATCTGCAGCGCGGCCTCGAAAGCGCCGCGCGCTTCGGCGAATTGTCCCTGGTGCAGCGCCGCCGTACCGCGGGCATATTCGGCATCTGCGCGCTGACGGGGTGTCGGCTCGCGAACCTGCTTTTCGATTTCAGCAGGTGGCTGGTGCACCGCCCGGGTCTCCCGCAGAGGGACTTTTGCCTCTTGCTGCGTCGTTCTTTCCGCCGCGACCCGTTCGGCGACGGACGGCTTCTGCGGCGGACGGGTCGCAGGCGGCTCGGCTTCCGCCTGCGCCGGACCTGCCGCGCGCGGCGTCACGATGGCAGCGGTCGCTATCGGCGGCGTTTCCGTCGACACCTCCGGCTCCCGCGACAAATCCAGTGTCAGGCGGCGCGCGATCCACTCATCCTGCCGCAAAGGCGGTTCCTGCAGTGCAGGACCCGCGGCCACCGAGGCCGGTTGCAGCAGGGCGCTGCCCTGCTGCAACCACCACCAGGCCCCCGCAGCCAGCAGGGCAACGCCGGCCAGCACGGCGGCAATGGCGGACAGCGACAGGCGCCGCGACTGCCCGTCGCCCGGAAGCGCGCGCACGTGATCGGGTATGCGGTTGCGTTCCGCACCCGAGGCGCGGCGGCGCTCGAGTTCAACCAGCATCTGGTTGATGACGCTCATTGCAGGTACGCCAAAGTGACACCGCCCGCCAGCAGCACGAGTGCAGCAGCGGCGAGCCACCAGCGACGCGGCGCTGCCGCTGCCGCGGGGGTATCGGCAGCCGCGTTGCGCACATGCTGCGGCAGCACCTGCTGCACGCCCTCGCCGAAAGCCAGCAGCAGCGACTTGTGGGCAATGATGTTCACCAGCCGCGGCACACCCCGGCTCGCCCGGTGCAGCTGACGCACAGCGGCCGGCACGAAAAGCGTGCCGCCACGGTAGCCGGCCACGCGCAGCCGGTGGGCCAGATACTGCTCGACTTCGGCCGCGCCGAGCGAGGACAGGCGGTACTGAAAGGTGATGCGCTGCCGCAACTGGCGTATCGATTCCTGGGCAAGGCGCTCGTCCAGTTCGGGCTGCCCGAACAGCACGACCTGCAGCAGCTTGCGTTTCTCGGTTTCGAGATTGGTCAGCAGGCGCAGGGATTCCAGCGTTTCCTGCGGCATCGCCTGCGCCTCGTCCATGCAGGCCACCACGGTCTTGCCGGCACGCGCGAAATCGAGCAGCGCATGGTTAAGTTCCCGCAGCAGGTGATGCTGGTCGGCGCCGCGGTCGAGCTTCACGCCCAGCTCTTCGGCGAGCGCAAACATCAGGGTCTGCGGCTCAAGATAGGGATTGGGAATATAGGCGGAGACAAAACGCGCGGGATCCAGCGCCCGCAGAAAGCGGCGGCAGAGCAGTGTCTTGCCGGTGCCGACCTCGCCGGTCACCTTCATGAAACCCTCGCCGTTGCGCACGGCGATCAGCAGCGTGTTCAGCGCTTCCTGGTGGGAATTGCAGGCGTAGGCGAAGCTGGTGTCCGGCGTAATGCCGAACGGCGGTTCACGCAGGCCGAAATGCGCTTCGTACATGGCGCAAGCCTATCACCGTTGCGGCTCCGCTGCGCCCATTGCCCGGATGCGGTCCCGCGTCTGCAGCAGGTCTTCCTGCCAGTTGCGGTCGCTGTGAATGATGGTCGGCTTCAACAGGATCACCAGCTCGCTTTTCACGTTGCTGGAGTCGCGCTGCCGGAACAGGTTGCCCAGGCCCGGCGCGTCGCCGACACCCGGCACCTGGCTGCGGCCGCTGACCGATTGCTGGCGCATCAGGCCGCCGATGGCGACGATGTTGCCGTCCTGCACACGCACGATGGTGTCGGTCTCGTTGACGTCGCTGGAAGCCAGCGGCAACGTGAAGGAGCCAAGGCTGCCGAGATCGATGACCTTGCGCCGCTCGACCACGCTGCTCACCGAGGGATGGATGTGCAGGATGATGTTGTTGTTGCCGTCGATCTGCGGCGTCACGTCGAGCGCGATGCCCGAGAAGAAGGGCGCGACGGTGATCGTCGGCGTCACTGTGGTGTTGGTGCCGCTGGTGCTCGACGTCGTGCTGACGTTGGTCACGAAGAAGTCATCGGTGCCGACCTTCAGCACGGCCTTCTGGTTGTTGATGGTCGCCACCCGCGGGCTCGACAGCACGTTGACGCCACCCTGGGTTTCGAGGAAGGACAGCAGCGCCGCAAAATTCTGCGTCTGCAACGCGAGTCCGAAAATGCCGCCCGCGGCACCCGAACCAAGGGCCAGCGCACCAGCCACCGCACCCGTGGACCCGCCGACCAGTGCAGAATTGTTGAGTACCGTACCGTCGGCAGCGCGCGCCGTCGGTGCACCTATGGTCCCGCTGCGATCCAGCACCGCACCCGGCGCCAGCACCCCCGCGCCGAAGCGGGTGCTGCCGTCGCGGAATCCGGCCCAGTTGATGCCCGCCTGGTAACCGTCGCGCAGCGTGACTTCAATGATTTTTGCTTCAAGCACCACCTGCCGCTCGACGATCAGCTGCATCGACTTGAGGAACTGCTCAACGCCCCGCAGCTCGGTCGGCATCGCGCGCACCACGACTACGCCGGACTGCGCATTGACCACCACGCTGCGCCCGGCGCCGCCGCCGAGGATGGCATTCAGCGATTTCTGGATGTCGCCCCAGAAATCCGAGTCGGAAGTGGTGGTGACACGCGTGCTTTCGGCCGCCCGCGTGTTGCCGGCACCGGTAGGCCCGGTCGTCGGTACCGGCACGCTGCCGGCCGACGGCGTGCCGGGGCTGGAGGGCGCATCGGTGATCGAACCGGAACTGACCCGGGTCTGGGTCTGGCCGCGGCGCTGGGCCTGCAGGTAATTGACCTGGAAAATGCGGGTCTGCAGGGTCGCCGGCAGCACGATGATGCGGTTGCCCTGCACGTTGTAGTCGAAGCCGTAGAGGTCGCGCAGGGTATCCAGCGCCTCGGTCACGGTGACGTCCTTCAGGTGCACCGAGAGTTCGCCCTTGACGTCGGGATGCAGCACCATGCTGTAGCGGGTACCGGAAACAATGGCCATGAACACCTGGCCGGCCGGCGCGCTGTTGACCGAGAGGTCAAAGCGGGTTTCGGGTTTCTGCACATCGGCCCGCGGCATTTCCACCACCAGCGGCGGCAACAGCGCCTGGCTGACCGCATCCGGGGTCACCGGTTTGCGCTCGCCGGCAGCCCGCTCCAGTTCCTTGTAGATGGTTTCCTGCGCCACATTCGGGCGTTGCGGCAGATCCGCACACCCCGCGACGAGCACCATCATCGCGACGGCCATCCATCGTTGCATGTCTTTGC
>JALHND010000153.1 GCA_022843705.1 Burkholderiales bacterium
GGCGCGGCAAGCGGAACGCTGGGTCTTGCCTGCGACGGGCTGGCGTACTGGGTGGCCGCGATCCGCGAGGCCTTCGAGGAGTCGGGGCTGCTGCTGGCGCGCCGGCGCAGCGGCGAAACCCTGTCGCTGGGTGATGCCGAAACCGCGCGCCGTTTTGCCGAACACCGCCGCCGCCTCAATGCCGGCGCGGTGGCCTTCCCGGAACTGCTGCAGGCCGAGAACCTGCAACTGGCGGCCGACCAGCTGACCTACTTCGCGCACTGGATCACGCCGGTGGGATTGCCGCGGCGTTACGACACGCGTTTTTTCATGGCCGAAGCGCCGCAGGGGCAGGAGCCGCTGCAGGACGAGCAGGAAACCATCGCCGCCGCCTGGGTGCGTCCCGGCGAGGCGCTGACACGCCACCGCAGCGGTGATTTCGAAATGCGCACGCCGACCGTGCGCACGCTGGAGGACTTTGCCGATTACGACAGCGTGGCAAGCCTGCGCCGCGGCCTCGCCGCGCGCCGTGACGTGCGCGTGCAACTGCCGCGCATCGGCCCCGACGGCCGGCGTATCCTGCCGGGCGAGCCCGGCTACGAGGAAGCGGGGGCTGCCGAGCGATGAACACGCCTGCGCCCATCGTTCCCGGCGAAATCGTCGCTGTCGCGCCCGGCGTGCGGCGAATCACCGCGCCGAACCCCGGCGTGATGACGGGACCGGGCACCAACAGCTACCTGATCGGCGACGCGAAACTGGCGCTGATCGATCCGGGACCGGAACTCGATGCGCACCGTGATGCGCTGCTTGCCGCAGCCGGTGACCGGCTGCGCTGGATACTCTGCACGCATACCCATCGTGACCATTCGCCGCTGGCGCGTGCGCTGAAAGAGGCGACGGGTGCCGAGGTGCTGGGCCATGGCCGGACGCCGGCCGACGGGCGCCAGGACGAGGATTTCAAACCCGACCGCGTGCTGCACGATGGCGAGGTCGTCGACTGCGCCGGTGCGCGGCTGCGTGTCGTGCACACCCCCGGCCACGCTTCCAACCATTTCTGTTACCTGCTCGAAGGCAGTGGCCTGCTGTTTACCGGTGACCACGTGATGCAGGGCTCGACGGTGGTGATTTCGCCGCCGGACGGCGACATGCAGGCCTACCTCGATTCGCTGCAGCGCCTGCTGGAACTGCCGATCACGGCCTTCGCGCCGGGCCATGGGCACGTCATCAACACGCCGGAGGAGGAAGTGCGCCGGCTGATCGCGCACCGCCTGAAGCGTGAGGAAAAAATCCATGCCGCGCTGGCGGCGCAGGGGCCGGGCACGCTGGAGGCGCTGGTGCGCCATGCCTATGACGATGTGCCTGAACGCATCCATCAGGTCGCAATGCGCTCGCTGCATGCGCATCTGCTGCGGCTCGAGCGCAACGGACGGGCGGCACAGGCCGCGGGGATATGGCGGATCCGATGAACCCGGCACCCGCAGCGGCCGGCGGCCTGCGCCGCCACGCCGACGTCAACCTGGCGATCGGCGTGTTCAGCGCGCTGCTGATCGGCGGGCTCTGGCTGTACACCGTCAACAAGCATGAGGGTGAATACCGCGAAACGGTGGAAGCCGCATTCCGGCAGAGTTCCAACCTCGCGGTGGCCTACGAAGAACACATCGTGCGCACGCTGAAAGGCCTCGACAGCGCGCTGCTTTTCGTGCGCCATGAATACCGCCGCATCGGCCGCACGCTGGACATTGCCCGTTACATCGGGGACGGCGTTGTCGATGGCCAGCTGTTCAGCATTCTCAGCGTGGTTGACGAACACGGCAACATTGTCAGCAGCAGCCGGCATTTCGAGCCGACGAATTACGCCGACCGCGAGTTTTTCCGCGTCCACCAGCGGGGCGGCGGAGACGTCCTCTACATCAACCGGCCGGTGCTCGGCCGCGTATCGGGCACCTGGCAGGTGCCGATGTCGCGGCGGATCAGCAAGGCCGACGGATCCTTCGGCGGCGTCGTCGTGCTGTCGGTCGATCCCGGTTACTTCGCGCGGTTCTACCAGAAGGCGGATATCGGCACCAGGGGACTGGTGACCCTGGTCGGACTCGACGGCATCGCCCGCGTGCGCCGTGTCGGCAGCGAACTCAGCTTCGACATCGACATGAGCAACAGCAGCCTGCTGCGCGAGCGCGCCCAGCTCGAGTACGGCCAGTTCCGCAGCCTCGGCGGCTTCGACGACATCCAGCGTTTCATCGGTTACCGCACGCTGCGCGAATATCCGCTGATCGTGGCCGTTGGCGCGGCGGAGCCGGAGGTGCTGCATGATTTCATGCGCAACCGCCGCCGTGACTTCGGAATGGCGGCGCTGATCAGCCTGGTGATCGCCGGATTTGCGGTGCTGTTGATGGTCACGTTGAGGCGGCAGAAGCGCGCGAGCGAAGCGCTGGCGAACAGCGAGGCGCGTTTCCGCGGCGCCTTCGAGCAGGCGGCTATCGGCATGGCCCATACCTCGATGGACCGCCGCTTTCTCCAGGTCAACCAGCGTTTCTGCGACATGCTGGGTTATGACCGCGGGGAACTGATGGGCAAGGCTGCGACCGACTTCACCCATCCGGAGGACCGCGGTTCCGCAACCCGCGACCGCCAGCGCCTGCTGGCCGGCGAGGCCGACAGCCTGTCCGCGGAGAAGCGCTACGTGCGCAAGGACGGCAGCCTGCTGTGGGTCAACCGCACGGTGTCGCTGGTGCGTGATGCCGACGGGCAGCCGCTTTATTTCCTGCGCATCGTCGAGGACATCACCGAGCGCAAGCGGCTGGAGAACGAGCTGCGCGAACTGGCGGCCACCGACATGCTGACCGGGCTGCCGAACCGCCGCGCGTTCATCACGTGGCTGGAGGAGGAGCATGCCCGCATCCGGCGTTTCCCGGAGCAGCAGGCCGCGGTGCTGATGCTTGACGTTGATGATTTCAAGCGGGTCAACGACACCCATGGCCATCCCGTCGGTGACGTGGTCCTGCGCCATGTCGCTGAGCTGATCCGCGGGGGCATCCGCGAAGTCGATGCCTGCGGCCGGCTCGGCGGCGAGGAATTCGCGGTGCTGCTGACAGGGGCCACGCCGGCGGCGGCGGCGGAGTTTGCGGAGCGGCTGCGCCGCGGGATCGCCGCCGCTCCCGCTTCGCATGGCGGGCTGGACATCGGCGTGACGGTCAGCATCGGCGTTTCGGCGCTGGCCAAGGATGATGACGGCGCCGATGCCGCGCTGCTGCGCGCCGACCGCGCGCTCTACCGGGCCAAGGAGTCGGGGCGCAACCGCGTCGAGACCGATGCCGGCGGCGTCGCGGCCTGAACCGCCTAGCGGTGGAGTTCGCCGGCGCGTTCCGGCTGGTAGGTGAGGGCGCTGACCCGCACCGTGGTGTTCTGGCCGTCCGGCAGTGACCAGTCCAGCGCATCGCCGACCGACAGCCCGAGCAGGGCGCTGCCCACCGGCGCGAGCACCGAAATGCGGCCTTCGCCGCCGGCATCCTTCGGGTAAGCCAGTGTCAGTTCGAATTCCCTGCCGGAGTCCGCGACCGAGAAGCGCACCGTGGAGTTCATGGTGACGACATCGGGCGGCATTTCCCCGGGCTCGAGCACCGTGGCGCGGCCGAGTTCGTCGAGCAGCGCCGCCTTGCCCGGGAAAATCGCGTCGGGCGTGGATTCGATCAGGGTTTCAAGCCGCTCCAGATCCAGCGAGGAGACGGTGATGGGCGGTTTTTTGGGCATGGCAGTTCTCATCGGTACTTAAAAAAGAAACTGGCGGCCGGGGCCGCCAGAAAAAAACCGC
Organism: Burkholderiales bacterium; assembly: GCA_022843705.1. GTDB lineage: Bacteria > Pseudomonadota > Gammaproteobacteria > Burkholderiales > SG8-41. The sequence goes on from JALHND010000153.1 coordinate 3,788, forward strand.
GGCCCTTGCGGGCCGCGGTGCTTGAGGTCTTTATACCCTGATTGCCGTCTCAAGCCAAGCGAGGCGGCTGATCCGGTCGTGTCGTGGTTCCGGAAAACGCCGGATGATCTGTCGTCAAGTTGCTGTTTTTATTTTGTTTTCGGGGTATTGGCGAACTGCGTGACTTTTCCTGCAGCGAAAGCCGCTGCATGGGCAAAGGCTTCACCGAAGTACGCCTCGTAGGTGCCCTGTTCCAGCCAGGCGCTGTGGTTGCTGCACAGCGCATTGTCGAGTTTCAGCAGCGGATGGTCGCCGCGCTGCACCGGCTCGTTTTCATAGACATCGGTCGCCGCCATGCCGGGGCGGCCGGCCTTCAGCGCGGCAACCAGTGCGCCGGGCTCAATCAGTTCGGCGCGCGCCGTGTTGATCAGCAGGGCGGAGGGTTTCATCAGCGCCAGGTGCGCCGCCTTCACCAGCCCGCGCGTGTCCTTCGACAGCCGGGCCATGATCACCAGCACGTCGGCCTGTGCGAACAGGTCGTCCTGGCTTGCGGCGGTTTCGTAACCCGCGGCTTTTGCGGCATTGAGCGAATTTTCGCGGCCCCAGACCAGCACGCGCATGCCGAAGCTGGCGCCGGTCTGCGCGATCAGCCCGCCGATGGTGCCCAGGCCGAGGATCGCCAGCGTCTTGCCGCGCAGGCCGATGTTGAAGCGCGAGCGCCAGATGCCCTTGCGCATGCCGTCGCATTCGCGCGCGACATCGCGCCAGCTCGCCATGATCAGCGCCCAGGTGTGTTCGGCCACCGTGTAGGGCGAGGGGTGGCCGCCCGACAGGATCGCGATGCCGCGGTCGTTGCAGGCCTCGACATCGATGTGGTGGAAGCTGCGGCCGGTCTGGCTGAACAGCTTCAGCTTTGGCAGCTGTTCGATGATGCCGCGGGTGAAACGCGTGCGTTCGCGGATCGGCACGATGATGTCGGCGTCCCGCAGATTGGCGACCAGCTTCGCTTCGGCCGGGGCAACGTCGTTGAAAATGCGCACCTCGTGCCCTTCCAGCGTCTTCAGGCAGTCGAGGGTGCGGACCAGATTGTGGTAGTCGTCGGGGATGGCGATGATCATGGGCGGCGAGTCTACCGCGACCGGGCCGCTCCGGCCAGACGTCGTCGGCCGTGGCGGGGATGTGTCACAATCGCGCCTCCCGCAAAACCTCTGCAGAAGCACAGAAAGGATTCGCATCATGGAACTCGGATTGAAGGGCAAAGTCGCCGCCGTTACCGGCGGCACCGAAGGCATCGGCGAGGCCGTCGTGCGGCGTCTGGTCGCCGAGGGCGCGAAGGTCGCGTTCTGCGCGCGCCGCAAGGAACTGATTGACGCGTTTGCCGCCGAACTGAAAAAGCAGGGCGGCGACGTGCTGGGCATGGTCGCCGATGCGTCGAAGGAAGGCGACATGGAGCGTTTCATCGAGGAGACCGCGAAACACTTCGGCCGCCTCGATATCGTTGTCAACAACGCCGGCGGTTCGGGCCAGATCGCCTTCGACAAGGTCGAGGACAGCTTCTGGGACCTCGACATGGAGATCAAGGTCATGGCGCAGGTGCGCACCGCGCGCGCGGCAATCCCGCACATGAAAAAAGTCGGCGGCGGCCGCATCATCAGTCTCAACATGGTCGGTGCCAAGCAGCCGGGCGCCGCGATGTTCCCGACCACCGTCAGCCGCGCCGCGGGCCTGGCCCTGTCCAAGGGCCTGTCCAAGGAACTGGCGGCCGACAACATCCTGGTCAACGTCGTTGCGGTGGGCAAGATCAAGTCGAAGCAGCAGGAGCGCGGCGCCGCGCGCAACAACAAGTCGGTCGAACAGCATTACGCCGATACCGGCAAGACCGTGCCGATGAAACGCATGGGTGAATCGGCCGAAGTCGCCAACGTGATTGCCTTCCTCGCCTCCGATGCCGCGAGTTATGTCACCGGCTGCTGCATCAACGTCGATGGCGGTTTGTCCGGCGTGTTGTGATGTCCGGGGGTGGTCTTTCACGATCACCTGTTTTTTTGACGTCATTCCGGACGCGCGCAGCGCGGGCCGGAATCCAGGGGTTTGAAGTGGATTCCTGGATTCCGGCGTTCGCCGGAATGACGGCCCCAGTGGCTGTCCCCAGTTGAATTCCCTCATCGCAACCCGCGACCCCCTCGCCGCCTGGCTGTACTTCGCCGTTGTCGTGCTGGTGATCGCGGCCGTCTGGCTGCCCGGTTATCCCGCCTGGGTCACCGGCATCATCGCCTGGGCCGCCTGCCTGCTGCTGCTGCCGAAACTGCCGCGCCACCAGCTGAAAATGGTGCTGGCGCTGGCGGGACTCGGCGCGCTGGGCATCGGCTGGAGCATGGCGCATGGCGGCAGCGGGCTGATCGAAATGGCGCTGACGCAGAACGTGCCGCTGGCCGGCATGCTGATCGCGGTGTCCTTCCTGCAGCTGATCGCCGTCGGCCGCGAAAAGGCGAACGAGCCGCTGCAGCAGGGGCGCGGCGCGCTGTTCAAGACCATGCTCGGCGTGCATCTCTTCGGCGCGGTGATCAACTTCTCGGCGGTGGCGATCTTCGCCGACCGCCTGAGCAGCCGCACCAAACTGACGATGGAGCAGGCGATGGGCCTGTCGCAGGCCTTCATCGTCGGCGCCGCCTGGTCGCCGTTCTACGGCGCGATGGCGGCGGCGCTGACCGCGGCGCCCGGCGCCAGCCTGACCCAGCTGATTGTCTGGGGCCTGCCGGTGGCTGCGGCCGGCATGGTGGTCACCGGCCTGACGCTGACATCTGCAAAATACAAGCACGCCCGTGACTTCACCGGTTACCCGCTGCA
>JALHND010000154.1 GCA_022843705.1 Burkholderiales bacterium
TCATAGGGATTGATGTGCATCTTCCCGATATTCACGCAGTGATAACCGCCATCGGCCAGCGCGCTGACCCAGGTGGGTTGCCACGGCTGGAAATTGCTGAACACCTGGCAGCCGTGGGGATACTTTCCCGTGAACAGGCTGGCACGGGAGCCGACGCAAACCGGAGACGTCACGAAACACTCGGTGAACGCCGTTCCTTCTTTGACCATCCGGTCCAGTGTCGGCGTCTGCATCCAGGGGAAACCCAGCGCGCCTATCGTGTCGGCGCGCTGCTGGTCCGTCATGATCAAAATGATGTTTGGAGAATTCATATGCCTAGTTCGCCTGTATGCCGGCTTTCTGGATGATCGATTTCCACTTCTGAACTTCGGCCGCCTGAAAAGCTGCAAATCGTTCAGGGCCCTCCACAAAAACTTCATCGCCCTGTGCCGCCAGGCGCTCCCGTAATGCAGTGGACTCGGCTGCAGTTGCAGTGGCCCTGTAAAGGCGGTCGACTATGGCTGGCGGAGTGCCTGCCGGGGCAAAAAGGCCGAACCAGGCCGAAGCCACGATATCCAGCCCGGATTCCTTCAATGTCGGGACATCGGGATAGGTTTTTGACCGCGCTGCGCCGGTGGTCGCAATCACCCTGACACGTCCCGACTTGACCTGCCCCAGGATGACGGGGATATGGTTCTGCGTGAATTTCACTTCGCCGCCCAGCAGCGCATTCAGTGCCTGGGCGCCTCCCGAATACGGTACGTGCACCGGCTTGACGCCGATCGCCTGCGTCATCAACTCTACCGAGAGGTGCGGATAGGTTCCGCTTCCGTTGGATGCGTAATTGATCTTAGATCCTTCGGCGCGAAGCAATTTCACGAAGTCATCCAGGGTTTTTACGGGCGAGGAGGACAATACACAGAGCGCAAGCGGTCCCTCGGAGAGCTGGGTGACCGGCACAAAATCCTTCACCGGGTCGTATGCCAGCTTTTTGTATACCCAAGGCGCGAAAGCATGGGTTCCCGCCCCACTGAAGAGGAGGGTGTAACCATCCGCAGTCGCTTTGGCGACCTGGGCTGCTCCGATGGTTCCGCCCGCGCCGACCCTGTTATCCACCACGAGCTGAACGCCAAACTGGCGAGTCAGTTCCTGCGCAAGTTGCCGCCCGCTGATATCAACCACGCCTCCGGGTGGATAGGGCACCACGAGCCGCACGGGTTTGCTGGGGTAGTTTTGCGCCGCTACGCCAAACGGCAGGCTGCCGCAAAGAATGGCGAAACAAATGCATCGACGAATTATGCTCATTTGATTCCCCTCCGATGGCTTGATTGGCTGACGGGTGTGTCTTTATAACATACTATAGTTAATCAGACTTTGGCAAGCGAGAGCGGAATTCGTTTTTTTTAAGCTATGCTTGGCGCCATGAAAATGCACTCAAGTTACGGCTCCAGTCCGCTCTACGCCCAAGTGGCTGATGTGTTGCGCAGCCGGATTGCCAAGGGAATCTGGCCGGTTGGAACCAAAATACCGCCTCTCCCGGCGCTCGCCCAGGAGTTCGGGGCCGCCCTGATCACGGTGCGGCAGGCAATACAGCTGCTGAAAGCAGAAAAATTGGTCGCCCCTGAACAGGGCCGCGGGACTTTCGTCCGGAACAAGCCGCAGACTCATCCCAAGATGCGGGTTGAGACCTCCCTTACCGGATTGGCCGATTTGTATCGGAACTCGAACCCCCGGGTGACCGTGTTGGAGGAAGGCACTGCTTCACCTTCGCTCAATCCAGAGGAGGGCTTCGCGGCGCCAAATTATCGTTACATGCGGCGCTTGCATACCAGCAAAGGTCAAATCACGTCTGTTATTTCCGCCTACCTGGACAAGCGGATCTTTGATCTCGCGCCACAAAAATTCAGGAAAAGCGTGATCATTCCGGTTTTGCTGGATCTTGCCGGCGTCAAGATCGGATCAGCCAGACAAATCATCACCATTGGAGCCGCCGATGCGGAAGCGGCAGCTGCGCTCAATGTTTCGGTCTCTTCGCCGGTGGCCGAGGTTCGCAGGATTTTTTGTGATCCTGAGGGAACAGTCATTTATCTGGGTGAATTGACGTACAGATCCGATTACATCCGTCTCGATATGGATTTGCTCGGATAGTCATAAAAACTGTCGTCTGACGGAACCCGATAAAGATTATCGGTGCGAATGAACCCGGCGCCGGCGGTGGGCCATGCACCGAGGTGATGCTTGAGAACGGGTTTGCGGCGCTATTCGGATTGAAGGGGCGAACGCGGAGGCGTCGTTTTGCCCGCCAATCTTGGGGGTACTCGGGACAACTGTTTCGATGCCTCGGGAACCGAGCCTCTGAACGCCATGCCGGCGCAGACCGGAATCCCGGGTGTTTTCATATCCACTTAACTGGATTCCGGATCGCTGCGCGTCCGGAATGACGGGATATCAGGCGCAGTTGCCATTAATCATAAGTATTTGTTTTTATTGACTATTTTTGATTCCTGCTGCTTGCCAGCCATACGACCGCAGGTCGAGCAGCAGTTCCGGTTTCATCTCCTTCGGCGAATTCACGCCGATCAGCGCCATGTCGGTCATCAGTTCGCTGCGCATCAGGTTGATGGCGTGTTGTGCTCCGTGTTCGGCGCCGATGGAGATGGCGTAGAGGAAGGGGCGGCCGATGAAGACGAAGTCGGCACCGAGGGCCAGTGCTTTCAGTACATCGGTGCCGCGGCGGATGCCGCTGTCCATCATCACCGCCATGTTGCCGGCATTGGCCTTCACACCCGGCAGCATGCGCAGCGGGCTCACCGCGCCGTCGAGCTGGCGGCCGCCGTGGTTGGAGACCATCACGCCGTCAACGCCGGCGTCGCGCGCGCGAGCTGCGTCCTGCGGATCGAGGATGCCTTTCAAAACGAGTTTGCCTTTCCACAGCTGGCGCATCAGCTCCACATGTTTCCACGACAGCCGGTCGCGGCGTCCGGCCTGGCGGTTGAGTGCGGAGATCATCGGCACGCGCGGGCCCATGTTCTCGAAATGCGGCATGCCGTGGGTCAGTGTGTGTTTCAGCATCGACAGGCACCAGCGCGGGCGGATGCCCATGTCCCAGGCGAGGCGCAGCGAGGGCCGCAGCGGCGTACTGAAGCCGGTGCGTACGTTGTTTTCGCGGTTGGCGAGCACCTGGACGTCGACGGTCAGCACCAGCGTGTCGTAGCCGGCTTTTTCGACGCGGTTGATCAGTGCCTTGATCACATCGTCTTCGCCGGGCAGGTAAGCCTGGAACCACGCGGTCTTGCCTTCCTGCTTGACGCGTTCGAGCGAGGTCAGCGCAGCGCCGCTGACCACCATCGGGATGTTGTTGCGCGCCGCGGCGCGGGCCAGCGCGACGTCGCCGTCGGCGCAGGCCATTCCGGTGCCGCCCATCGGCGGGATGCCGAAGGGCAGGTCGTACTGGGTGCCCATCAGCGTGGTCTTGAGGCCGCGGTCGCCGGTATCGACCAGGGCTTTCGGGATGAACTGCAGTTCGTCCCACACGGCGCGGTTGTCGCGCAGCGAGGCGTTGGTTTCGGCGCCGCCGTTGATGTAACCGAAAATCGGGCGCGGAATGCCGCGGCGGGCGGCGTCCTCGAAGTCGTCGAGGGCGAGCATCTGCTGCAGGATGCGCGGTGCGGAGGAGGACAGGGCCGCGGTGGCGGCGTTTTCGTAGCTGACGCTGGTCATGATGTGCGGGAAGGTGGTTGCGGTGAAGGGCCGATGATACCGTCTGCCGGGGTGATTCGCGCGTGCCGGCCTGCTCCGGGGCGGAGGATTGATGCTAGGATGCCGGCAGGCTGCCGGGGGACAGGCAGGCCGATCATAAAAAAACCTTGGAGGAGAATCCGCAATGCATCCGAATATCCGCAATGCGCAGGTCCGTTCCGCATTTCGCACGATCCTGAAACGCCGCGCGACGGCCGCGCTGCAGGCGCTGGGCATGGCGCTGCTGGCCCTCGGGCTGGTGTCGCCCTCGCTGGCGCAGTCGCAGTTCCCCAACCGTCCGCTGCGGCTGGTGCTGCCGTTCCCGCCGGGCGGTTCGACCGACATCCTCGGGCGCATAGTCGCTGCCAGCCTCAGCGAAAAGCTCGGCCAGCCGGTCATTGCCGACAACCGGCCCGGCCTCGGCGGTTATTACGGGCTGGACATGGCCTCGAAGTCGCTGCCTGACGGCCACACCTTCACCATCGCCTCGCTGGTCTATGCCAGCGGCCCGGTGACCTATCCGGACATGAAATTCAATCCGGCCAAGGACCTGACTTCGATCGGGCAGATTTCCGAAGCGCCGAATTACCTGGTGGTCAACCTCGGCGTGCCGGCGAAGTCGATGAAGGAACTGGTGGACCATGTCCGCGCCAATCCGAAGAAGCTGCATTACTCGACCAGCGGCGTCGGCTCGACGCTGCACCTGTCGGCGGCGATGATGAACAGCATCACCAGGATGGACATGGTGCATGTGCCGTACAAGGGCGGTGGCGGCCCGGCAATGACCGCGGTGCTGGGGGGCGAGGTGCAGGTGATCGTGCTCGGACCGGCGTCGATCCAGCATTTCCGCGCGGGCAAGGCGCGCGCGCTGGCGGTGCTGAGCGACGAGCGGGTGTCGGTGACGCCCGACGTGCCGACGGCCAAGGAGCAGGGCTTCAATGTCGTGGTGGCGGGCTGGCACGGCCTGCTCGCGCCGGCGGGCACGCCGCGCGCGATCATCCAGCGCCTGAACAAGCACTGGGTGGACAGCGCGACCAGCCCGGATGTGAAGGAGCGGCTGGAAAAACTCGGATTTTTCCCGCGGCCCGGTACGCCGGAGCAGTTCACGGCTTATCTGAAGAACGAAACCGTGCGCTGGCAGCGGCTGATCAAGGAAATCAACCTCCAGCCCGCCCGCTGATGGCGGTTCGCAAGGGCCTGAGCACGTGATAAGACTGCGCAGTGTCGAACTGGCCCTGCCGCGGGTGCAGGTGGCGGCGGAATTCCTGCAGTCGCCCTGGGGCCTGATTCCGGCCGGCACACAGGGCGGAGTGCTGTTTTTCCGCGGCACCGGCAGTCATCCGTACATTCTTTCGCTGCGCGAGGCCGCCGCACCCGCGGTGCGGGCCATCGAGTTTTCCGGCACGCCGGCGGAAGTCGCGGCGGTGCAGGCACGGGGCAGTGCGGCGGGCGTGCCGGTGGAGAAATTTGCAGAACTCGATGCGCCGGGCGGTGGTTCGGGTTTTGTCGTCGAAGGTCCGGAGAAACAGAAATACCGTTTCATCGCGGAGACGGCGCCGGTTGCGGAACTGCCGCCCGAGCGAGACCGGCCGCTGCAAATCACCCATGCGGTGCTCAATTCGGTGGATGTCGCGGCCTGCGAACGTTTCGTCGAGACCGCGCTGGGCTTTCAAGTCACCGACCGCACCAAAATGATGACTTTCGTGCGCTGCAACCGCAAACACCATGCGCTGGCTTATGCGCATTCCGACGTGTCATCACTCAACCACATCGCCTTCGAGATGAATGATGTCGACGGTGTCATGCGCGGCATCGGCCGCATGCGCGACGCCGGTTACGATGTGGTCTGGGGGCCGGGGCGCCACGGTCCCGGCGACAATGTCTTCGGTTATTTCATCGCACCCTTCGGCGGGATCGTCGAATACACCGCGGAAATTTCCGAGGTGGGCGACGATTACAAGGTGGGTTCTCCGGAAGACTGGAAATGGCCGCCCGGCCGCATCGACCAGTGGGGCATCTCGACCAAGGACGGCACGAGAATCCCGGCAGCGGAGCGGGTGTTCCGTTTTATCTGAGCCTGCCGCCGGCGTTCCTTAATCAAAGCGGCAATTGACGGCCTGTCAAGCTGTTGCCATGCGAAGTGCGTCCGTATAATCGGCCGCTTTGCAGCGATCCGGCCGTCTTTCCGGTTTACCTATTCCCATGTGGCTCAAGAATCTCGTGATCTACCGCCTGCCGGCGGACTGGTCCGCCGACGCGGATGCACTCGAACAGAAACTCGCGCAGCAGCCGCTGCAGCCCTGCGGCGGTTTCCAGATGGAAAGTTCGGGCTGGGTCTGTCCGCATGACGACGGCCGTTTCCTCTACACCCTGCAGCGCCAGTGGCTGCTGGCGCTGGCTACCGAACAGAAGCTGCTGCCGGCCTCGGTGATCCGCCAGGAGGCGGAGGACCGTGCGGTACAGATTGCCGCGCAGCAGGGGCGTCCGGTCGGCCGCAAGCAGATGCGCGACCTGAAAATGCAGGTCACCAACGAACTGATGCCGCGCGCGCTGGCGCGCCGGCGTACAACCCACGGCTGGATCGACACCGCGCAGCGCTGGCTGGCGGTGGATGCCGCGGGAGACGCCAAGGCCGAGCAGTTCATGGAGGCGTTGCGGCGCTCCGATGACGACATCCAGGCGTTGCGTCTGGAAACCCGGCGTTCGCCGGCCGCCGCGATGGCCGAATGGCTTCTCGCAGGCGATGCGCCGGGCACATTCACCATCGACCAGGACCTTGAATTGCGCGCCGCCGACGGCAGCAAGGCGACGGTGCGTTATGCGCGCCACAACCTCGACGGCAAGGAAATCCGCGACCACATCGCCGGCGGCAAGACCGTGGT
>JALHND010000155.1 GCA_022843705.1 Burkholderiales bacterium
ACGTGGACGAAGGTGCCGGGCGGCACGATCTGGCGCTCCTTGCCGACCACGCAGTTGATCTTGCCGGTGATCGGGAAGGTCATCAGTTCGTTGGGGTGGTAATGCATCTCGGAGCCGGTGCCGGCGCGCTTGATGTTGATGCGGAAATACATGTACTGCCCTTCGATCACCGGCCCCTCGCCGCTGGAGAGATGCGGGTTGAGGTGATGACGCTTCATTTCATGGAGCTGGAAAAACGGCACGGCGACCTCCGGGACAAATGGCGTGGATGCGGTTTATTTCCTTGCTGCGATCTCGGCGAGAACCTTGGCGTAGAGTTTCTCCTCGCTGTCGATGAAGGAGGCGAGGTCGGCGCCGGTGATCCATTCCTCGACCAGTTCGTTCTGCTTGACGTAGTTTTTCCACTCCGGCGTCTGCCGGGTGCGCTCCATCGCCGAAACGTAATAGGCCACCGCCTCCGGCGGAATGCCGGGGGGTGCCATCAGGCCGCGGAACTGCTTCAGCACGCGGAACTTGTAGCCGAGGGAAGCGAAGGTCGGCAGGCCGGGATAAAGCTCGGAGGGATACAGGCTCGCCAGCGGCCGCAGCCGGCCCGACTTGACATGCTGGTCGGTCTCCGAGGGCTGCTCGAGCACGAAATGCACATGCCCGCCGAGCAATGCCACCACCGCCTCGGCACTGGAGCGGAAAGGCGTGTACGAGATTTCGATGCCGGCCTCCCGCGCGAAGTCGCGGCCGGCGATCGACGGCGGCGCACCGAATCCGCCGCCACCCTGGAGCACGGCACGGGGTTTCTGTTTTGCCCCGGCAATCAGGTCCTTCATGCTTTTCCACGGCAGCCCGGCATGGATGTAGAGCACCATCGGCTCGACCACCGCGATTGCCACCGGCGTGAAACTCTTGACCGTGACTTCGGACTTCGCGTTCAGCGGCCCGACGATCATCTGCGGCGTGAAACCGATCAGCACATTGGGATTGCCGCGGCTCTGCACCGCGACATGGCGGCGCGCGCGGTCGCCGCCGGCGCCGGGCATGTTCTCGACCGTCACCCGCGCCTGCACGATCTTGTTTTTCTCCCAGGCGTTCTGGACCTGGCGCAGGAACATGTCGATGCCCGAACCGGGCCCGGCATGGGTCGCCAGCACCACGCGGTCGCCGGGACTCCATTCGGCGGCCTGTGCCATGCCTGTCACACCCAGAACCGCTGCCAGTACCGCCAGGCAGCGCCACGATGAAACGACCAGCGAAGGCTGTTGCATGGGCTCCTCCTTTTGCCGTGCCAGAACTTGTTGACTGCGGGCCAGCTCAAGATCCGGTCCGGGCGGTCTGTGCCGCCACATGTACCGGTGCAATGCACTTTAAATAGGGTCGGCCCATAGAACAAATGCTTTTTGTTTATTAGAATCATCGATGTCATCTATGAATCGGGGCAGGAAGCCATGGAATTGCGCCATCTGCACTATTTCCTGAAAATCGCGGAAACCTCGAGCTTCACCCAGGCTGCTGCTGCCCTGCGGGTGACCCAGCCGACCCTGTCGCACCAGATCAAGCAGCTGGAGCAGGAAATCGGCACACCACTGTTCGACCGGGTCGGCCGCTCGATCCAGATCACCGAAGCGGGACGGATATTCCGCAGCCATGCCCAGCGCGCGCTGCGGGAACTGGAATCCGGGCTCGCCACCGTCACCGAACTCGACGGCCTGATGCACGGACAGCTGCGCATCGGCGTCTTCCGCTCCTTCGGCAATTCGCTGCTGCCGGCGGTGCTCGCGGAGTTTTACCGGGCCCACCCCCAGGTATGCATCTCGATACAGCAGATGTCGCTGGCCGACATGGAACACGGCCTGCTCAACGGCGACCTTGACCTGGCGATCACCACCTACCTGCCGGCAACTTCGGACCGGATGGTGTCCGAGGAACTGTTCACCGAACCGCTGGTGCTGGCGGTCGGAGAACAGCACGAACTCCACGGACACGGCCTGATCCGTCCCGAAAGACTGGCCGGCATGCCCCTCATCCTGCGGCCGACCGGAACCCCGTCACGCCAGCTGGTCGAGAACTGCTTCGCGGCCCGGGGACTGGCACCCAGGATCGTGATGGAGATGAGCAGCGGCGAAGCCACGCTGGCGACGATACGCTGCAGCAGGCTTGCGACGATCTGCGCAGGCCGCGCGCTCGACGGCGTGCCGGGCATTGCCCGGGTGCGGATCGACGCTCCCGAGCTGCGGCGCTCCGGCGCGATCCTCTGGCACCGGGACCGTCACCGCTCGACCGCGGCGGTGGTCCTCGCGCAGATGGCCAAACGCGCCTATGCGCAGGGCAGTGCCGGCGAATCCGTCTGAATGGCGCAGCGGCTGCGGCCATCCGATGTGATAACTTTCCGGCTGATCACAACCCACGCCGCCCCGCCATGCCTGACTGCCAGCCCGCAATCCTGCAAGCCATTCCGCCGCTCGCCCGCTACCTGTGCTACACCCTGCTCCCGCAAACCGATCCGCGTGCCGCGCTGCGCGCGCTGAAAGGCGCTGCCGACGGCGAACACACGCTGGCCGGCCTCGGCCTGTCGCTGGTCACCGCGCTCGGCCGCAGCATCGGCGAGCTGCGCACATTCCCCGAATTCAGCGGCCGCGGCATCGACGTGCCCTCGACACCCGCGGCATTGCTGCTGTGGCTGCGCGGCAGTGATCGCGGTGAACTCGTCCACCGCCACCGCGGACTCGACGGCCTGCTCGCCGGCGCCTTCCGCTGCACACAGGTCATTGATGCCTTCACCTACGACGGCCGCGCGCGCCGCGACCTGACCGGCTACGAGGACGGCACCGAAAATCCGAAGGGCCGCAAGGCCGTGGCCGCCGCAATCAGCAGCCGCAGGGGCATCGCCGGTTCGAGTTTTCTGGCGATCCAGCAGTGGGAACACGACCTGCCGCGCTTCGACAGCATGACGCCCCGGCAGCAGGACCACTGCTTCGGCCGCCGCAGGTCCGACAACGAGGAACTCGACAACGCGCCGGCATCGGCGCACGTCAAACGCACCGCCCAGGAGAACTTCGAGCCCGAAGCCTTCGTCGTGCGCCGTTCGATGCCCTGGGCCGAGGGCGGACGCTGCGGCCTCGTGTTCACCGCCTTCGGCGCGTCCTTCGACGCCTTCGAGGCCCAGCTGAAACGCATGACCGGTGAAGATGACGGCATCACCGATGCGCTGTTCCGTTTCACGCGTCCGCTGACCGGCGCCTATTTCTGGTGCCCGCCGGTGAAAGGCGGCAGGCTGGATCTGTCCGCGCTGGGCCTCTGACTCCGGTGATGACATTCCGCCGGCTGGTGATGGCGCTGCTGCTGGTGCCCGGCCTCGCGACGGGCGCGGCGGCCCCGGACCCGGCCGCCGACGAGAGCGCCGCAAGAACGCTGTACCAGCGCGCCGAAAAAGGTGACGGCGATGCCGCGCTGCGGCTGGGCAACCTGCTCGCCCGCGAGCGCATTCCCGCGGCACGTTACGGCAGGGCCATCGACTGGTACCGGAAAGGCTGCGGACTGGGCGACATCTCGGCCTGCCACAACGCCGGCGTCTCCTACCAGCACGGCCGCAACGGGGTTCAGCGCAATGACAACGAAGCGGCGCAGTACTACCTGCAGGCGGCGGACGGCGCCTTCATCAATTCAATCGTCAACCTCGTCGGCCTCTACGCCGAAGAACGGATCAGCGGGCTCGACCACCGCGACGGACTGAAGTGGCAATACATTGCCGAACGTGCCGCCGCGCAGTGTCCGGAAAATCCATTGTGCCGGTCGGTACTGGAGGATCGCCGGGGCCATCGCGCAAAGCTGGAAGCCCGCCTGTCCGCGAACGACCGGCGCGAAGCGCGCAGGCTGGCAGGCGAATGGCGGCCGGCGCAGGCAAAATAATCACTTATGACCGGGGGCGCTGCCTATATACTAGGCAGCACATTCACGCCCAAGCGCGGGGCCAGGCATGCAGATGTTCGAACGCTGGATCGATATCATCGCCATGTGCACCGGCCTGCCAATGTCGGCCCCGGCCTGCCGTCCGTTCTGGGAAAACGTGATGTATGCCAGCGCGGTCATCGGCCTGCTGCTGGCCGCCTGGGCGATCTGGAAATTCGTTGATCACCGCCTGAAGTACGCCGCCGCCCTGCGCGCGCAGGCCGAGCGCGAACGTGTCGCCGATGCCGAAACCATGAAGCAGCACACCTGGATCGAGCCCGCCGACATCGCGGCCGATGTCACCGACCCCCATCTCGCCAGGAAAATCCGCCAGGAACTCGAGCAGCGCCGGCTGCAGAACCTGCGCGGCTGAACACAGCCCCGCTCAGCGGAAATTCGCCGCCTTTCTCGCCGCCCCGGTGAGCTGAAGGATGTGCATGCCGAGACCGTGGCGGTCGACGATGTAGATGTAGCCGCGGTCATCGACCTCGACATTGTTGGTGGTCACCACACGCCCGCCGCCATCCGGCACGTAATGGGCGATTTCGCGGGGCCGGTACGGATCACGGATGTCGAGCGCGCGCACGCCGGCATTGAAATGGGCGATGAACAGGATGCGGCGGTAATAGATGTCGCTGAAACTTTCATTCGAGGCGTGGGCGCCGATGCGTCCCGGCCGCGCGCAGAAATTGCCGGGTTTCGGATCAAAAGCCCAGGTCGAGGCCACTTTCGGCTTCGACTCGTCGCTGACGTCGATCATCCAGACTTTCTGCTGCGCGCCGCCGCAGCCATCGGCCAGCGCCTCGTTGGTGACGGCGACGAAATCGCGTTTCAGCGTGCGGCCGTCGGCGCCCTGCACCATCATGCCGGTCAGCGGAAATGCGGTGTGCGCACCGTAGTTCGGGTCGAGGTCAAAGCGGCCGGCCTGGGGTGCAAGCAGGTTCGCGCGGGTCGGTGGCTTCGCGCCCTGCAGCAATTTCTCGCGGTCAACGATCTGCAGGATGCCGCCGCTCGAAGTACCGTGACCAAAATAGACCCGGTTACCGGCAGGCCCGGTGGAAACCGGGCCGTGCAGTCCCGTCGGCACGCCGCCGGCAGCGCCCGGCTCCTGGCCCGGCAGGCCGTAGTCGCGGATGTGCAGGGGTTTGCGCGGATCGGCAAGATCGAAAATCTGCGTCATCCGCGACGTACGCCAGCCCGGCACGCCCGAGACCAGGTAAGCGATGCCGGTGTCGCATTCCCACCAGCTCTTGTGTGTGCCGCGCAGGCCTTCGCTGACGACCGACACGCGCTGCGGTGTCCCCGGCAGCGTGACATCCCACACTTCATGCGCGGAATGTCCGAAGGAACGCAGCAGGTAGACGCGGTCGCGCGCCGCCCGCGGCAATTCGCGGCCGTTGCAGACACGCACCATCTGCGCCTCGCCGCCGGCCGGGCCGGAAATATGGTGCAGCGTTGCCGGCTTCGCGGGATCGGTGACATCGATCAGCAGCGTGCCGTTGTCCTCGCGTGCGCCGGTCAGCTGATTGGTCGCGCTGCCCGAATGCAGGCCGACATAGGCGATCCAGCGGCCGCCCTGTTCGTGGATCACCGGCTGGTAGGCACCACGGCCCTGCAGGTCGTGAAAACCGGCGAGTGCCATGTCACGGGCTTCAGCACCGGCCTGCGCAGCGGCTGCCGGCAAGGACGCACACAGCAGCGCGAAAACGAGACGGATCAAGGGCCCAGTGCCTTGCGCAGCGCGTCCGGCAGCGGCACCGACTTCTGCAGCGCGACGTCGTACCAGACCAGCGTGGCAAAACCCTCGGCCGCCAGTTCGCCGGCCCCGAGGTCACGCAGGCGGTAATGGGTCTGCACGCTGCTGCGGCCGATGCGGCCGGCATGCAGGGACACCTCGACATCCGCCGGATAACCCAGCGGCCGGTGGTAATGGCAGGCCGCGTTGAGCAGCACGATCACCGGATGCGGCGGCTGCGTCGGCAGCCCGAGGCCGGAGACCCAGCGCATGCGGGTCTCCTCCATGAAGCGGAAGCAGCCGGTATTGTTGACATGCCCCTCGGCGTCGAGGTCGCCCCAGCGCACGGGGATCACCGTGGTGAACGCCGGTGCGCCTGGAGGCGCTTCATCGCTGACAATACTGATCATCGCGTACGCTGCCCACGGCAATTGCGGATAAGCCGCCAAAAACCAAAGTCGTCATGCCGGCGAAAGCCGGCATCCACGGCAGGACTGCCCGATTCCCGGATTCCGGCGTCCGCCGGAATGACGGCGACAAAGCAGTGGTTCCGGAAAACCCTTAAACCACGTTGCGCTTGTGCAGATCGGCAATCTCGCCGTCGCGGTAACCCAGTTCGCGCAGGATCTCGTCGGTATGCTGGCCGCAATCGGGCGTGGCGCTGCGGATCTCGTGCGGGGTGCGCGACAGGCGGAAGGGCTGATTGATCACCGCGACATCGCCGACGCCCGGAATGTGCAGCGGCGCCGCCATCTTGTTGTACTGCACCTGCGGATCGGCAAACACCTCGTCCATCTTGTAGATCGGGCCGCCGGCAACACCGCATTCCTCGAAACGCGCGGTCCAGT
>JALHND010000156.1 GCA_022843705.1 Burkholderiales bacterium
CGGACATGAAAATCATGCTCTACGACGAAAACCCGGAGCGCTCCCTGTTCCTGCGCATGACGCTGGAACGGCTGGGGCACCAGGTCGTCGCCGAGATCGCCAACGCGGGACTGCTCTACGACGCCGTGCGCAAGCTGTCGCCGGACGCCATCATCATCGACACCGATTCGCCGACCCGCGACACGCTGGAGCACCTCTGCCTGATCACCGAAAGCTGCCCGCGGCCCATAGTCATGTTCACCCAGGATGCCAAACGCGAGTCGATCCGCGAGGCGGTACGCGCCGGGGTCACCGCCTACATCGTCGACGGCCTCGCCGCGGAACGCATCGAGCCGATCATCGAAACCGCGGTTGCCCGCTTCGAAGCCTTCCAGTCGGTGCAGGCCGAACTGGCGCAGACCCGCAACAAACTCTCCGAGCGCAAGCTGGTCGACCGCGCCAAGGGCATCCTGATGACGGAAAAAAAGATTTCCGAGGACGAGGCCTACCGCCTGCTGCGCAAGCTGGCGATGGACCGCAATGCCACCCTCGGTTCGGTGGCCGAACAGGTCATCACCTTCGCCAAACTGCTCGGCTGATTCCCCTCCGCTGTACCTGCGTGGTGCGCAGCACACCGATGGTGCACCGCAATAGCGCATTGTCCTGAACAGGCAGGTTTGCGATAGAAATACAAAATATTGTTTAAAAACAAATACTTATAAAATATCCTCGCCATCGGCGTGGCATGGCATGCGGCTTGCAATACAGGAAACCGCAAGCCGGCCAACGACGGTCAGCTTCAGGACAAGGGTGTTCGGGATTGCGCAGTTTCATGCGCAGCCCTGACACCCTTTTTTGTTTGTTGCCGCATATGGAGCAGTGCACAGGGTCGGGTCGCAAAGACGCGATTTTCAACGGTTTAAACCACGGGGATGAACACATGGACAGCAAAGACGGCCTTATCAATTCTTCACGGCGTTCGATGATCAAAAGCGTTGCAGGCGTGGCGGCAGCGAGCCTGATACCCGCCGGTTTCCCGGCCATCGTCAGGGCCCAGGGCAAACTGGAAACGACCGCCGCCAAACTCGGCTTCATCGCACTGACCGACGCCGCGCCGCTGTTCGTCGCCGATGAAAAAGGCTTTTTCAAGAAACACGGCATGACCAGCGTCGAAGTGGTCAAGCAGGCCTCCTGGGGCGCGACCCGCGACAACATCGTGCTCGGCTCCGAGAAAAACGGCATCGACGGCGCGCACATCCTGACGCCCATGCCCTACCTTATTTCCTCCGGTGCGATGACCGCCAACAACGTGCCGACCCCCATGTACATCCTGGCGCGGCTGAACCTCGCCGGCCAGTGCATCTCCGTGTCCAATGAATTCGCCAGCCTGAAAATCGGCACCGACACCAAACCCTTCAAGCCGGCGCTGATGGCGAAAAAGGCCAGCGGCAAGGCGATCAATGCGGCGATGACCTTCCCCGGCGGCACCCATGACATGTGGATCCGCTACTGGCTCGCCGCCGGCGGCATCGACCCCAACACCGACATCAACACCATCGTCGTGCCGCCGGCGCAGATGGTCGCCAACATGAAAGTCGGCACGATGGACACCTTCTGCGTCTGCGAACCCTGGAACCACCAGCTGATCAACCAGAAGATCGGCTACACCGCGCTCACCACCGGCGAGCTCTGGCACAACCATCCGGAGAAGGCCTTTGCGATGCGCGCCGCCTACGTCGACAAGAACCCGAACGCCTCGATGGCACTGCTGAAGGCGGTGATGGAAGCGCAGATGTTCTGCGAGGATCCGAAAAACCGCGCCGAAGTCGCGCAGATCTGCTCGCAGCGCAAGTGGATCAATGCCCCGGTCGCCGACATCACCGACCGCATGCGCGGCGACTTCGACTACGGCACCGGCCGCGTGGTCAAGAACAGCCCGCAGCAGATGCGCTACTGGAACGACTTCGCCTCCTATCCCTTCCAGAGCCATGACCTGTGGTTCCTCGCCGAGAACATCCGCTGGGGCTACCTGCCGCAGAAGACCGACATGAACGCGCTGATCAAGAAGGTCAACCGCGAGGACCTGTGGCGCAAGGCGGCTGCCGAGCTCGGGATTCCGAAGGCGCAGATCCCGACATCCACCTCGCGCGGCATCGAGAAGTTCTTCGACGGCAAGGTGTTCGATCCGAAAAATCCGATGGCCTACCTCAACAGCCTGCAGATCAAGGCCCTCAAGGGCTGACGCCCCGCGACCGATCGACATTCCTGACAGGAGCACGCCATGACCACCACCGCAACGCTCGCCACCAGCCCGGTTCCGAAGGAGCCGGCAGCGGCCCGCAAGGCCGACGCCGTCACCAACCTCGGCGCCGTGGCGGCGGCAGCCACCAGCACGCCTGCAGTCAAGGCGCCGGCGGCTGCCGCCGTGCCGCCCACGCCCACCGCCAAACGCCGCCCCGCCTGGCTCGACACCCTCAGTGACTACGCGGCAAAAATCCTGCCGCCGGTGGTCACCGTCGCGCTGCTGCTGGGCATCTGGGAACTGGCCTCCAGCCAGGCGGGCGCGGCGCTGCCGCCGCCGAGCAAGGTCATCGCCGACACCAAGGACCTGATCCTCGATCCCTTCTTCGACAACGGCGGCAACGACGTCGGCATGGCCTGGCAGCTGATGGCGAGCCTGAAGCGGGTACTCTACGGCTACTCGATCGCGGTGGTGGTCGGCATCTCGCTGGGTGTGCTGGTCGGCCAGTTCGCGATCGCCATGCGCGGCCTGGATCCGGTGTTCCAGGTGCTGCGCACGGTGCCGCCGCTGGCCTGGCTGCCGATCGCGCTGGCGGGTTTCCGCGACGGCAACCCCTCGGCGATCTTCGTCATCTTCATCACCGCGGTATGGCCGATCATCATCAACACCTCGATCGGCATCCGCAACATTCCCAACGACTACCGCAACGTCGCGCGGGTGGTGCAGCTGAACGGCATCGAGTACTTCTGGAAAATCATGATGCCCGCGGCCGCGCCGTACATCTTCTCCGGACTGCGCATCGGCGTCGGCCTCTCCTGGCTCGCCATCGTCGCCGCGGAAATGCTGATCGGCGGCGTCGGCGTCGGCTTCTTCATCTGGGACGCCTGGAACTCCTCGCGCATCAGCGACATCGTGCTGGCCCTGGTCTACGTCGGCCTCGTCGGCTTCGCGCTCGACCGCATCGTGTCCTGGATCGGCCGCTGGGTCGCCCGCGGCAGCAGCGTGAACTGAGCACGGCAATGACCCGTCCCGCACACCATTCAATGATCCATTGCACAGGGAGCATTTCATGAGCCAGTCCTTCCTCGAACTGAGCCTCGTCTCGATGGCCTTCAAGACCCGGCAGGGCCCGTTCCAGGCGCTGTCCGGCGTCAACCTCCGCGTCGAAAAAGGCGAATTCGTCTCGCTGATCGGCCACTCCGGCTGCGGCAAGTCGACGCTGCTCAACATCATCGCCGGCCTCTATCACTGCACCTCCGGCGGCGTGCTGCTGGAGGGCCGCGAAGTCAACCAGCCCGGCCCCGACCGTGCGGTGGTGTTCCAGAACCACTCGCTGCTGCCCTGGCTCACCGCCTACGAAAACATCGAACTCGCGGTCAAGAAGACCTCCGAAGGCAAACGCAACAAGGCGCAGATGCGCGAATGGATACTGCACAACCTGAAGCTGGTGCAGATGGACCATGCGATGAACAAACGCCCGGAAGAACTCTCGGGCGGCATGAAGCAGCGTGTCGGCATCGCCCGCGCGCTGGCAATGGAGCCGAAGGTGCTGCTGATGGACGAACCCTTCGGCGCCCTCGACGCGCTGACCCGCGCGCGGCTGCAGGACGAACTGCTGCGCATCGTCGCCAACACCGGCAGCACCGTGGTGATGGTGACCCACGACGTCGACGAAGCCGTGCTGCTGTCCGACCGCGTGGTGATGATGACCAACGGCCCGGCGGCGACCATCGGCGAAATCCTCGACGTCAATCTGGCTCGCCCGCGCGAACGCCTCGCGCTCGCCACCGACGCGCGTTACCTGTCGGCGCGCAAGGCCGTGCTTGAGTTCCTCTACCAGAAGCAGCTGAAAGCGGCTTGAGACGGGGACTTGAAGTGCATGACAAGGGAAATCATTCGCAGCCCCTCACCCCAACCCTCTCCCCGCCTGCGGGGAGAGGGGGCCTTTTATTTTGCCAGAGGCCATTGATATAAATATGAATAAAAACAACAAGTTACGATTGGTGTGTGTGGGCAACGGCATGGCCGGCATGCGCACGCTGGAGGAGCTGCTGAAACTGGCGCCCGATCTCTACGACATCACCGTGTTCGGCGCCGAACCGCATCCGAACTACAACCGCATCCTGCTCTCGCCGGTGCTCGCCGGCGAACAGACGCTGCAGGAGATCGTGCTCAACGACCTCGGCTGGTACCAGCGCAACGGCATCACCCTGCATCTCGGCAAAAAAATCACCGCCATCGACCGCGTCAAACGCATCGTGCACGCGGAAGACGGCATCAGCGCGGAATACGACCGCCTGCTGCTGGCCACCGGATCGAAGCCGGTGCTGCTGCCGATTCCCGGCATGAACCTGCCGGGCGTGCTGACCTACCGCGACATCGCCGACACCGAAGGCATGATCGCCGCGACGGCGCAGTACAAAAAAGCCGTGGTCATCGGCGGCGGCCTGCTCGGCCTCGAGGCCGCCAACGGCCTGAAGCAGCGCGGCATGGACGTGACCGTGGTCCACCTCGGCGAATGGCTGATGGAACGCCAGCTCGACCACACCGCCGCCGGACTGCTGCGCCGGTCGCTGGAACAGAAAGGCCTGAAGTTCCGCCTCGCCACACAGACCGCGGAACTGGTCGCCGGCGAATCGGGCCGTGTCGCGGCAGTCAGGTTCAGTGATGGCAGCAGCGCCGACGCCGACCTCGTCGTCGTCGCCGTAGGCATACGCCCCAACATCGAACTCGCCGAAAAAGCCGGCCTGCACTGCTCGCCGGCGCGGCCCGGCGGCATCGTCGTCAGCGACACCATGCAGACCCACGACCCGCGCATCTACGCCGTCGGCGAATGCGCCAGCCACCGCGGCACCACCTACGGCCTGGTCGCGCCGCTGTTCGACATGGCCGGCGTCTGCGCCAACCATCTCGCCTTCCACGGCATCGGCCGCTACACCGGCTCGCAGCTCTCGACCAGGCTCAAGGTCACCGGCATCGAGCTGTTCAGCGCCGGCGACTTCCAGGGCGGCGACGGCAGCGAGGACATCACGCTGTCGGATCCGCTGCGCGGCATCTACAAAAAACTGGTGATCAAGGACGACAGGCTGGTCGGCAGCGTGCTCTACGGCGACACCGCCGACGGCGCGTATTACTTCAGCCTGCTGCGCGAAGGCCGGAAGGTCGGCGAGCTCCGCGACCGGCTGATGTTCGGTGAGTCCTGAGACGATCCGTCATGTCGGACATTCATTTCCCGCAGCAAGCATCCCGTCATTCCGGACGCACGCAGTGCGATCCGGAATCCAGTGCAGCCAGTGGAAGAAATGCCTGGATTCCGGCTTTCGCCGGAATGACGTTTGAGAAATCAACCGTTCAATCATTGGCATGACTCTGGACACTCATGTCTGAAGTTCATTCCACCTGCTGCTACTGTGGTGTTGGTTGCGGGGTCATTATTGACCGCCGCGACGGCCGCATCACGGGGGTGCGCGGCGACCCCAAACACCCCGCCAATTTCGGCCGGCTGTGCGGCAAGGGACAGACGCTGCACGAAACCGTCGGCGGCCACGGCCGCGCGCTGCACCCTGAGCTGCGCCTTGATCGCAATACACCGCGTACCCGCGTTTCCTGGGATGCCGCGCTGGACCATGTTGCGGATAAGTTCGCCGACACCATCAAAAAACACGGGCCGGATTCGGTGGCCTTCTACATCTCGGGCCAGCTGCTGACCGAAGACTATTACGCCTTCAACAAGCTCGCCCGCGCGCTGGTCGGCAGCAACAACATCGATTCCAACTCTCGGCTGTGCATGTCCTCCGCGGTCGCCGGTTACAAGGCGACACTGGGCGCCGATGCGCCGCCCACCTGTTACGAGGACATCGACCACGCCGACTGCATCGTCATCGCCGGCTCCAACGCCGCCTGGGCACATCCGGTGCTGTTCCGCCGCATCGAGGACGCGAAGGCGAAAAATCCGGAACTGAAGATCATCGTCATCGATCCGCGGCGCACCGCGACCGCGGAAATCGCCGACCTGCACCTCGCGATCCAGCCCGGCTCCGACGTCGCGCTGTTCCACGGCATGCTCAACGCGCTGCTGTGGGAAAACCTGGACAATGCCGCTTACATCGGGGCGCATACCCAAGGTTACGAGGCGCTGAAAACGCTGGTGCGCGAATACACCCCGGAATTCGTCGCCGAAACCTGCGGCATCAGCAGCGACGAACTGCTGACCGCCGCGCGCTGGTTCGGCACCGCGCGCGCCGCGCTGTCGCT
>JALHND010000157.1 GCA_022843705.1 Burkholderiales bacterium
CGGGCTGGCGCGATTTTGGCCGGAGGCGGCGTCCCAGTCCTTGCGAATATTCCCGATATTCGCTGCGGACTGCTCCTTGCCTCCAGCCAAAATCGTGTCAGCGCATCACGCGTTTCATTCTGTCAGGCGCTCTTAGTCAAACCGCCAGGCATCCATGCCGATGACGCCCCAGGTATAGCCCGCATGGATCCGCCGCGGCGCCACACCCGGCGTGCCGGCACCGAGTGCCGCGAACAGCGGCAGCAGGTGCTCTTCCGCGGGATGGTTGCGCACCGCCTGCGGCGCACGGCCGCGGTACTCCAGCAGATCCGCGGCACGGCCCTGATCCAGCGCCGCAGCCAGCCAGTCGTTGAATGTGCTGACCCACGAAGGCGGTGGCGCGTCGTAGCCGTGGCGCCCGAACTCGCCCAGGTTGTGCGTCACGCTGCCCGAGGCGAGGATCAGCACACCCTCGTCGCGCAGCGGGCGCAGGGCTTCGCCGATCCGGAAATGGTGCGCCGGGCCGGACTGCGGCTGCACCGAGAGCTGGGTCACAGGGATGCCGGCCCGCGGGAACATCAGCATCAGCGGCACCCAGGCGCCGTGGTCGAGGCCGCGGCCGGGCACGGCGACTGCCGGCATGCCCGCTGCTGCAAGCAATTGCACGGCGCGCGTGGCAAGTTGCGGTGCGCCCGGGGCCGGGTAGCGCATCCGGTACAGGGCCTCGGGGAAGCCGCGGAAATCGTGGATCGTGTCCGGTTGCGTCGCAGTACTGATCGCTGGCGTCTCCGTCTCCCAGTGCGCCGACAGCACAAGGATCGCACGCGGCGGCTCGAGCGCAGCACCGAGCGCAGCCAGTGCACCGCGCGTCGGCCCCGGCTCGAGCGCGAGCGTGGGCGCACCGTGGGAAACGAACAGTGCGGGTTGACGGTTGATGGCCATCACGCAGTGCATCCATTATGGCTTCGCACGGCGGGAACTGCCGGAAGCGGCTTCACGGCATCGGGACACGACCGGCGATTGGCCAGCATCACCCCCGCCAGCACCACAGCCACGGCAAGAAAGGTCGTCAGCGGATAACGTTCGCCGAATACCAGCGCGCCCAGCAGCAGCGAAGCCACTGTGATCACGTAACCGATTTGGCCGACGACAACCGCACCGCCCCGCTTCTGCAGCTCGAAGGCACCCAGGTAAAAGGCTGCGGTCAGCGCACCCGCACCGAGCAGCGGCAGGTCTCTCGCGCCGGACAGGCTTCGCGGCACCTCGAACTCCCCCAGCATTGCGGCCACGGGCACCAGCACCAGCGCCTGGATCGCCAACAGCAGGCTGGCCGCCGCGAGCGGCCGCAGCCCCGGGGGCCAGGCCAAAGAACGGAACACGTTGCCACCTGCGAGCAGCAGCGGGGCCAGCACTGCCGCCACCGCCCAGGGCAGGGCCTCCGGGCCGGGCAATGCACCCCGGGGCAACAGGATCGCCATCACGCCGGCAAGCCCGAGCAGCACGCCTGCAGCACGCAGCGGCTCAAATCTTTCGGCGCTGAACAGCGTGGCGATCGCATAGGTCAGTGCCGGCGACAGGGCCGTGATCACGCCGACCAGGCCGGCCGGCACATGCTTGAGCGCGGCAAAAGTGACCAGATTGGGTCCCGTGATGCCCAGCACACCGGCAATTGCCGCATAGCGCAGATTGGCAGGTTTCAGTGCCGGCCATTCACCGCGCACTGCCGCCACGACCCCGATCACGATCGCTGCAAACAGCAATTGCCAGGCCAGCAGGCCGAACGGCGATATTCCGTGCCCGCCGGCCACCTTGGCAAAGGCATACATTCCGGCAATCAGTGTGCCGTTGAAGAGCAGCAGGCCATATACAAATCCGCCCGCAGCGTTTGCACCAGCCCCTGCCCGCGCCAATGAGGACATATCCGTTGCCTCTCAGCTCGACCGCGGCTGTGCGACGGCACGCTGCGCCGACACGGCCCATGCACCGTCGCCGAGCAGGAACTGGACCACGGCAGCGACGGCGAGGAACACCGGATACTCCCAGCCGCCGCCCTGGGCGCTGAACACCCAGCCGTTGGGCAGGTGCACCCAGGCCGCGCCGAGCAACAGCGGCACGGTGGCGAGCGCCACCCAGCGCGTCGCGAAACCGGCGATCAGCAGCACGCCGGCGCCGAGTTCGGCGGCGATCGTGACATGGGCCAGCGCACCGGGGAAACCGACGGATTCGAAAAACTGCACGGTGCCCGGTATCGTGAACACCACGATCTTGAGCAGGCCGTGCGCAAGGAACATGATGCCGAGCGAGACCCGCAGCAGCAGCGCCGCATAAGGCGCGGTGTGTGACTGAATCATATTAATACCTCCCGTTTTCAATGATGAATGCAGCGGATGCCGGCCGGAAACCCGACGGACAACCGCTGCCCGTGCCGCTCAGGCCGCCAGCGGCTCCAGCGCCGGATAGTCGATATAACCCTTGGCTCCCGGCGAGTAGAACGTCGTGGTGTCGGGGGCGTTGAGCGGTGCATTGCGGCGAAACCGTTCCGGCAGGTCGGGATTGGCCACAAAAAGGTTTCCGAACACGGCCGCATCGACCCGCCCCGCCGCCAGCATTTCCGCCGCCTTCTCGCGATCAAGCCCGGCGCCGGCCAGATAGGCGCCCTTGAACAGCGGCCTCAGCAGCGCGTGGTAGTCGACGGTCTTGCCGTACGGCGTCACGTGCAGGTAGGCCAGCCCCTTGTTGCCGATCAGCCGCGCCAGCGTGGCATAGGTCTCTCCGGGATCAGCATCGCTGATGTCGTTGAAGGCCATCTCGGGCGAAATCTTGATGCCCACGCGGTCAGCACCCGCCACGGCGATCATCGCGTCCAGCGCCTCGACGACGAAACGGGCGCGGTTCTCGGCACTGCCGCCGTACTCGTCATTGCGCCGGTTGCTGCCGGTCGACAGGAACTGCATCGGGAGGTAGCCGGAGGCGGCGTGGAATTCGACACCGTCGAAGCCGGCGGCCAGTGCCCGGCGCGTTGCTTCGGCGTATTCGCCGACAATCTGCCGGATTTCGTCCTTTTCCAGCGCACGCGGCGTCACATGGGGCTTCATGCCCTCGTCGGTATAAGTTGCCCCTTCGGGCTTCACCGCCGACGGCGCCACCGGGACCGCATGACCGGGCAGCAGCGAAGGATCCGAGATGCGCCCGGCATGCATGATCTGGGCGAAGATCAGGCCGCCCTTCGCATGCACCGCCGCCGTGACCTTTTTCCAGGCCCCGACCTGGGCGTCCGTGTGGATGCCCGGCGTGCGCACATATCCCTTGCCCATCGCGGACGGGTAGATGCCCTCGCTGATGATCAGCCCGGCCGACGCGCGCTGGGCGTAGTACTCGGGGACCAGCGGTCCCGGCACCCCGTCATCACCGGCACGCGAGCGCGTCATCGGCGCCATCACCAGGCGGTTTTTGAGGGTATGGCGTCCGACACGGACCGTTGTAAACAGAATCTTCGATGTCATGATGTTTCTCCTTTGTAGGGTTTGAATGGATGAGTCGGATTCAGGGCAGGTCAAACACCAGCACTTCAGCTGCCTTGCCGCCTTCGATACGGATCGTGCCCGCGCCGGTCTTGAGGGCATCGCCGGCACGCAGCTGCTGGCCGTTGACGCTGACGCTGCCGCGCGCGACATGCACGTAACCGCGGCGGCTCGCCGCAACCGTCAGTTCCGCCGATTCGTCGCCGTCGAACAGGCCGGCATGAAGGAATGCATCCTGGTTCATGCTCACCGAACCATCACGTCCGTCCGGCGATACGATCAGCCGCAGCCGTCCGCGTTTCTCGTCCGCGGAAAAATGCTTCTGCTCGTACGAGGGCTTGATGCCGGTGAACTTGGGCTCGATCCAGATCTGCAGGAAATGCGTCGTCCCCGACTGGCTGTGGTTGTGTTCGGAATGACGCACACCGCTGCCGGCGCTCATCCGCTGCACGTCGCCGGGCACGATCGCCGAACCGTTGCCCATCGAATCCTGGTGCGCCAGCGCGCCGTCCAGCACGTAACTGATGATTTCCATGTCGCGGTGGCCGTGGGTGCCGAAACCGGCACCGGCCTGCACCCGGTCCTCGTTGATCACCCGCAGCGGGCCGTAACCCATGTGCTCGGGATCGTAGTAGTCGGCAAACGAAAAGCTGTGGTACGAGTCGAGCCAGCCGTGGTTGACGTGGCCGCGGTCTTCGCTTTTGCGCAGGGTCAGCATGGTGTTGCTCCTTTCCTGTTCGATGCATCTTGCGATGCGATGGAGTGCATCCTAGGCCGCCGCTCCGGCACCGGAAATCGGAAGATTTTGACAATTTAAGTCAAAATTTATGAACAATATTTATGTTTAAAAACAATTAATTATGATAAATTAAGTAAAAATTTAATATTTTTGATTCAACAAGGATCCGGAATGCGCCTGACACTGGATGCGCTGCTGGCCATCGACGCCATAGACCGCAGGGGCAGCTTCGCCGCCGCCGCGCAGGAACTGCACCGTGTGCCCTCGGCGCTGACCTACACCGTGCAGAAACTCGAGGAAGACCTCGACGTCGCGCTGTTCGACCGCCGCGGCCACCGCGCGAAACTCACCGCGGCGGGACGCGAACTGCTGGATGAAGGCCGCCACCTGTTGCGCGCGGCCGGCGACCTCGAGGCGCGCGTGAAGCGCGTCGCCACCGGCTGGGAAGCTGAACTCCGCATCGCCTACGACGGGCTGCTGCCGGCGGCGGCCATGCTGGGACTCGCCCGCGACTTCTATGCGCAGAACGCCGACACCCGGCTGCGCTTCAGCGCGGAAGTGCTCGGCGGCGGCTGGGACGCGCTGGCCTCGGGCCGCGCCGACCTCACCATCGGCGCCTCGGGCGAAGGCCCGCCCGGCGGCGGCTACCAGACGCGGCCGCTGGGGGAAATCGACTGGGAGTTCGCGGTGGCGCCGGACCATCCGCTGGCGCGGGCCAGGGAGCCGCTGACCCGCGGCGACATCCTCGCCCACCGCGCGGTGGTGGTGGCCGACAGCTCGCGCAGCCTGCCACCGCGCACCACCGGGCTGCTGTCGGGACAGGACACGCTGACGATTTCGGACGCCGCCTCCAAGCTGCAGGCGCAGGTCATGGGCCTGGGCGTGGGTTACCTGCCACAATGCCTGGCCGCCGCCGCGGCCGCGCGCGGTGAACTGGTGATCAAGAAAACCGAGGAGCCGAAAGTGAGCCAGATGCTGCACCTCGCCTGGCGCACCGCGCACCGCGGCAAGGCGCTGCGCTGGTTCGTCGAGCAGGTTTACGTGCCGGGCTGGCTCGACCGCGCGCTGGAGGGCGGCGGCGGGTAAAGGTTCAGTGCGCGGGCGTGGCGGCAGCCTGCACATCGTCCGCGGTTTTGCGCCCGCCGACGATGAAGGTGTAGGCCACCGGCACCACGAACAGCGTGAACAGCGTGCCGAAACTCATGCCGCCGACGATCACCCAGCCTATCGCCGAGCGTGATTCGGCACCGGCGCCGGTGGCAATCGCCAGCGGCACCGCACCGAGCACGGTCGCCGCGGTGGTCATCAGGATCGGCCGCAGGCGCAGCGAACAGGCCTCGACCAGCGCCGCGATTTTTTCGCGCCCCTGGTCGCGCAGCTGGTTGGTGAATTCCACGATCAGGATGCCGTTCTTGGTGATCAGGCCGATCAGCATCACCAGCCCGATCTGGCTGTAGACATTGAGCGTGCCGCCGGTGAGCTTGATCACCAGCAGCGCGCCGGTGACGGCCAGCGGCACGGTCAGCATGATCACCAGCGGGCCGCGGAAACTTTCGAACTGCGCGGCCAGAACGAGATAGATGAAGGCCAGCGCCAGCACGAAAATCAGGTAGAGCTGCTGGCCCGATTCGCGGAATTCGCGCGACTGCCCGTCGAGCGCAGTCTGGTATTCCGGCGTCAGCGCCTCCGCCGCCGCGGCCTCCATCGCGCCCAGGGCCTCCGACAGCGAGTAACCCGGCGTGATGTTGGCCGAGATGATCGCCGCGCGCAGCCGGTTGAAATGGTTCAGTTCCTTGGGCGCGACGGTCTCGCGCACGCTGACCAGGTTGGACAGCTGGGTGATGCCGCCGGAGGCGCCGCGCACGTAGATCGAGGTCAGGTCCGTCGGCTGGCGGCGGTCCTTGTCCTCCAGCCTGACGATGACGTCGTACTGCTTGCCCTCGCGCTTGAAGCGCGTGACCTGGCGTCCTCCAAGCAGGGTTTCCATCGTGCGGCCTATGGTTTCAACCTGGATGCCCAGCGCCGCCGCCTTCTCGCGGTCGATGTCGACTGCCAGCTGCGGCTTGTTGAGCTTGAGGTCGCTGTCGACGTTGGCCAGCGCCGGCGACTGGCGCGCCTTCGCCATCAGCGCGTTGACCCTGCGGTCCAGGTCCTCGTACGAATTCCCCTGCACCACGAACTGTACCGGCGGATTGCGGAAACTCTGCCCCAG
>JALHND010000158.1 GCA_022843705.1 Burkholderiales bacterium
TGGCGTGCATTCCACACGCCCCTGGCCGTGCGTTTGGCGTATTTTTCCTCGCCGCCACCGGCCAGTGCCTTGGCGCGGCGGGCTTCGTATTCCTGCAAGAGTGCTTCGTGAGCCATGTTGTGCCTTAGATCAAAGTCAAAACCCAGCCACAGAGGACACAGAGTTCACAGAGGAAAACCTTGGAACATCCATGCCGGCTGCCATGGCCCTTTTCGCAGTTCTCCGTGCTCTCTGTGTCCTCTGTGGCTGCTTTTAGCTTTTCAGCTTTTATGGTCGTACGCCCGCACGCCATTTGGGGCCGAGCTGGCTGGCGAGCCGTCCCTGTAGTGCGTCGATAAACTGGCACAGGTAGGGGCGCGTCTCGCGCGGGTCGATCAGATCCTCGATGGCAAAAGCCTCGGCCGTGCGGAAAGGTGAGGCCAGCTGTTTCAGCTCGGCCTCGATCTCGCGCTCGCGCGCGGCGGGATCGGGGGCATTTTCGATCTCGCGCCGGTAAGCTGCTTTCACGCCGCCTTCGACCGGCAGCGATCCCCATTCGCCCGAAGGCCAGGCAATCTTGAAATTGAGCCCGGCACGGTCAATGAAACCGCCACCGGCAACGCCGTAACATTTGCGCACGATCACCGTGAACATCGGCACTTTCACATTGCCGAGGATGTAGCGGGTGCGCACGCCCTCGCGCAGGATCGCGTCGGCCTCCGACTCGCGGCCGACCATCAGCCCGGGAATATCGGCGAACAGGATGATCGGGATGTTGAACATGTCGCAAAGCTCGGCGAAATGGCCCTGCTTGCGCGCCGCCTTGACGTCCATGATGCCGCCGACCATCGGGTTGCTGGCGATGATGCCGACAACCTTGCCGTTCATCCGCGCCAGCGCGGTGATCACCGCCTTGCCGAAGGTCGGCTGGATTTCAAAGAAGGAATCGCGGTCGACGATCATCCCGACCAGCTTTTTCATGTTGTAGGCCTGGCGGTTCGATCGCGGCACGATGCTGGCCAGCGCGTCCTCGCAGCGGTCCACCGGGTCGCCGCTGTTGACCACCGGCGGCAGTTCCCACACGTTCTGCGGCATGTACGACAGGAAGCGGCGGATCTGCCCGAAACAGTCCTGTTCGTTTTCGGCGACGTTGTCGATGGTGCCGGCAGTGTCAACAGCCACCCTGGTACCGCCGAGTTCATCCTTGTGCAGCTTCTCGCCGAAGGCCCGCTCCACCACCGGGGGGCCCGCCGCGAAGATCTGCCCGCTGCCTTTGACCATGATTGACCAGTGGGCCAGGATCGCGCGCATCGAGGGGCCACCGGCCGTGGTGCCCATGACCGCCGATACCACCGGCACCTGCCCCATCAACTCCACCGAGCGTTCGATGCCGTCCTGACCGTAACCGGGCACCACGGTGTAACCCTTGCGTTTGGCGGTATTGACCGTGCCGCCGGTACCGTCGATCAGGTTGACCAGCGGAATGCGGTATTCAAAGGCCAGATCCTCGATGAATCCGCCCTGCCCGCCCTTGCGGCGATCGCTGCCGAAGCCGGTGCCGGCGC
Organism: Burkholderiales bacterium; assembly: GCA_022843705.1. Taxonomy (GTDB): domain Bacteria; phylum Pseudomonadota; class Gammaproteobacteria; order Burkholderiales; family SG8-41. Next base: position 1,545 of record JALHND010000158.1, read on the forward strand.
GGATGGTGTAGTCCTCACCGCCGATGGCGACCGGCCGGCCGTTGATACGCGCGAGGCCCATGACATAGGGCGCAGGCTCAAAACCCTTCAGCTGGCCGTCAGCATCGTAGTTAGCTTTTCCGGCCAGTTTGCCGACTTCGCGGAAGGATCCCGGATCGGCCAGCGCAGCCACGCGTTCCCTCACCGTCAGCTTGCCCTGGGCATGGTGCCGGGCTACGGCTTCCGGTCCGCCACAGGCTTCGGCGAGAGTCCGGCGGCGCTGCAGTTCGTCGATCTCGGGTTGCCAGCTCATGTCGCCAGAAGTTCTAAATATTATTTAAAAACAATGAGTTATTAAGTAAGTGTGCGCCCGCCTTTTTAATGCGTTTGCAAACACTTACTCCTCAATGATGGCAACCACCTGACCTTCGGATACCGGATCCTTTTCCTTGACCAGGATTTCAGTAACCGTACCGCCATCCTCGGTGATCACCGGAATTTCCATTTTCATGGACTCGATGACAATCAAGGTGTCCCCGCCCTCGACTTTGTCGCCAGGCTTGGCTTTGAGCTGCCAGACAGTACCGGTGATTTCGGATTTGACTTCGATGCGGGCCATGGTGCTGCTCCTCGGGAAGTGGGTGAAAAGTCAGTGTGCGGATGCTATGCTCGACCTATATTGTTGTCAAGAAGATTGTTGACAATAATACAAACGCTGCGTATTGTCGCATCATCGGTTTTGTCTCCTCCTCCTGTTGATAGATGGCCACGCCCATGCCCGCCGCCGAAATATTCACACCCCTGCGTCAGACGGCACCGCTGACGCAGTCCCTTCCCGAGCAGATTGCGGCGCGGCTGTCCGAGCGCATCGTCTCCGGCACCTACACGCCGGGCCAGCGCATCATGGAGCAGAACGTCGCCGAAGAATTCGAAGTCAGCCGGGGTCCGGTGCGCGAGGCTCTGCGGCTGCTTGAAAAGGACGGCCTGGTGATGATCCTGCCGAGGCGCGGCGCGCAGGTCACCAATCCGAGCATCGAGGAAGTCAACGAAATCTTCGATATCCGGGCCATGCTCAACGGACTGCGCGACCGGCTGATCGCGGAAGGGCCGCACCGCGCACAGCTGATCCCCGTACTTGAGCAGGACATTGCAAGGCTGGCCGAAACCGCGGCGAACCCCGGTCCCGGCGACGAATACATCGACATCGTGCTGCGCCTGAACCGGCTGCTGACCCAGGCCGCCGGCAACCATCGCCTGCAAACCATTCTCGGTTCGCTCGCGGTTCAAACCGTGCGTTACACGCGGCTGGGCCTGTCCACACCGCAGCGCCGGCAGCAGTCGGTGCGCAACTGGCAAAGCCTGCTGCAGGCCATCCGCGACGGCAACGGCGATGCCGCAGAGCGGATCGCGCGCCAGCGCGTGATCGATTCGCGCGACGCCGCGGCCGAACATCTGCGCGCACAACGCGCCTGAACACCGCCGCCGTTGTGCCCTCCCTGCGGCGGCGCTTAAGATAGCGCCCTTCGCACCACTTCCACCGGAAATCCATGCCATGACCGCACTGCCCAAACTGACTGATGCCACGCTGGCGCTCGACGGCCGCATCGCAACGCTGACCTTCAACCGCGACGACGTGCGCAACGCGCTGACCAGCACCGAACTGGTGTCGGACATCGTCAACACGCTGGACTGGGCAAACAGCTGCCTGGATGCTTCGGTGCTGATCATCACCGGTGCCGGCAGCGCGTTTTCGGCGGGCGGCAACATCAAGACCATGGGTGAACGGGCAAAGGCGCCGCCGCATGAACTGCAGCGCAACTACCGCACCGGCATCCAGCGCATTCCGCTGGCGATGCAGGACACCGACATCCCGGTGATTGCCGCGGTCAACGGCCCCGCGATCGGCGCCGGCTTCGACCTGGCCAACATGTGCGACATCCGCATCGGTTCCACCGAAGCGCAATTCGGTGAAACCTTCATCAACCTCGGCATCATCCCCGGTGACGGCGGCGCCTGGTTCCTCAACCAGCTGCTCGGTTACCAGCGCGCCGCGGAACTGACGCTGACCGGCCGCTTGCTCAAAGCCGATGAGGCCAAGGCGCTGGGCATCCTGCTCGAAGTCACCGAGCCCGGTGAACTGATGGCCGCCGCGAAAAAAATGGCCTCCAGGATCGCCGCCAAGCCGCCGCAAACCGTGCGTTACGCGAAACGCCTGCTGAAACTCGCGCAGCGCCAGCAACTCAGCGAACACCTGGACACCTGCTCGGCTTTCCAGGCGATCTGCCACAAGACCGACGACCACCAGGAAGCGCTGCTGGCGTTTTTCGACAAGCGCCGGGGCGAGTTCAAGGGCCGCTGATGCGCATCCTGAGCCGCGGCATCTGCCTGCTGTTGCTGGTGGTGATTCCGGCATTGCCAGTGCAGGCCCAGCAGAAAAAACCTCCGGCCAAGCCGCAGGACGGCGTGTTCGCGCCGCGCGACGAAGCCGCAGGAGACCCCTCGTGGACGCGTTTCCGCGACCGCCTGCTGCAGGCGGTGCAGGAGCGCGACAAAAAATTCGTGCTCGGCATCGTCGCCCGCAATGTGCGCAACGGCCTTGAGCAGCCGGCGGGACATGAGGAGTTCATCCGGCAGTGGGACATCGATGCCGAAGACAGCCCGTTGTGGCGTGAATTGCCGCGCGCACTGCATCTCGGCGCCGCCTGGTACAGCCACGAAAAGATGCCGCGCAGCCTCTGCGCGCCCTATGTGCTGCCGCGCTGGCCGAAAGATGCGGATCCGCACGGCCACGGGGCAATCACCGCCCGGGAAACCGCGCTGCGCGCGGCGCCCTCGGGCAGCGTCGAAATTCTTGCCAGCCTCGGTTATTCGATCGTTCGCGTCATCGACTGGGAAGTCGCCGACAGCGACGCCGACAACCGGCAGAAATGGGTCAAGATCCGGACCGGGGAACGCGAAGGCTTCATTCCCGAAGAACACATCCGCAGCCCGCTTGAGCATCTGGCCTGTTTCCGCAAGGGTGAAGCAGGCTGGCGGCTGACCTCCTTCCTGGCCGCCGGCGAATGACATGAGGCCTGCATGCGCCGGATCCTGCTCGCCGCAGCGCTGCTGATGGCCGCAGGCGGCGCTGCGGGCCTCGATCTACAGGGCCATCGCGGCGCCCGCGGGCTGCTGCCGGAAAACACCCTGCCGGCCTTCGCCCGCGCGCTCGCCATCGGCGTCACCACTCTCGAACTGGACACCGCGCTCACCCGCGACGGCGTGATCGTGGTCAGCCACGATACCACCCTCAACCCGGACATCACGCGCGGCCCCGGCGGCGGATGGATCACCCGCGCCGACCTCGCCATCCATGCGCTGTCCTGGCAGGAGCTTCAGGCTTATGACGTGGGCCGTATCCGCCCGCAGACGGCCTACGCACAGCGTTTCTCCGCGCAGCAGCCCGTCGACGGCGCCCGCATCCCGCGGCTGGCAGCGGTGTTTGACCTGGCGCGCCGTGCCGGCAACAACAGCGTGCGTTTCAACATCGAAACCAAGATCTCGCCGGAGCAGCCGCAGCTGACAGCGTCGCCCGAAGTTTTTGCCCGGGCGCTGATCCGGCTGGTCCGGGCGGAAAACCTGGAGTCGCGGGTCACGATACAGTCCTTCGACTGGCGCACGCTGCAGATCGTGCAACGTGAAGCCCCGCAGATCGCCACGGTGTACCTGAGTGCGCAGCAACCCTGGCTCGACAACATCCGTGCACGCGATGTCTCATCGCCATGGACTGCGGGTTTTCACATCACCCGTTACGGCGGATCGGTGCCGCGAACGGTCAAGGCGGCGGGAGGCGCAGTGTGGTCACCCCATTTCGGCGACCTGACCCGCGAGCAGTTGCGCGAGGCGCATCAGCTCGGGCTGAAGGTGATCGCGTGGACCGTCAACGATGACGCCGATATCGTGCGGATGATCGACTGGGGCGTCGACGGCATCATTTCCGATTACCCCGACCGCCTGCGCCGGCTGGCCGCCGGACGCGGGCTGGCGCTGCCGCCCGCGACACCGGTCACACCCTGAAACCCCTACAGGCTGCCGTAGGAATGCAGGCCGGAGAGGAACATGTTGACACCAATGAAGGCGAAGGTAGTCACCAGCAGGCCGACGATCGCCCACCAGGCCAGTATCGGCCCGCGCAGACCCTTGATCAGCCGCATGTGCAGCCAGGCCGCGTAGTTCAGCCAGACGATCAGCGCCCAGGTTTCCTTCGGATCCCAGGACCAGTAACCGCCCCAGGCTTCGGCCGCCCACATCGCGCCGAGGATGGTCGCGATGGTGAAAAAGGTGAAGCCGATGGCGATGCACTTGTACATCACGTCATCCATCAGCTCCGCCGGCGGCAACACCCGCTTGAGCAGGCCCTTTTCCGCCAGCAGGTAGGCAATGCCGACCATCGCGGCGATCGAAAACGCGCCGTAACCGACGAAGTTGGCCGGCACGTGGATTTTCATCCACCAGGACTGCAGCGCCGGCACCAGCGGCTGGATTTCATGCGCACCGCGGTCGAAGGTGTACCAGAGGATGAACCACACCGCGGCAAGGATGATCAGCAGCACGAACGCGCCGAGCTTGCGCGTTGCATAACGGCCCTCGTAGTAGAGGTACAGCAGCGCGGTGGTGATGCAGAACAGCACGAACACTTCGTAGAGATTGCTGATGGGGATGTGACCGACATCGGTGCCGATCAGGTAGGACTCGTACCAGCGCACCAGCAGGCCGATGAAGCCCATCGCCGTGGCGCTCCAGGCGAACCCGGTGCCGGCACGGGCGATCCCGTCGGCGCGGGCCAGCAGGCCGGCCCAGTACGCCACGCCGGACATTGCATAGAGAAAACA
>JALHND010000159.1 GCA_022843705.1 Burkholderiales bacterium
AATTCGATTGCGCGGCGGCCGGGCAGCAGCTGCGAGCCGGACAACATCGCCGCCAGCGTGTCGAGCAGATGGTGTTTCGCGCGTTCGGTGACTTTTGCAGGCAGCGCGCGGCGGGGTGCGGCGGCGATGTACGTCGCCAGCCTGTGCATCAGCGGCGAAATTTTCGCCGCGGTTTTCCTCGAAGCCATTCGTTTCACTCCGGCTTGATGCCCGCCGCCTGGATCACCTTCGCCCACTTCGCCGTTTCGCTGCGCAGATAGGCCGCGAATTCCTCGGGGCTGCTGCCCACCGGTTCGGCGCCGTCATTGAGCAGTCGCTGGCGCACCTCCGGGTTCTGCAGCGCACGCACGACACCGGTGTGCAATTTGACGATGATGTCGCGCGGTGTTGCCGCGGGCGCCAGCACGCCGTACCACTGCACCGCTTCGTAACCCGGCACGCCGGCCTCGGCGATGGTCGGGATGTTTTCGGCACCCGGCGCGCGTTTCGAACCGGTGACGCCCAGCGCGCGCAGCCGGCCCGACTTGATGTGCGGTTGCGCCGACAGCATGTTGGGCATCATCACCGGCACATGGCCGGCGATCAGGTCGGTGACGCCGGGACCGGAGCCCTTGTACGGCACGTGCAGCATTTTCAGCCCGGTCATCACCAGGAACAGCTCCATCGACAGGTGCGGGCTGGTGCCGACGCCGGCGGAGGCGAAGTTGATCTGGCCGGGGCGCGGTTTGACCAGCGCGACGAATTCCTTGACGCTTTTCGCCGGCAGCGAGGGATGCACCACCAGCACGTTCGACAGCGCGACGGCCTGCGAAATCGGCGCGAGGTCCTTCAGCGCGTCATAGGGCACTTTTTTGTACATCGCCGGATTGATCGCCAGCGTGCTGATGCCCATCAGCAGCGTGTAGCCGTCGGGCGCCGCACGCGCCACCGCCTCGCCGCCGATCATCGTGCCGGCGCCCGGCCTGTTTTCAACGACGACCTGCTGGCCGAGGAACTGGGTCAGCTGCGGCGCGAGGATGCGCGCCGAAATGTCGGTGCCGCCGCCGGGCGATGACGGCACCACCAGCCGCACCGCGCGTGTCGGATAGTTCTGCGCCGCCACCGGCAGTGCCAGCAGGGACAAGGCGACGAATGATGATAAGTATATGATTTTATTCATTATTTTAATCCTCCTCAGAGATGTGAATAAAGCAGCTTGCCCGCCACCGGCATCTTCGCCGCGAGGATTTCGCCACGATAGGAATCGCAGATGTACAGCGTTTTGCGATCGGCGCCGCCATAGGCCATGTTGGTCATGCGCGCGCCCTTGTTGCGGCTTTGCACCCGCGCCAGCGGTTCGCCCATCGGGCCGAACAGCCAGATGATGCCGGGCCGCGCATGAGCCGCCGACAGGTTGCCGGCCTCGTCCATCGCCAGGCCGTCGGGGCCATGGATGCCCGGCAGCACGCAGAACACGCCCGCCTTGTTCACTGCTCCGCCCTTCAGCGGGCAATGCCACATGCAGTTGGCGCGCGTCATCGCGACGTACATCACCCTGTCCTGCGGATCGAGCACGATGCCGTTGGGGCTGGGACCGTTGCTGATCAGGCAGTCGAGACGGCCCTCGGTGCTGTAGCGGTAAACGCGCCCCGTCGGATCATGGATGCCGGTCTGGCCCTGGTCGGTGAAATAAAGATCTCCGTTCTTCGCGAAGGTGAGATCGTTGACGCCCTTGAAACCCTCGGACTGGTTGTGGGTCAGCAGATCCTCGACACGGCCGCTCTTCGGGTCGCAGCGCAGGATGCCGCGGCGGTAATCGGCAATGACCAGCGAACCGTCCCTGTGCACCGCGAGGCCATTGGGCCAGCCGTCGTATTCGGCGGCGACATCGAATTCACCTTTGGGCGACATCCTCAGTATGCGGCCATAGGGAATGTCGACCATGTAGAGATTGCCCTCGCGGTCGAAGGCCGGGCCCTCGAGGAAGCAGTCGAGCTTCGAGCCGGGATGGTTGGCGTCGATCCAGCTCGACGGTGCGCCACCCTTGCGCAGGCGCGCGGGCACGGATGCAAAGACTTCCGCCTCGATCAGCGGCGGCGTTTCGAAAAACGACATCGTTCAATCCTCCATTGCGGCAGCTGCGCCGTCAGCGGTTTTCGCTGCCGGCCATGCCGATATGTTTCAGCAGTTTTGAATACTTGGCGGTATCGCTGCGGATCCAGGCCGCAAAATCCTCGGGCGAACCGCCCGCCGGTTCCGCGCCCTGGGTCGCCATGCGCTCGCGCACCTCGGCCGTCTTCAGCACTTCGTTGATCTCGCGGTTGACCTGGCGGACGATGGCCGCGGGCACGCCTTTCGGCATCAACACGCCGTGCCAGATGCTGCTCTCGAAACCCTTGACCGTTTCTCCCGCAGTCGGCACCTCGGGCAGGCCCTGCACGCGTTTGTCGGTCATCACCGCCAGCGCGCGCACCCGCCCCGATTTCACATGGGGCATCGCCCCGATCATCGGTCCCGCCATGATCTGCACCTGGCCCGAAATCAAATCGGTCATCGCCGGGCCGCCGCCCTTGTATGGCACGTGCACCATGTCCAGTCCGGCAGTCAGGTTGAACAGCGCCATCGCGAGATGGGCGGCGCCGCCGTTGCCGGAGGACGCATAGTTCAGGGTGCCGGGTTTCGCCCGGGCCAGCGCCACCAGTTCCGCGATATTTTTCGCCGGCAGGTTGTTGGTGACCGTCATCAGCAATGCGATGGTGTTGAGCCGGATCACCGGTGCAAAATCGCGCGCCGGATCATAGGGCAGGTTGCGGTACAGCGTCGGATTCACCGACACGCTGGCGGGCAGGCAGAACACCCAGGTATGACCATCCGCCGGCGCCTTGGCGCCCAGCTCGGTGCCGATGATCGCATTGGCCCCGCCGCGGTTGTCGATGATCACCTGCTGTTTCAGGCGTTCAGCCAGGGGCTGCGCGATCAGCCGGGCCACGGTGTCGGTGCCGCCGCCCGGCGGAAAAGGCACGATGAAGCGGATCGGGCGGTTCGGGTAATTCTGCGCCTGCACCGGCCACGCCAGCACGACAGCCACCACGGACAACAACAGTCGACCCATCATTTTTTCTCTCCCCCGATGCAGTGCCGCCCCGCGGCTCATTCCGCCGGAATGCCGGCGTCCCTGATCACCTTCGCCCATTTGGCGATTTCAGCCTTGATGTAGGCCGCAAAGGCGGCGGGTGTGCCGCCGTCCGGTTCGAAACCCTGGGCTTCCAGCCGCTGCCGCGCCGGGCCCGCAAGTATTTTCACGGTATCGCCATGCAGGCGGTCAATCACCGCTTTCGGTGTGCGCGCCGGTGCCAGCAGGCCGTACCAGGTGGCCGCTTCATAACCCTTGATGCCGGATTCGGCGATGGTCGGCAGCTCCGGCATCGCCTGCGAGCGTTTCACTGTGGTCACAGCGACCGGCCGCACCTTGCCCGATTTCACATGCGGCATCGCCGCCGGCAGGGTCGCGAACATGATCTGCACTTCGCCGGATATTGTCGCCACCAGCGCCGGGCCGCCGCCCTTGAAGGGCACATGGACCATGTCGATGCCCGCCAGCGATTTCAGCAGTTCACCCGCGAGGTGCGATGAACTGCCGACGCCGGCCGAGGGAAAATTGAGGGCGCCGGGTTTCGCCTTCGCCAGCGCAACAAGGTCCCTGATGCTTTTCACCGGCATCGAGGGATGCGCGACGAGGATGTTGGGCGTGATCGCCACCAGGCTCACCGGCGCAAAATCCTTCACCGGGTCGAAAGACAGTTTTTTGAACAGGCTGACGTTGACCGCGTTCGGCGCGACATTGCCCATCAGCAGCGTGTGGCCGTCGGGCACCGCGCGGGCGGCGAGTTCGGTGCCGATGTTGCCGGTGGCGCCGCCGCGGTTGTCGACGACCACCTGCTGGCCCAGCGTCTGGCTCAGCTGCTCGGCCATCACGCGCCCGACCTGGTCGGTGCCGCCGCCCGGCGGATAGGCGACGATCATGCGGATCGGCCGCTGGGGATAGCTGTCGGCGGCCTGCACTGCGCCGGCGGTCACACACAGCGCCGCCAGCAGCGCGCATTGCATTTTCATCGGAATCTCCTCCCGGTCTGTTGTTATTGCGCCAGCGGCAGCGACACCGCGCGGCCGGTGGCCATCGAATGTTCGATCGCCAGCGTGACCTCGAGGTTGTGGCGTGCTTCGCGCGGTTTTGCCAGCGTGCAGGGCTTGCCCATGGCCAGGTGGTCGAGCCAGGCGCGTGTCTCGTTGGCGATCGGGCCCCAGAACTCGCCCAGCGCCCAGTCCCCGGGCGTGCCGCTCTGCAGGAACACCATGTTGACGCTGTGATCGGGCAGGTAGACATGCGGAATGCCCTTCTCGGTGTACATCAGCTGGTCGGTGTGGTCATCGTCGAGGATCATCACGCCTTCGGTGCCGACCAGTTCGACGCGGGCGGCATGGCCCAGCGCCGGATATTTCGCCGGCAGCGCATAACTGATGCCGAGGTTGATCACCGCGCCGTCGGAATAGGTCAGGATCGCATAGCTGATGTCTTCGACCTCGGGGTAACCCGCGTCCTTCAGCACGCCCTTCTGTCCGCGCGCATAAACCTCGACCAGGTGATGGCCTTCGTGGAACCAGTTCATCAGGTCAACGTAATAGGTCAGCGCATCCACCACCGGCGTCGCGTGAGGATTGCGCTGGAGCATGCCCAGCGCCTGCGAGCGCGAGTTGAACACCCGCGCCGCACCGCCGGTGAGGCGGCCGACGCGGCCCTGCACGATCTGCTCCTTGGCGATCTGGTAACGCTCCTTGTAACGCCGGCTGTAGCCGACATGCACGGACACGCCGGATTTCTCGATGGTTCGGATCACGCGGTCGGCGTCGGCCAGGGACAGCGCGATCGGTTTTTCCACCAGCACCGGTTTGCCGAGTTCGAGCGCCTTCAGGATCGGCGCCAGGTGTTCACCCTCGCTGGTCGAGACGATGACCGCGTTGACCTCGGGATGGGCGATGATCGCGTCGTTGTCGCCGGAATGCACGGCAGCGCCGACCTTCTTTGCCAGCGCCTCGGCCTTTTCCGGATCCTGGTCCGAGGTGGCGATGAAACGTACTGCGGGATGTCCTGCCGCGAGCTGCGCGCGCAGCCCGCCGATGCGGCCGGAACCGATCACGGCCAGACCCAAGCTCTTGCGTTCGATGACCTGCTCCCCCGGTGCCGCGCTGCGCGTCTGCTGACGCGGCGCTGGATTCATGTTCAGGCTTGCGCAGGAATGCGCGTGTGGCCAGAGCACCGCAGTCTAGCCAAGGGACACCCGGGATACAAGCCGCAGGCAGGCCGTCCCACAGCATGTGGAACGGCCTGCTTCATCAAGGGAAAAAGAAGCGCCCGCGCGGAGAGAGGGGTGGGGAAGAACGGCGCGGTGCCCCCCAAGAGGACTTGCTTCGCAGCGCGCGTAAACCGGTGCTGTCTGTTTCCTACTGCTTCTGGATGCCGGCCGCGTTGACAACCTGCTGCCAGCGCGCCAGTTCCTCGGTGAGGTACTTTGAAAATTCCTGCGGAGCGCTGACGCGCACGGTCAGGCCCTGGCCGGTAAACCGCTCGGCGACCCGCGGATCACGCGACAGCTTCGCGAGGTCACCCTGGAAACGCCTGACCACCGCGGCCGGCGTGCCGGCGGGCACCAGCATGCCGTACCAGGTGGAGTAGGCGAATCCCGGCAGCCCCGCTTCGCCCGCGGTCGGCATGTCCGGCGCCGCATCGACACGTTTGTCGCTGGTCACGGCAACACCGGTCAGGCGGCCCGAACGCACCTGGGGCAGCGCGGTGGCCATGTTGGTCACCATGTACTGGATCTCGCCGGAGAGCAGCCCGGTGGTGGCGAGGCCGGCGCTCTTGTAGGGCACATGGATCGTATCAACCTTGGCTGACAGCTTGAACAACTCGTTGGCAAGGTGGCTCGCCGTGCCGTTGCCGGCCGAGCCGAAGGCGTACTTGCCCGGTTCCTTCTTGAACAGCGCAATCAGTTCGGTCAGCGACTTCGCCGGAACCTTCGGATTGACTGCGATGATGCTGGGCTGGTCGGCGATCAGTGTCACCGGCGCGAAATCGCGGAGCACGTCGAAGCCGATGTTCTTGAACAGCGCCGGCCCGATCGCCATGGTAGAGCTCGACACCAGCGCGGTATAACCGTCCGCCGGCGCCTTGGCGACAATCGTGGTGCCGATGGTGCCGCCGGCGCCGGGCCGGTTGTCGATGACCAGGGACTGGCCCCAGGCATCGGACAGCGTCTGGGCCGCGATGCGGGCAACGATGTCGCTGCCGCCGCC
>JALHND010000160.1 GCA_022843705.1 Burkholderiales bacterium
GTTCTATGCGCTGCAGTTCGCGGCTGAATCCGGCAAGCTGCGCCAGGCGTTCCTCATCCGGCGCATCGCCTTCGTCGGCAAAGTCGTCGGATTCGCGGGCGAAGCGGTAAATGAGGGCTACGGGGCGTCGCAGGCGTCGCGGCAGCAGGATCGAGGCGACGGGGAAGTTTTCGTAGTGATCGACGGCCACGGGATCCGGAAAAGAGATTGCCATCAAGGGCTTGGCGCGGTTTTCCCGCGGAAAACACTACTCCGGGGCCATGTCGCCGAAGCCGCGAGTATATTACAATCAAGGGGTTGCAAGACGCGTCAGACAGGCGGCACAGGCATCGGCAGGCCGGATGCATGTTGCAGCGCGAAAGTGGCGGAATTGGTAGACGCACCAGATTTAGGTTCTGGCGCCGCGAGGCGTGTGGGTTCGAGTCCCTCCTTTCGCACCAGACCGCACTGACACCACGGAAACTCAACAGGGAATGATTTGATGCAAGCGAATCTGGAAACGCTGGGCAGCCTGGAACGCAAGCTGAGCATTGCGGTGCCCATGGCGGAAATCAATGGCGAGGTGGAAAACCGCCTCAAGCGGCTGGCGCGCACGGTCAAGATCTCCGGCTTCCGGCCGGGCAAGGTGCCGCTGAAGGTGGTGGCCCAGCAGTACGGCCCGCAGGTGCGCCAGGAGGTGCTGGGCGACACGCTGCAGAAAACCTTCGGCGATGCCGTAAACGAGCAGAAGCTGCGCGTCGCCGGCTACCCGAAATTCGATGCGGTGCCGCCCGTGGACGGTGCCGAAGAGTTCCAGTACAGCGCGACCTTCGAGGTCTATCCCGAGGTGGTGGTCGGCGACGTGGCCAAGTCCACGCTGTCGCGGCCGGTGCTCGAGGTGTCGGACGCGGATGTCGACAAGACGCTGGACATCATGCGCAAGCAGCGCGTGAGCTTCGAAAAGGTCGAACGTGCCGCCGAGAGCGGTGACCGGGTGACGATGGACTACGTCGGGAAGATCGACGGCACTGAATTTGCCGGCGGCAAGGCCGAAGGCCAGCCGGTGGTGCTGGGCGAGGGCCGTTTCCTGCCGGAATTCGAGAAAAACCTGCCGGGCATGAAGGCCGGTGACAGCAAGAGCTTCGAACTGAAGTTTCCGGACGACTATGCCGGCAAGGAAGTGGCCGGCAAGACCGCGGTGTTCGAGGTGAAGGTCAATGAAGTGGCGGCGCCGAAGCTGCCGGCGATCGATGCCGAGTTCGCGAAGACGCTGGGCATCGCCGACGGCGACCTGGCGAAGATGCGTGCCGAAGTCCGCGGCAACCTCGAACGCGAGGTCAAGGCGCGGCTCAAGGCCAGGGTCAAGGAACAGGTGATGGACGCGCTGCTCGCGGCGACCAGCCTCGAAGTGCCGAAGTCGCTGATCGACATGGAAATCGACCGCCTGCGCGAGATGGCGAAGCAGGACCTGGCGTCCCGCGGCATCCCGGTGCGCGACGACATGCCGCTGCCGGCGGACCTGTTCGAGAAGCAGGCGCAGCGCCGGGTCAGCCTCGGGCTGATCCTTTCCGAAGTGGTGCGCGGGCAGAACCTGCAGGCCAAGCCGGAACAGGTGCGCGCAGCCGTGGAAGAACAGGCGCAGAGCTACGAGCATCCGCAGGAGGTGGTGAAGTGGTTCTACCAGTCGCCGGACCGCCTGCGCGACATCGAGTCGGTGGTGCTTGAAGAGAATGTCGTGACCTGGGCGCTGGCGACAGCCAAAGTCGAGGACAAGGCCGTGACCTTTGATGAATTGATGGGGAATACCCAATGACGCGTTATTTCGAACCGCAGGCGATGATGGAACCGCAGGGCCTCGGCATGATCCCGATGGTGATCGAGCAGAGTGGCCGCGGCGAGCGCGCCTACGACATCTACTCGCGGCTGCTGAAGGAGCGGGTGGTGTTCCTGGTCGGTCCGGTCAACGAGGTGACGGCGAACCTGATCGTCGCCCAGCTGCTGTTCCTGGAGTCCGAGAATCCTGACAAGGACATCTCCTTCTACATCAATTCGCCCGGCGGGTCGGTGACCGCCGGCATGGCAATCTACGACACCATGCAGTTCATCAAGCCGGACGTGTCGACGCTGTGCGTGGGGCAGGCGGCCAGCATGGGCGCACTGCTGCTTACGGCGGGGGCCAAGGGCAAGCGTTTCTGCCTGCCCAATTCGCGGGTGATGATCCATCAGCCGATGGGCGGTTTCCAGGGGCAGGCCTCGGACATCGAGATTCATGCCAAGGAAATCCTGTTCCTGAAGGGCAAGCTCAATGCCATCCTCGCCAAACACACCGGCCAGGATGTCGCCACCATCGAAAAGGACACTGACCGCGACAACTTCCTTTCCGGCGAACAGGCGGTAAACTACGGTCTGGTCGACAAGGTCCTGGTCAGCAGGACCGATACGGTGAAATAGGGCCGGTGTGCGGCGGAATTTTCGCCGGCACCGGTGGTCACAGCAGGGCGGGCAGGTTAAAACAACGGACAAAGGGTTGCGGGCATGACGGAAAAAGTGGGCGGTGAGAAGCTGCTGTACTGCTCGTTCTGCGGCAAGAGCCAGCACGAGGTGCGCAAGCTCATCGCGGGACCGTCGGTGTTCATCTGCGACGAGTGCATCGAGCTCTGCAATGACATCATCCGCGAGGAAACCCAGGGCGACCAGGGCGCGAAGGGCGCCAAGTCGGACCTGCCGGTGCCGCATGAAATCCGCGACATCCTGAACCAGTACGTGATCGGCCAGGATGTCGCCAAGCGCATCCTGTCGGTGGCGGTCTACAACCACTACAAGCGGCTGCGCAACGTCGGCAAAAACGACGATGTCGAGCTGGCCAAGTCGAACATCCTGCTGGTCGGGCCGACCGGTTCCGGCAAGACGCTGCTCGCGCAGACGCTGGCGCGGCTGCTCAACGTGCCCTTCGTGATGGCCGATGCGACGACGCTGACAGAGGCCGGTTATGTCGGTGAGGACGTCGAGAACATCATCCAGAAGCTGCTGCAGAAGTGCGACTACGACGTCGAGAAGGCGCAGCGCGGCATTGTCTACATCGACGAGATCGACAAGATCTCGCGCAAATCCGACAACCCCTCGATCACCCGCGACGTGTCGGGCGAGGGCGTGCAGCAGGCGCTGCTGAAGCTGATTGAGGGCACCATCGCCTCGGTGCCTCCGCAGGGCGGCCGCAAGCACCCGAACCAGGAATTCGTTCAGGTCGACACCACCAACATCCTGTTCATCTGCGGCGGCGCTTTCGACGGCCTCGACAAGATCATCCGTGCGCGTTCGGAGAAGAGCGGCATCGGCTTCGGCGCCGACGTGCGCAGCAAGGACAATGGCAAGGACATTGCGATGGTCCTGCGCGACTGCCAGCCGGAAGACCTGATCAAGTACGGCCTGATCCCGGAATTTGTCGGCCGCCTGCCGGTGGTGGCGACGCTGGCTGAACTCGACGAGGTGGCGCTGATCGAGATCCTGACACAGCCGAAAAATGCGCTGATCAAGCAGTTCCAGAAAATGTTCAGCATGGAAGGCGTCGAACTGGAAGTGCGCGACGCCGCACTGCGCGCGATTGCGCGCAAGGCGCTGGCGCGCAAGACCGGCGCGCGCGGCCTGCGCTCGATCCTCGAGCACACGCTGCTGAACACCATGTTCGACCTGCCGTCGCTGGAAAATGTGGTCAAGGTGGCGGTCGACGAAGGCACCATCACCAGCGACGCGCCGCCGCTGCTCATCTACTCGGACCAGCCCAAAGTTGCCGGATCAACCGTCTGACCGCCGGATGCGGGCGCCCCAGGCCCGCGCAGTTTTCTCTTCCGGCACGGACGGAGCGGCGGCGGTGACGCTGCCGCAGCGGGGTTTTGCCGGCCGGCGCTCCTTGATTTGCCGGCCGCAGCCCCAAGCTGTTCTTTTGTTCTCTCTCTCAGGTGATG
The DNA here is from genome assembly GCA_022843705.1 of Burkholderiales bacterium. Taxonomy (GTDB): domain Bacteria; phylum Pseudomonadota; class Gammaproteobacteria; order Burkholderiales; family SG8-41. Next base: position 3,942 of record JALHND010000160.1, read on the forward strand.
CCAATGAATGACCAAATCAGCAATGAAATCAGCAAGATGGAAATGCCCCTGCTCCCCTTGAGGGATGTCGTGGTGTTTCCGCACATGGTCATTCCCCTGTTCGTGGGGCGGCCGAAATCGATCAAGGCACTGGAAACCGCGATGGAAGCGGGGAAAAGCATCGTGCTGGTGGCGCAGAAATCCGCGGCCAAGGACGAACCGGCGCCGGAAGACCTCTACGACGTCGGCAGCATTGCCAACATCCTGCAGATGCTGAAACTGCCGGACGGCACGGTGAAGGTGCTGGTGGAAGGCAGTCAGCGCGCGCGCATCCACAGCATCGAGGACGTCAAGACCCACTTCACGGTCCAGGTCACCCCGATCGCCAGCGATCCGGCGACCGACCACGAGACCGAGGCGATGCGGCGGACGATGATCCAGCAGTTCGACCAGTACGTGAAGCTCAACAAGAAGATTCCGCCGGAGATACTCACCTCGCTGGCGGGCATCGACGAGGCCGGCCGCCTCGGCGACACCATTGCCGCGCACCTGCCGCTCAAGCTGGAGCAGAAGCAGGAAGTGCTGGAAATGCTCGACGTCAAACAGCGCCTGGACCACCTGCTGAAGGTGGTGGAGGGCGAACTCGACATTCTGCAGGTGGAGAAGCGCATCCGCGGCCGCGTCAAGCGCCAGATGGAGAAAAGCCAGCGCGAGTACTACCTGAACGAGCAGGTGAAGGCGATCCAGAAGGAGCTCGGCGAGACCGAGGAAGGCGCGGACATCGACGAGATCGAGAAAAAGATCAAGGCGGCGCGCATGCCCAAGGACGCGCGCAAGAAAGCCGAGGCCGAACTGAAGAAGCTGAAGCTGATGTCGCCGATGTCGGCCGAGGCCACCGTCGTGCGCAACTACATCGACGCGCTGATCGGCCTGCCGTGGCGCAAGAAAAGCAAGATCAGCACCGATCTCAAGCTGGCCGAGAAGGTGCTGGACGAGGACCACTACGGCCTCGAGAAGATCAAGGAGCGCATCGTCGAATACCTGGCGGTGCAGCAGCGCGTCGACAAGCTGAAGGCGCCGATCCTGTGCCTGGTCGGCGCCCCCGGCGTCGGCAAGACCTCGCTCGGCCAGTCGATTGCGCGCGCGACCAACCGCAAGTTCGTGCGCATGTCGCTGGGCGGCGTGCGCGACGAGGCGGAAATCCGCGGCCACCGCCGCACCTACATCGGTTCGATGCCCGGCAAGATCCTCCAGAACATGTCCAAGGTCGGCGTCCGCAACCCGCTGTTCCTGCTGGACGAAGTGGACAAGATGGGCATGGATTTCCGGGGTGACCCGGCATCCGCGCTGCTCGAGGTGCTGGATCCGGAGCAGAACAACACCTTTGTCGACCATTACGTCGAGGTCGAATACGACCTGTCGGACGTGATGTTCGTCGCCACGGCCAACACGCTGAACATTCCGCCGGCGCTGCTCGACCGGATGGAGATCATCCGCCTGTCGGGTTACACCGAGGACGAGAAGATCCACATCGCCGAGAATCACCTGCTGCCGAAAACTATGCAGAACCACGGCCTGAAGAAGGACGAGCTGACGGTGTCCGACAGCGCGCTGCGCGACATCGTGCGTTATTACACGCGCGAGGCCGGCGTGCGCAGCCTTGACCGCGAAATCTCCAAGATCTGCCGCAAGGTGGTCAAGGAACTGGTCAGTGGCGGTAAGGAGCGCAAGATCACCGTGTCCGCGCGCAACCTCGACAAGTACCTCGGGGTGCGGCGTTATTCCTTCGGCATCGCCGAGAAGAAAAATCAGATCGGCCAGGTCAACGGCCTGGCCTGGACCGAGGTTGGCGGCGAGCTGCTGTCGATCGAGGCGGCGACCATGGCCGGCAAGGGCAAGATGACGACCACCGGCAAACTCGGCGAAGTCATGCAGGAATCGGTGCAGGCGGCAATGTCGGTGGTGCGGGCGCGCTCGCAGCGCCTGGGCATCCACCCGGACTTCTACCAGAAGAACGACGTGCACATCCACCTGCCTGAGGGCGCCACGCCGAAGGACGGTCCCAGCGCCGGCATCGGCATCTGCACCGCGATGGTGTCGGTGCTGACCGGCATCCCGGTGCGTGCCGACGTGGCGATGACCGGCGAGATCACGCTGCGCGGCGAGGTGCTGCCGATCGGCGGTCTGAAGGAAAAACTGCTGGCTGCGCACCGCGGTGGCATCAAGACCGTCTTGATCCCCGAGGAAAACGTCAAGGATCTCAAGGAGATTCCGGACAACGTCAAGAACAAGCTCGACATCCAGCCGGTGAAGTGGATCGACCGGGTGCTCGAGCTGGCGCTGGAGCGCAAG
>JALHND010000161.1 GCA_022843705.1 Burkholderiales bacterium
AACATCCCGCAGGTGTTCTGGATGACCGACGCGGCGCAGAAAGACACCATTTACGTCAGCCCGGCGTACGAAAAAATCACCGGGCGGCCGGTATCCGAACTCGCCGCCGAGCCGCAGGCCTGGCTGCGGACGATCCACGGGGAAGACCGTGAACGCGTGAAATACTCGCGCAAGGAACGCGCGCCGCTGGGCACCTATGACATCGAATACCGGATGCTGCGCAGTGACGGCAGCCTGCGCTGGGTCCATGACCGCGCATTCCCGGTAAAAAACACCCGGGGCGAGGTTTACCGGATTGCCGGCATCGCCGAGGACATCACCGAGCGCAAGCAGGCGCAGGAGCAGCTCGCCAATCTCGCTCACTATGACAGCCTGACCGGCCTGCCCAACCGGGTGCTGTTCAACGACCGCCTGCGGCAGGCACTCGCCCAGGCCCATCGCAACCAGTGGATACTGGGCGTGCTGTTTCTCGACCTCGACCGCTTCAAGATCGTCAACGACACCCTGGGCCACATCAAAGGCGATCTGCTGCTGAAGCAGGTTGCGGCAAGGCTGGGCGCCTGCCTGCGCCCCACCGACACGGTCGGGCGGCTCAGCGGCGACGAGTTTGCGATCATCCTGTCCGAACTGGCCGAGGCACAGAACGCGGGCTACGTCGCGCAGAAAATCATCGACGCTCTTGCCTCCCCCTTCGACCTCGACGGCAACGAGGTTTTCGTGACCGCAAGCATCGGCATCACGCTCTATCCCTCGGACAGCCGGGGCGTCGAAACCCTGGTTCGCGATGCCGACGCGGCGATGTACGGTGCCAAGGCGGCGGGCCGCAACAATTACCAGTACTACACCGCGGAAATGAACGCGCGCGCGACCGAAAAACTGCAGCTTGAAACCGGCATCCGCCGCGGCCTCGAGCGCGGGGAACTTCTGCTGCACTACCAGCCCAAGATCGACATCGCCAGCGGCCGGATTTCGGGCCTGGAGGCCCTGCTGCGCTGGCAGTCGCCGGAGCGCGGCCTGGTGCCGCCGGGACAGTTCATCCCGGTGCTGGAGGAAACCGGCCTCATCGTGCAGGTCGGCGAGTGGGTGCTGCGCACGGCCTGCGCACAGCTGAAAGCCTGGCAACAGGCCGGGGTCCGCACGGTGCCGGTGGCCATCAACCTGTCGGCGCGCCAGCTGCGCCAGCAGGGTTTCGCCGCCGTTCTCGACCATGCGCTGAAGGAACACGGAATCGACCCGCAACTGATCCACATGGAAATCACCGAGAGCGCGCTGATGGACAATCCGGAGGAGGCGATCATCATCCTGAACGAGATCAAGGCCCTGGGCGTCCGCCTCGAGGCGGATGATTTCGGCACCGGGTACTCCAGCCTGAGTTATCTCAAGCGTTTCCCGCTGGATGCCCTCAAGATCGACCGCTCCTTCGTCCGCGACATGACGCTCGACGAGGATGACGCGGTCATCGCGCGGACCGTGATCACCCTCGCGCACAGCCTCGGCCTGAAAGTGATTGCCGAGGGTGTGGAAACCGAGGAACAGCTCGCCTTCCTCGGTGACAACCGCTGCGACGAGGCCCAGGGTTTCCTGTTCGCCAGGCCGCTGCCCGCAGATGACTGCAGGGCGCTGCTGTCCTCGAACGGCCTGCTGCACAGTCCGCGCCGGGAGGCTGAAGCCGCCGGCCGCAAACCGGCGATACTGGTCGTCGATGACAACAAGGAAGACCTGATGCTGGCGCGGATCATGTTGCAGAAAGACGGACACAACATACTGACCGCCGGCGACACGCGCCAGGCCTTCGAGCTGCTGAACAACAACCGCGTCGGCATCGTGATCTCCGACCAGAACATGCCGCAGATGAGCGGCGTGGACTTTCTGCGGCAGGTGAAACTGATGTACCCGGAAACCGTGCGCATCATGTTCAGCGGTGCCCGCGATTTCAATACCGCGACGGCCGCCATCAACGAGGGCGAGGTCCAGCGGTTTTTCGTCAAGGGCCGGGACGAAGAACTGCTGCGCCGTGAAATCAAGCGCAAGTCGGGATTGCCGGCACGGTCGCTGCAGAACACGACCGGATAAACACCGGAACAGTTGCGGAGGAGGCTGCGGCCAAGGACCTCCTCCGCATAAATCCTCGTCAAGAAAACGGATATTCCGGCCGTAATTGACAGTCTGGGGGCCCGAATCGCGGAGCGGCATGCCGAAGAGCACAACCGCACCACAATAGTGCCAATCTGTCTTACCCTAGGGCCTTGCCTGCACACAAGGCCGAAAACCGGAAACGGGTTGTCCATGAAGCTTCCGCCTGCCCTCCCCGAGCCAGCACCCGGCTGCTGCTGCACGGCCGGCACACACGGGTCCCCGGCATGCTGAGTCCGGCCCGCCCGCTGCGCGCACTGCTCGTCGAAGACCGGGACGTCGACGCCGAGCTGCTGATGGCCACGCTCCGCAGCGCCGGCCACGCCTTCTCATGGACACGCGTACAGACGGAAGCCGACTACCGGACAGCGCTGCAAACCCGTCCCGACATCGTTTTTTCCGACTACCACCTGCCGCGGTTCAGCGGACTCAAGGCCCTGCACATCCTGCGCGAGAGCGGGCTGGACATCCCGTTCATCCTGGTGTCCGGCGCAATAACCGAACCGGAGGCCATCGAGGTCATCCGCCTCGGCGCCGATGATTTCCTGCTGAAGGACCGGCTGGGCAGGATCGTGGCCGCGGTCGAGGGCGCATTCGAGCGCCGCAGGCTGCGCGACCGGGCGCAACGCAACGAGGCACGCCTGCAGGCCTTCCTCGAAAACACCCCGGCACCGACCTTCATCAAGGACACCGCGGGCCGTTACCTGCATGTCAACCCCCGCTTCCTGCAGGCCTTCGGCATTGATGCCGCCGCGGTCATCGGCAGGACGGACGCCGAAATCTTCGGCATGGAACAGACCGCGGCCTTCGGCAACAACGATCATCGCGTTCTGGAGACCGGCGCCGCGATGACCTTCGAGGAACGGGCGCTGTATGTCGATGGCCCCCATACCTCGCTGGTCACCAAGTTCCCGCTGCGCGACTTCAACGGCAGGGTGTACGCGCTGGGCGGCATCGCCACCGACATCACCGACCGCGAGGCCGCGGAGCAACGCAACCGCGCAACCTTCGAGCACGCGCCGATCGGCATCATCCATTCCGCGATCGACGGCCGCATCGTCGCCGCCAATCCGGCGGCCTGCGAGATACTGGGATACACGCGCGATGAACTGGAGAAGCAGAACCTGCGCGACCTCACCCATCCCGCAGACCGTGCGGTGTCCGCGCAGCTTCGCGACCAGCTGATCGACGGCATGGAAGCCGGCACGACCTCGCGGGAAAAACGCTACATCCGCAGGGACGGCAGCGTGATCTGGGCGACCGCGGCGGTCGCGCTGGTGCGCAAACCCGACGGCAGCCCGGATTACTTCGTCGCGATGATCCAGGATGTTTCCAGCCGCCATGCCGCCGAGCAGCAGTTCCGGATGACCTTCGAGCAGGCCACGGTGGGCATCACCCACACCTCGCTCAATGACCGCTACCTGCTGGCCAACGGCCGCTTCTGCGACATGCTGGGCTACAGCCTCGAGGAAATCCTCGGCATGACGACGCGGGACGTCGTGCACCCGGATGACAAAAACAAGGACCTGGCGCAGCGAAAAAAACTGATTGCAGGCGAAATCGGCAGTTTCTCCAGTGAAAAGCGCTACCGCCGCAAGGACGGCAGCCTGATCTGGGTCAACCGCACGGTGTCGCTGGCGCGCGACGAGGACGGCAGTCCGCTGTACCTGATCCGGGTCATCGAGGACATCACCCGGCGCAAGGACGAGGAGGAACTGTTCCGCACCATCTTTGAGCAATCGGCCATCGGCATTGCCCTTACCGACACTTCCGGGCATTTCCTGACCGTGAACGACCGGCTTTGCGAATTGCTGGGTTATGCCCGCGAAGAACTGCTGGCAAAAAGCGCCATAGACGACATCACGCATCCTGATGACCGCGATGACAGCCGCGCGCAGAACGCACGGCTGGTCAGCGGCGAGGTCCCGCACATCTACGCCGAAAAGCGCTATCTGCGCAGGAACCGGAGCATCATCCACGTCGCCCGCTCGATGTCGATGGTGCGCCGGCCCGACGGGACGCCGCGCTACATCATCTCGATGGTCGCCGACCTCAGCCACCAAAAAGCGGCGGAAGACCTGTTCACGGCCTCCTTCGAGCAGGCCGGAGTCGGCATGAGCCTGCGTCTCCCCGGAAAACGCAACTCGCCCTGGCTGCGCGTGAACCAGAAATTCTGCGACATGCTCGGCTACACCCGCGAAGAGCTGCTGCAACTCAGCGCAGCCGACGTCACGCTGCCTGACGACCAGGAGGAGGCTCACCGCTACAACCAGAAAATACTCAGCGGCGATCTCGACAGTTATACCCGGGAACGGCGCTACCGGCGCAAGGACGGCCGCATCATCTGGTGCACCGTGACGATATCCTCGGTTCGGGGCTCCGAAGAAAAACCCTCGCATGTCATCGCCGTGATCCAGGACATCACCTCGCGCAAGGAGGCCGAGGCGCGCCTGGAACAGACTTTCGAACAGGCTGCGGTGGGCATCGTCCGGGTCGACTTCGACAGCAACATCCTGGAGGTCAACCAGAAGTTCTGCGACATGACCGGACACGACAGGTCATCCCTGCTGCGGATGAACCTGAAACAGATCAGCCACTCCGACGACATCGGCATGGACATCGCCATGCGTTCCCGCCTGCTGGCGGGGAAACTCGACAATTTCAGCTCGGAAAAGCGCTACCTGCGCAAGGACGGCAGCCTGATCTGGGTGCGGCGTACAACATCGCTGGCACGCGACATTGCGGACCAGAAGCCCCACTTCGTGCTGGTGGTGGAGGACATCACCACGCGCCGCCTGACCGAGGACGGTTACCGCGCCACCTTCGAAACCTCCCCGGTCGGCATCATGCATACCGGTTTTGACCGCACCATCCTCGATGTCAACCCCCGGGCCTGCGAAATCCTCGGCTACACGCGGGAAGAACTTCTGGGCATGACCACCGCGGACATCCTGACGCCGGAATACCTGGAATCCGACCGGCCGCATTACCTGCAGCAGATGCTGAAGGGCGAAATGAAGATCTACCGGTCGCAGCGGCCGTACCGGCGCAAGGACGGCTCGATGGTATGGACCGACCGCTCGATTTCACTGGTGCGCGACTCCGCCGGGGAACCGCTGTATTTCCTGCGCATGATGGAGGACATTTCGGAGCGCAAGCGCATCGAGGACGCCCTGGCCCAGGAACGCCTGCTGCTGCGCACCGTGATCGACGCGCTGCCGGAACGCATCTACGTGCGCGACCTCGAAGGCCGGATCGTCCTCCCCAACACCGCCTACCTGAAGATACGCGGGGTCGAGCGCCACGAAGATGTCATCGGCAAGACCGTGGATGAACTGTTCCCGCCCGAGATGGCAAAGCGCTACCGGGAAGAAGACCAGAGTGTCATCGACTCGGGACAAGCGATGACGGACCGGGAAACCCGCACCTACATTGCCAGGGCCGGCGACCGCGGACCTGTCGCCCGCTGGCACCTGACCTCGAAGGTGCCGCTGAAGGATTCGTCGGGCAGGGTGTTCGGCCTCGTCGGCGTCAATCGCGACATCACCGACCGCAAGCTGGCGGAAATGCGGATCATGCGGCTGAACCGCTTCTTCAGCACGCTCAGCGCAACCAATGCGGCGATCGCGCGCACGCGCGACCAGGACAGCCTGTTCCGCGCCATCTGCCGGATTGCCGTCAGCGACGGCGGACTGGGATCGGCGTGGATACGCATGCACGATCCGGACAGCCGCGAACTGAATGTCGTCGCCTACTCCGGCGTCAGCAAAAACTACCTGAGCGATCTCAGGGTGTCGTCCAATCCGGCGGTCCCGGAGGGCCGCGGCCTCGCAAGCCGGGCCTTCCGTGAAAACCGGGTGATGGTCAGCAACGATCTGCTCAACGATCCGGAGCTGGCACGCTGGCACCAGCGCGCCCGCGATTCCGGGTTCCGCGCGCTGGCCTCGCTGCCGTTTTCCTGCGACGGTGAAGTTGTCGGCGTGCTGGGCCTGCAGGCAACGGAGCAGGATTTCTTCGATCATGAGGTCGTCAGCCTGATGCAGAAAATGGCCGGCGACATCTCCTTCGCGCTGACCAACCTGAACCTGCAGGAGCAGCACCAGGCCACGCTGCGCGCGCTGCAGGAAAGC
>JALHND010000162.1 GCA_022843705.1 Burkholderiales bacterium
ACATCACGGAACATGTCGAGGAGGCAATCGACACCCTGTCCGGCGAGGCGCCCCACCGTTATCTCGATGCGGCGGCCGACGGCACGATCCGCCTTGCCTTCGTGCTGCAGCGGCGTGCTGCAGGCGAGTGGGTCGGGTATGTGCTGAACCACGAACGCGACGCGCTGTTCCGCATCGCGCGGGAGAGTGATGTGGTGGAACTGCTGGCGACCGAAGGCGCGGCGGAGTGGGCCTGGCGCTGGCGGGGCGGCATCGATGGGGATGCCTTGACCGCAGAGGCCGTGATGCCGCCGCAGCCGCTGGACCGCGAGTTGTATGCGGAGCTGGAATCACTGGCCGAAAACTTTGTCGGCGAGGGTTTCTGGCTGCGTGATGCGCCGGAAGCTGACAATGCGATCGAAATCGACCGTTTCGCGCGTTATGGCTACACGGTGCGCGACGCCAATATCCGGGCGGCCCGGCTGCATCGCCTGCGCGCAGGCCTCGGCGCGGACGAAGATCTCGTGCATTCGACGCTGGATGCGGATGAGGTGTGGGTGCGGGAGCTGCTTCTTGAAAACTGGTGATTAAGTGATTAGGTGATTAAGTAATGGGGCAAGAGATCCTTTAATCACTTAATCACCGCCTTGAACGCCACTGCCGGATCAGCAGCCAGCCGCCGAACATGCCCCCGAGGTGCGCAAAATGCGCGACACCGGCCTGGGTGCCGGTGACGCCGAGGTAGAGCTCCAGCAATCCGTACAGCGTGACGAACAGCCAGGCCGGCATGGGTATCGGCGGGAAAATCAGCACCAGTATGCGCCGCGGGAAAAGCAGTCCGTAGGCGAGCAACAGGCCGAAGACGCCGCCGGAGGCGCCCACCGTCGGCAGCGGTGGCCCGCCGCTCAGGGTCGACACCGCGAGCTGGGTGAGGGCGGCGGCAAACACGCAGCCCAGGTAGTAGATCAGGAAACGCCTCGGTCCGAACACGGCCTCGATCTGGCCGCCGAACATGTACAGCGCCAGCATGTTGAAGCCGATATGGAGCAGTCCGCCGTGCAGGAAACCGTAGGTGATGACCTGCCAGGGCAGGAAACGCACGCCCAGTTCCTGCGGCGTGTGGAAAGGCCACAGCGCGAACCAGATGATCAGCAGGTCGCCGAGTACGAATTGCAGCAGGAAGATCGCGACATTCGCGATCAGCAGGAGGCGGGTGACGGGTGTCAGCATGGTCCCCGGATGGTACTACGGGGACGAGAACGGGCAATAAACGATGACGAGGCGCGGAGCCGGCCCGCGCTTTCGTTTTGGTTTCCTCAGGCGAGCACCGGCGGCAGCTGCGGCGCGAGTTTCGCGCGTTCGGCAGTGGCACTGCCGTTCAGCGCGAAGCCGAGCAGCTTGCCGTCAGCGCCGACGAACAGCGATTTGACGCCATCACCGGTGACCTCGATCTGCCACTGACCCTCGGCGCCCGCCGCGGGGGGCGAGACGATGGTCGGGCAGGCGGGGGTTTTCACCATCACCGGCATCGCCGGGAAGGACACGGCTGCAGGTTTTCCGGCCAGCGTCTGTGCCAGTGCGCGCGTGGCATGCATGATCGGCATCACGTACGGCATCACCAGGCCTTCTATTTCCGCGCAGTCGCCGAGGGCGTAAACCCCGGCGGCGCTGGTTTCGAGATTGCGGTTGACGGCGATGCCGCGATTGACCTTGATGCCTGCAGCTGCGGCGAGCGCGGTGCGCGGCTTCAGTCCCACCGCCGAAAGCACGACGTCGGCCTGCAGCGTCGTTCCGTTGGCCAGTTTGACGGCGTAGCCTCCGTCCGCGCGATCGACCGCGGCGACGCTGGTGCCGAGATGCCACTGCACACCCAGAGCGGCGAGTTTCGACTGCAGCAGCGCGCCGCCTTCGGGCGGCAGCAGCCGGCCCAGCGCCTGGCCGGCGATGTCGATGACATCCACGGCGTAACCGGCGGCGGCCAGGTCGTTGGCGAATTCACAGCCGATCAGCCCGGCGCCAATGATTGCCACGCGTTTTTTTCCGGCGATGGCCGCACGGAAACCGGCGTAATCGTCGAGGTCGTTGACGGTCAGTATGTCGCCCGCCGCATCTCCGGCAATGGGCAACCGGATCTGGTCGGCGCCGAGGGCGAGCACCAGTTTCGAGTAACGCAGCGTTTCGTCGCCGATGCGCAGCGTGCGGGCGGCGGTGTCGATGGCGTCGACGCGGGTTTTTGCGCGTACTGCCGCGTTGAGCTGGGTCGCCATCTGCTCCGGCGTGTTCAGCGCAATCGCGGCCGCCTCCTTTTTCGAGGCCAGCGCGTTCGACAGCATCGGTTTGGAGTAGAACGGGCCGCTGTCGGCTGCGATCAGGGTCAGCGGGGTGGTGGTGTCGAGTTTGCGCAGCTCCTTCGCGGTGTTGTAGCCCGCGAGGCCGCTGCCGATGATGATGATCGGGTCCATGGGTTTTCCGTTGGAAATCAGCGCAGGATGGTATCAAACAGCATCATCAGCACAAAGCCGCCGATGAGGCCGATGGTCGCGACGCGTTCGTTGCCGTTGCGGTGGGTCTCGGGAATGATCTCGTGGCTGATCACGAACAGCATGGCGCCGGCGGCAAAGGCCAGTCCCCAGGGCAGCATCATCGCGGCGTAACCGATGGCACTGGCGCCGACCAGTCCACCGAGGGGTTCTGCCATGCCGGAGGCGAGCGCAAGCGCCACGGCCTTCCAGCGCGAGATGCCCAGCGTCACCAGCGCGATCGCGACGATCAGGCCTTCGGGCATGTTCTGGATGGCGATGCCCGCGGTGAGCGCCGTGCCGCTGCCGCCGCCCTGGGCGACACCGACGGCGAGGCCCTCCGGAATGTTGTGCAGCGTGATCGCGGTGATGAACAGCCACAGTCCGGCCGCGTTCTCCGGCGTCGCCGGCTGGCCGACTTCGCGGCCCTTGACGAAATGTTCATGCGGCATCCAGCGGTCGCCGGCCATCAGCACCGCAGCGCCGATCAGCACGCCGGCCGCGGCGATCAGCACACCACTGACCGGGCTGCCGGCGAGCTCCGTGCCGGTTTCCAGCGCCGGCACGAGCAGCGAGAAAAAGCTGGCCGCGAGCATCACCCCGGCGCCGAAGCCGAGCAGGGTATCGCGCATCGCATCGGAAATCTGCCGGATCACCAATACCGGCAGGGCGCCGGCACCGGTGGCCAGAGCGGTGAACAGCGTGGCCGCGAGCGCGGCACGCACCGCCTCGTTCGCCGGTGCGGCCGCTGCGAGTTCCATCGCCAGCGCCACTGCCGTAACGGCGAGCACGAAGAACGCCGCCAGCCGTTGCCAGGAAGGCTCGGCGGCGAGGCGGCGTGCGGTCATGATCATCTCGGTCATGGTGTGCTCATTGCAAAAACTGGATGCTTGTATCAAAAAAATGTGGCTTTTCGCAGCCCCTCATCCCGACCTTCTCCCCGCAGGCGGGGAGAAGGAGTGGGGGATTGTCGCCCCTATTTCTCGATCAGGCTGCGCAGCATCCAGGCATTTTTTTCGTGGATCTGCATGCGCTGGGTCAGCAGGTCGGCGGTCGGCTCGTCATTGGCCTTGTCGACCACCGGGAACACCGAACGCGCGGTGCGGGCGACGGCTTCCTGGCCTTCGACCAGCAGCGCGATCATTTTTTCCGCCTTCGGCACGCCGGCCGTTTCCTTGATCGAGGACAGCTTGACGTAGTCGGCGTAGGTGCCCGGCGCCGGGTAACCCAGCGCGCGGATGCGCTCGGCGATCTGGTCGACGGCGAGCGCCAGCTCGTTGTACTGGGTCTCGAACATCAGGTGCAGCGTCTGGAACATCGGGCCGGTGACGTTCCAGTGGAAATTGTGGGTCTTCAGGTACAGCGTGTAGGTGTCTGCGAGCAGCCGCGACAGGCCGTCGGCGATGGCCTTGCGGTCGCGGTCCTTGATGCCGATGTCGATTTTCGGGGTCCTGGTCATGTCAGCTCCTTTCAGCGTGTACGGTGTTTCGGGTGCGGTGCCCGTCCCGCGCAGGCGGGACGGGGGTGTTCACCGGCGGCTTATGCCGCCTTCAGCACCATTTCGAAGTCGGCCTTGGCGATGCCGCACTCCGGGCAGGTCCAGTCTTCCGGGATGTCTTCCCAGCGCGTGCCGGCCTTGATGCCGTGTTCCGGGTCGCCTTCGGCCTCGTCGTAGACGTAACCGCAGACGATGCATTCCCATTTGCGCATTTCATTTGCCATGTTCAGTTCTCCGTATCAGTAATGTGCTTGTTCGTTTCGGTCGGTGTTCCTGCCTCCCGTCCGCCGACTGCGCAGGCCAGGGCCTGCAGCATTGCGAACGGAAACCGGTCGATCATGTTTAAGCCGCCTTCACGTTGGCGCGCACTGCGCGGTAGTGATTGGCGTGGCGCTCTTCGACCTTGGCCAGCGCGGCGAAGCGCTTGGCGGCCTTGGCCAGCGTCTGGCGGAAACGGTCGGCGTGTTCCTTCGATTCCTCGATCTGCTCGTCCATTTCCCTGACCGCGGCGTGGTTGCCTTCCTGCTCGGCGAGGTGGCGGAACTGCGGATACATCTCGGTGTACTCGTAGGTCTCGCCGGCGATCGCCATGTCCAGAGCCTTGGCCGGGCTCATCTCCGATTTCGGATAGAGCAGGTCGAGGTGACCGAAGGCATGCTGCACTTCCTGGGCCGCGGTTTCCTCGAACACTTTTGCGGTTTCAACGTCGCCCTGTTCGCGGCAGATCCTGGCGAAATACATGTACTTGATGTGTGCCATGGACTCGCCGGCGAAGGCGGCTTCGATGTTCTTGACGGTGACTGATTCGGGTTTCATCTGCATCTCCTGGGTTAAAAAGTGGCGCGTCTTGCAACGCATGGAGAGCATGATAGGGGTGAGGGGTCTATTAATCCAATTGATTGTTGTTAATAAAACAATAGCAATTGACTATCTATTGGGCGAACCAATATAAATAATAAGTATTTGATTTTAAATCACTTTTTTTGTTTTACCGGAGTGGCGCCGTTCAGCGCGCACAGTCCCACGGCCACGCGGATGATCTCGAGCGCCGCGGCGCGCGGAAAACTCGAGCGCGAGGCCAGTACCACCCGGCGGTCCGGCACCGGGCGCGAGAACGGCACATAGGCCAGCAGGTCGGCAGCGGCGCGCCGGACCGGAATCGCCGAGGCCGGCAGCACGGTGAGGCCCATGCCCGAGGCCACCATCAGGCGGATGGTTTCGAGCGAGGAGCCTTCGACCGTTTTCTGCAGCGAGCCCTGGGTCGCGCTGGAGCGGTTGAGCGCCGGGCAGGCATTGAGCACCTGGTCACGGAAGCAGTGGCCGGTGCCCAGCAGCAGCAGGCTTTCCCGTGCCAGCTCGTCGGCCGGGATCGATTTGCGGTCGGCCCAGGGATGGGTTTTGGCCATCGCCACCACGAAGGGCTCGTCGTAGAGCGGCGTCACCGTGATGCCCGGTTCGCTGAAGGGCAGGGCGACGACGGCGGCATCGATGTCGCCGCGTTTCAGGCGTTCGGACAGCGTGGCGGTGTAGTTTTCCTCCAGCACCAGCGGCATTTTCGGCGCGCGCCGGCGCAGCACCGGGATCAGCTGCGGCAGCAGGTAGGGTGCGATGGTGAAAATCACGCCCAGTTTCAGCGGCCCTTCCAGCGGATCACCGCTGGACTTGGCGAGATTCCTGATTTTGTCGGCTTCTTCGAGCACGCGCTGGGCCTGCTCGACCACGCGGTTGCCGGCGGCGGTTGCCGTGATTTCGCCGGAGCCGCGCTCGAACAGCTGCACGCCGAGTTCTTCCTCGAGTTTTTTGACGGCCACCGACAGGGTCGGCTGGCTGACGAAGCAGGTTTCAGCGGCGCGGCCGAAATGGCGCTCGCGGGCGACGGCGACGATATAGCGGAGTTCGGTAAGGGTCATGGCGGCGGAACTTTAGCGCAAACCCCGAGTCTAGTTTGTGTGAGCAGCCTGCCTTATCGCGGCCGGATTTTCAAATCCCCTGAAAATCAATGGCTTGTGCAGGATTCACGCGAACGCATGTAGGGACTTGATGGGCACCGCTTCCCCGGTGCCCATTTTTTTGTGCTGCATTGAAGTGGGGCATGTTGCGCTAGCCACTTCAGCTTGATCGCGCAAGTCCCTGATTTTCCGGAGTTGCGCCTGAAATGGCGTGCC
>JALHND010000163.1 GCA_022843705.1 Burkholderiales bacterium
GGCCGTTGCCGAACAGGCTGGCGATGTGCCTGACCTCTTCCGGTGAACCCGCCGGGTCCTCGGTGCCGCAAACGACCAGCGCCGGTGTTTTCACCGAGGGCAACTGCTTGATGAAGTTGAAATTGCCGATCGCCTGCGCGCAGCCGATGTAGCCGGCGGGTGTGCAGCCGGCGATGGTGTCGCGGATCTGCTGCCAGCGCGCCGGGTGGGCCTTGCGGTACTCGGCGGTCAGCCAGCGCGCCATGGTGGCATCGGCGATCGGTTCGAGCGAGTTGGCTTTCAGTATCGCCTCGATGCGCGGTCCCCAGCGTGACGCCGCATCGGCAGGGGAAGCGGCCTGGGTGTCGCAGAGCATCAGCGACTTGACCCGCTCCGGATGGCGGATGCCGAGCGACTGGCCGATCATGCCGCCGATCGACAGGCCGACAAAATGGCATTGTTTTTCGCTGATCGCATCGAGCACGAGGATGACATCGTCGGCCAGCTGGTCGATGGTGTACGGTCCGGGCGGCGCGCCGCTGCCGCCATGGCCGCGCAGGTC
The DNA here is from genome assembly GCA_022843705.1 of Burkholderiales bacterium. GTDB lineage: Bacteria > Pseudomonadota > Gammaproteobacteria > Burkholderiales > SG8-41. The sequence continues at coordinate 542 of JALHND010000163.1, forward strand.
GATGCGCAGCGCGCGGTAACCGGCGGCAATGACAGCCGGCACCTGTTCCGCCCACATGCCGAAATCGGCGGCGAGCGAATGTGAAAACGCGATGACCGGCGCGTTTTCCGGGCCGACGATGTCGTAGGCGATGTTGCGTCCGGGGAGCGGGAGCAGCATGGATGTTCCTCTGCTCAGCGTTTCGTCTGCGGCGTCCAGCCGTAGGCCTTCGCGCAGGCGCCGCCCATCAGCATCGCCCGTTCGCCGGCGCTCAGGCGATCCGTCATCCGGAACGGCTCCACCGCCTGCTCGTAATTGACGACCGCAAACGCGCGCGTCCAGTCGGTGCCCCACAGACAGCGCTCGAAACCCCAGGCATCGAACACGCGCGCCAGCGGATCCCAGATGTCGGAATAGGGATAGGGTTCCTTTGACAGCGTGCAGGCGCCGCTGACCTTGATCACCAGGTTCGGGCGTTTGGCCAGTTCCAGCACCTTCGGCAGGTCAGCCCAGGGTTCGGCGGTCCGCGCCGAGGGTTCATGCGGCTGCAGGATGCCGAGGTGGTCGAGGATGAAACGCGTCTCCGGATGGCGGTCGATCAGCGCGGCGCCGGCCTCGAGGTTGCCCCAGCACAGGATGTTGACGGGGAAGCCGTGGCGCGCCGCGGCGCGCAGCATGCGGTCAAGGCCGGGATGGCCGGCGCGATGCGGAGAATCGGTTTTCATCAGCGCGCGGATGCCGACCGTGCCCGGCGTCCTTTTCCATTCGGCGACAACGTCTTCGACCGCGGGATCGTCAGGATCGACCGGCTTCACCAGGCCGAACCTGCCGGGATGCGCCTTCTGCACTTCCAGGGCATAACTCGCGTCGTAGCCGTACATCGAGAACGAGGAAATGAATATCGCGCCGTCGACACCGACCCTGTCCATCGCCGCGACCATCTCGTCGCCGGTGGCCGAGGGCGGCCAGTTCGGCACGGTGCGCCAGGGCCGTTTCGGGGTGTTTGCCTCGTAGGCGTGGATCTGGGAATCGATGATCATGTCTGGATGACTCCGTTCGTTGAAGATTGCCTGCGCCGGCGCAATGCCAGCCTCGCGGTCAAGCCCTGTGGTCAGATGCAGCCGAGCGCCACCATCGCATTCGCGACCCGGATGAACGCGGTGACGTTGGCGCCCACGACATAGTTGCCCGGAGCGCCGTATTCCTCGGCGGTTTCATGGGTGCGTGCATGGATATTGGTCATGATCTCGTCGAGCTTGCGTTCGGTGAACTCGAAGCTCCACGAGTCGCGGCTGGCGTTCTGCTGCATCTCCAGCGCGGAGGTGGCGACGCCGCCCGCATTCACCGCCTTGCTCGGGCCGTAGGCGATTCCGGCATCGAAAAATACCTTCACCCCCTCCCGGGTGGTCGGCATGTTTGCGCCCTCACCCACCACGATGCAGCCGTTGTTGACCAGTTGGCGCGCGTCGTCGCCGCTGATCTCGTTCTGCGTCGCCGAAGGCATCGCGATCTGGCAGGGAATTTTCCAGATGTTGCCGCCAGCGAGGTATTTCGCGTCCTTGTGGTAATTCGCGTAATCCGCGATGCGCCGGCGCTCGACTTCCTTGAGCCGCTTGACGAGATCCAGATCGATGCCTTTCTCGTCGACGATCACGCCGTTCGAATCCGAGCAGGCGATCACCCTGGCCCCCAGCTTGCCGAGTTTCTCCATGGTGTAGATCGCCACGTTGCCGGATCCGGACACGACGCAGATCTTGCCTTCGAGCGATTGCCTGCGAATTTTCAGCATCTCGCGCACGAAGTAGACAGCGCCGTAGCCGGTGGCTTCGGTGCGCACCCGGGAGCCGCCCCAATGGACGCCCTTGCCGGTGAGCACCGTCGATTCGTAGCGGTTGGTGATCCGCTTGTACTGGCCGAACAGGTAGCCCAGTTCGCGGCCGCCCACGCCGATGTCGCCGGCGGGCACGTCGGTATGCTCACCCAGGTGCCGGTAGAGCTCCGTCATGAAGCTCTGGCAGAAACGCATGATCTCGTTGTCCGACTTGCCCTTGGGATCGAAATCGGAACCCCCCTTGGCACCACCGATGGGTTGACAGGTCAGCGCATTCTTGAACACCTGCTCGAAACCCAGGAACTTGATGATCCCGAGATTGACCGACGGATGAAAACGCAGCCCGCCCTTGTAGACGCCAAGCGCGCTGTTGAACTCGACACGAAAGCCGCGGTTGATCCGGATCTCGCCCCTGTCATCCTGCCACGGCACCCTGAAAATGATCTGCCGCTCGGGCTCGCTCACCCGCTCGATGATTTTCAGCTCCGCGAATTCGGGATGCCTGACCAGCACCGGACCCAGAGACTCGAGAACCTCCCGCACTGCCTGGTGAAACTCCGTCTCGCCGGGATTACGGTCCTTGATCTGCCGGTAAATCGGCTCGATATTTTTCGACATTGCATTGCTCACAACGGCTCCCTCCGGGAATCCCTGCTGCATTCAATCGATGACCGGCTCAATGCCGGCGCCGGGATCCCGAAAAGCACCATTTTCCTCAACGTACGCCGAGCAACTGCACTTCGAACACCAGCGTCGCATTCGGCGGAATCACGCCGCCGGCACCGCGGGCGCCATAGGCGATCGCCGGCGGACAGGTCAGGCGCGCCGCGCCGCCGACCTTCATCATGCCCACGCCCTCGGTCCAGCACTTGATGACCCCGTTCAGCGGAAACTCGATCGGCTCGCCGCGGCTGAAGGAGCTGTCGAACTCCTTGCCGTTGGGAAACATGCCGCGGTAATGCACCTTCACCGTCGAGGTCGGCGACGGCTGTGTGCCCTTGCCCTCCTTGACCATCTCGATCACCAGCCCGCTGGGCATCACCTTCGCGCCCGGGACTTTGGCCGCCGCCGCGAGCGCGGGATCAGGCTTGCCCTGGGCCAGGACCGGAAAATGGAGAACGAGGCCGGCAACGCCGGCGAGCAGGCACTTGAAGATTGCGGAGAACATGGATGAAAACCTCTTCGACAAAAAGCGTTTCAGGATTTTTTCGGAATGACGATCTGGGTCTGGGTGACGATCGCCACCCGCCGGCCGTCGGGATTGCTGATCGTCGTCTGCCACACCATCGTCGTGCGGCCGATGTGCAGCGGCAACACGGTTGCCGCCAGCACCTCACCCTCGCCGGCGGCGAAGAAATTGGTTTTCGATTCCAGCGTCGTCGTGCGGCAGCCTTCGGGCAGGTTGGCCAGCGTGCCCATCGCGCCGAGCAGGTCGGCGAAGGCCATCAGCACGCCGCCGTTGATGCGGCCGCTGCGGTTGATGTGGTCGGCGGTGACACGCATCTCGGCGTCGATGCGTTTTTTCGACAACTTGCGCAAGCGGATGCCCAGCGCGCGACCCATGCCCACCGACAGCGACTGTTCGATCATCGCGCGGTTTGCGGCCGGCAGCGTATTGGACGGCAGTTTCACGCGTGTTTTGGCGGCCACGGATTTGCCGGAGGATTTTTTTGCGACGGTCACTGCACGGCCTTATTCATAAGTATTTGATTATAAATGATATTTTTTCGCAGCCCTCTGAGCCCCCGCAACATTGCGCTCAGCTCTTGTAGTCGGGATACAGCTTCTCGACCAGCGCCAGGCTCGCCACCCAGTCGCGGCTGTCGGAGTCGTAGACACCGGTGCGGCCGAACTTCGCCGCGCGCGCTGCGCAGACCGCGGCATCGGGCAGGATCAGCTTGCCGCCACCGGCCAGCGCGCCGATCTGCGCGCGGCAGGCCAGCTCGAAAAAGTGGTGATAGATGTAGGCCTCGGGCAGCGTGCTGCCGCAGACCAGAGCGCCGTGGTTCTCCAGCAGCATGACCCATTGTTTCCCGAGTGCGGCGGCCAGCCGGTCCGCGCCCTCGCGCGTGGTGTCGTCCACTTCGTTGGGATAACGCGCGATGCGGCCGTAGAAGCGCATCGCCTGCTGGGTCAGCGGCAGCAGGCCCTGCTGCTGCGCCGATACCGCGAGGTTGGCCGGCGTGTGGGTATGCACCGCGGCGTGGATGTCCGGCCGCGCCTGCAGCACCGCCGCGTGCAGGTTGTAGGCGGCGGGGCTCGCCTTGAACGCCGAAGTGCCGACCTGGCGCCCGTCGAGATCGTACTTGACCAGGTTCGACGCGGTGACCTGCTCCATCAGCAGGTTGTCGGCCTTGACCAGGAAATGCCCGGGCTCGCCGGGCACACGCAGCGAGATGTGGTTGTAGGTGAGGTCGGCAAACATGAAATGCCCGACCAGCCGGTGGGCCGCCGCCAGTTCACAGCGCGCCTGCCACTCGGCGGCACTGGTGCGCGCACGCGTGGCCCGCGGCCGCGCGGTGCGGGTGACGGCGTGTTTCTGTTTGGCGCGTGCGACCATGGGCTGTCTGAACGGTTACCGGCTCAGTCGATGCGCGCGCCCGACACCTTGACGATGCGCGCGTATTTTTCCATGTCGCGGCGCACGTAGGCGCTGAACTCCTCGACGCTGCTGCCCACCGGATCTGCGCCCAGCGCAATAAAACGTGCCTGCATCTCCGGCGACTTGATGGTGGCGGTCACCGCGCTGTTGACGCGGTTGATGATGTTGCGCGGGGTTTTTGCCGGCGCAAACATGCCGAACCAGTTGACCGCCTCGAAGCCGGGCACACCGGATTCGGCAATGGTCGGCAATTCCGGCATCTGCGGCGAGCGCTGCGCGCTGGCCACGCCCAGCACGCGGATTTTGCCCGATTTGATGTGCGGCACGATCGGCGCGATCGAGTTGAACATCAGCTGCATGTGTCCGGCGAGCACGTCGCTGACCGCCTGCGGCGCGCCCTTGTAAGGCACATGGACGATGTCCACGCCCGCCATCTGCTTGAACAGTTCGCCGGCGAGGTGGTTGGCCACGCCGTTGCCGGCCGAGGCGTAGTTGAGCTTGCCCGGCTGCGCCTTCGCCAGCGCGATCAGTTCCCGGATGTTTTTCGCCGGCACCGAGGGATGCGCCATCAGCACGAAGGGTCCCACCGAAATCAGGCTCACCGGCGCGAAATCGCGCAGGGTGTCATAGGGCAGCCCCTTGCGCAGGTGGGGCAGTATGGTCAGCGCGCCGGGACTGCTGATGAACAGCGTGTAACCGTCAGGCGCGGCCTTCGAGGCGATCTCGGCGCCGATCACGCCACCACCGCCGGCGCGATTGTCCGCAACCAGCGACACGCCGAGTTGCTGCGACAGTCCGGGAAAAATCAGCCGCGCGGTGAAATCCGGCGTGGCGCCCGCGGGCACCGACAGGATCACGCGGATCGGCTTGTCCGGCCATTGCTGCGCCGCTGCCGGCAGCAGCTGCAGGGCGCACAGCACAAACAGCGCGTAACGCCACAATCCGGACGTTTTCGGATTTTTGATCATGTTCATGCGCGACTCCTGATTCGGGTGCTGCATGGTAATGCCTAATCGTTAGCCGGTAAAATCCGGCGGCAGGCGCCGCAGGCGCATCACGTCCACATCGCAGAATCCGGAGGAACATCATGGCAGCAGGCAGGGAGCTCGAAGGCAAGGTCGCACTCGTCACCGGCGCGGCGCGCAACATCGGCCGCGCCATCGCCATCGCGCTGGCGGAAGCCGGCGCCACGGTCGCCGTCAA
>JALHND010000164.1 GCA_022843705.1 Burkholderiales bacterium
ATCTCCGGCGGCGCCATACTCGCGCTCGAACTGCTGACCTCCCGCATCATGACGCCCTATTTCGGCGTCAGCCTCTACATCTGGACCGGCATCCTGTCGATCACCCTGACCTCCCTCGCACTGGGTTACTGGTGGGGCGGCCGGCTGGCCGGCGGCCCGCAGACGCGGTCCGACAAAAAAATCGGCTTCCTGTTCGGCATCATGCCGGCACTGGCGGGCATCGCCATCGTCATCGCCTGCCTCGCCTATCCCCTGGTGCTCCACCCGCTGGCGCGATGGAGCCTCAGCGGCGGTGCCTTCGTCGCCTGCCTGATCCTGCTGCTGCTGCCGCTGGTGGCGACTTCGGCGATGAATCCGCTGCTGGTCGCACTGCTGCTGCGCCGCAAGGCCGGACACCAGGGTGATGCCGGCGCCGGCCTGGTGTTTTTTGTCAGCACCCTCGGCTCCGTCGCCGGCGTGCTGGCCACCGCTTTCCTGCTGATTCCCAACATCAGCAATTACAACGGCACGCTGCTGGTCGCCGGCATCCTCGGCGCACTGTCACTCGCGGCCGCCGCCTCGCCCGGGCTGCCGATGTCGGGCCGCGGCGGCGTCACCGCCTGCGCAGTGGCGGCAATGCTCGGCGCGGCCCTTCTCGCCTGGCAGGCCGACCGTTACACCGGACGCCAGGGACCGGTGAACTTCAGCGGCGCGCAATGGCAGATCGAAGGCACCCACAGCTCGCTGTTCGGCACGGTGAAAATCCTGCGCAGCGGCGCCGATGCCGACGGAAAATTCCTGCGCATGTATTTCCACGACGGCCTGATCCAGAACACCGTCGACTCGAACCAGCAATCGGCCTCCTTCTATACATGGGCGCTGGAGGCCCTGGCGCGCGCCTACCGTCCGCAGATGCAGGAGGTGCTGATGCTCGGGCTCGGCGCCGGCATCGTGCCCTCGCGGCTGGCCGGCGACGGCACGCGTGTCGAAGTGGTTGAAATCGACCCTTCCTCGCTGGAGGTTGCGCAGAAGTATTTCGGCTTTGATGCCCGGCGCGTGACCACGCACCAGGCCGATGCCCGCACCTTCGTCGCCACCTGCGACGGCCGCTACGACGTGGCGCTCGTCGACCTCTTTCATGGCGACGGCACGCCCGACTACCTGATCACCCGCGAATTCTTCAGCGACCTCAAACGCTGCCTGAAACCGGATGGCGTCGCGGTGTTCAACACCTTTGCCAACCTCCGGGATCCGCGCGCCTATGCCCACCTGCTGGCGACACTGAAGAGCGAATTGCCCCACGCCGCGCTCTACCGGCCGGACTGGCCCGGCGCGCGATACACCAACAGTTTCCTGGTTGCCGCGCCGGCACCACTGCCGGCAACGCAGCGCGTGACCCTGAACGGCGTGCCTGAGCGCCATGCCGGCGCGCTGTGGGACATGCTGGCAAAGCCGCGCGAGGTCGGCAACGAACTTCTCGCCGGCGGGAAAATCATCCGCGATGCCTGGAACGGAGCGGCGCTGGACATGGCCGGCAACCAGGCCGCCTTCCGCCAGGGCGTGCTCGAGACCGCGCCGCCCGCGCTGCTGATGAACTGAAGTCCGGCGGGGCTGCGGCCCGCTCAGGCCTTGCCGCGCACCGCCTGCCAGCGCATCGACTTGCCGTCGCTGAATACCGCGGTGCCTTCCATCCGGTCGCCATTGACGCGCCCGGTGAAACGCCCGCGATTATTGCCCTGCAGGATCACGAAACTGATGTCGCTGCCGCTGATCCTCGGGTCGAGCAGCGTGAGCTCAGCCTTGCGCCCGCGGCCGTCCACCGTGCCCTCGACGTTCTGGTAGTGCTGCTTCAGCGTCAGGCCGTAATCGCCGTTACCATCGACCTTGAGGTTCCAGCCGCCCGCCACCTTGGCCGGCACGATCCACAGATAGAGCGTCGCGCGCGGCACGCCGGAAATGAATTCCTTCTCCGGCACGTCAAAGCTGATGTCGGCGTCGTGCTGCCACTGCTCGAAATGGTAGTCATGCGACACGATGCGCGTGCCCGGGCGCAGCTCGCTGAACAGCTTGGGCCGCAGCCGCTGCATGAACTCCGGCAGCAGGTAGAGCGTCACCACCGTCGCCTGGCTGACGTCGGTCTTGAAAATGTCCTTCGCCTCGAAACGCACGCGGCCGTCGATGCCGAGGTTCTTCGCGCGCTCGTTGCTCTTGCGGATCAGTTCCTCGTCGATGTCGACGCCGTAACCGCTCGCCTTCAGCTGCTGGCCCGCGGTCAGCACGATGACACCGTCGCCGGAACCCAGGTCAATCACATGGTCGCGCTCGGTGACGTTGGCCATCCTCAGCATCTGGTCGACCACCACGTTGGGGGTGGGCACGTACGGTCCGCCTTCGCGCTCGTATTCGGGCGGCACCTTCGGCTGCTTCTGCGCGACCGCCGCGCCCGCCGCCAGGAAAACCCCCGCCATCACCACTGCCAGCCACTGCCTGCTCGACTTCATCTGCGTTTCCTCCCGCTTTTGCCCCGGTACCGGCCGATGCGGCCGGGTTTGCGCGCGACAATATAACGCATTCACGCCGCTCAGCGGCGGGCACCGCCCTGGCCGGCGGCACAGGTTTCGGCCAGTTCGTGGAGCGACACCTCTCCGGTGAATGTGAGTTGCAGCGCGCGGCGGATCAGCGCCAGTTCATCCGGCCGGAAACGCTCGCGCAGCCCGCTTTTTTCGGTTTCGGCCAGCACCTGTCCCAGGCTGGCGCCCTGGTCACGCAGCTTGATGCCCGCCTGCGCGCTGGCCACCAGCTGCTCACAGCTCAGCTGCGCCGCCGCCGGCAGCGGCGACAGGCACAGCAGCAGCACGGCGCGGGACAGGGGGAAGTTCATTCAGAAGGCCGCCGGTTCCAGCGCCAGCGTGCTGGGGGCGCCCAGGGTCACCGTGCGCGACAGCGCCGCAGCCTGCGGCAGCAGGTGTTCCAGGTAGAAACAGGCCGTCGCCAGCTTGGCGTCAAGAAAAGCGCGGTCGGCGCCCGTGTCATCGCGGCGCTCCCGCGCGATCAGCGCAGCACGCGCCATCAGCCAGCCCCCGGCGACCGTGCCGAACAGTTTCAGGTAGGGCACCGCCACCGCTGCAGCCGCCTCGGGTTCAGTGCGGTAACGGTCGACCAGCCAGCGCGTCGCAGCCTCCAGACCATCCACGGCCTCGGCGAATGCGGCGCGTGCCGGCGCCAGCGGCGCGCCGGCCGCTGCCAGCGAAACATCCAGTTCGCGCATCTCGGCAATCAGCGCCAGCGCGGTGGCGCCTTTTTCGGCGCCGACCTTGCGGCCGATCAGGTCGTTGGCCTGGATGCCGGTGGTGCCCTCGTAGATGGTGGTGATGCGCGCGTCGCGCAGGTACTGCGCGGCGCCGGTTTCCTCGACGAAGCCCATGCCGCCGTGGACCTGCACGCCGAGCGACGCAATTTCCACCGCGAGCTCGGTGCACCAGCCCTTGACCACCGGCGTCAGCAGGTCCAGCCGCGCCTGGTGGCGGGCGCGGATTTCCGCATCGGGATGGCGCTTCGCGCGGTCCAGTTCGCCGGCCGCGAGATAACCCAGCGCGCGCATCGCCTCGGTCTGCGCGCGCATGGTCATCAGCATCCGCCGCACGTCGGGGTGGTGGATGATGGTCACGCGGTCGCCGCCCCTCTGGCCGATCGCCCGCCCCTGCACCCGCGTCCGCGCGTATTCCAGCGCGTGCTGGTAGGCGCGCTCGGCGATGGCCACGCCCTCCATGCCGACACCAAGCCGCGCGTGGTTCATCATCGTGAACATGTATTCAAGGCCCCGGTTCGGCTCGCCCACCAAGTAAGCGGTCGCCCCGCCCTGGTCACCATAGGCCAGCACGCAGGTCGGGCTGCCGTGGATGCCCAGCTTGTGTTCGATCGACACGCAGCGGATGTCGTTGCGCGGGCCAAGGCTGCCGTCGGTGTTGACGAGGAACTTCGGCACCACGAACATCGAAATGCCCTTCACGCCTTCCGGCGCATCGGGCAGGCGCGCCAGCACCAGGTGCACGATGTTCTCCGCCATGTCGTGCTCGCCCCAGGTGATGAAGATCTTGGTGCCCTGGATGCGGTAATGGTCGCCTTCCGGAACGGCCCGCGTGCGCACCGCCGACAGGTCGGAACCGGCCTGCGGCTCGGTCAGGTTCATGGTGCCGGTCCACTCGCCGGACACCAGTTTGGGCATGTACGTTTTGATCAGGTCCGCAGAACCATGATGGGTCAGCGCCTCCTGCACGCCGGTGGTCAGCATCGGGCACAGGCAGAAGGCCATGTTGGCGCTGTTCCACATTTCCTGCAGCGGCAGCGCGATGCAATGCGGCAGTCCCTGGCCGCCGTATTCCGTGGATGCCGCGAGCCCGTTCCAGCCGGCGGCGGCAAACTGCCGGTAGGCCCCGGCAAAACCGTCGGGGGCAGTCACCGTCCCGTCCCGCCACTGCGCCCCCTGTTTGTCGCCGCCGCGGTTCAGCGGATCGAGCACACCCTGCGCGAACTTGCCGGCTTCCGTCAGCACGGCCTCGACCAGTTCGGCATTGACCTCGCCGCAGCCGGGCAGCACGGTGATGCCTTCGAGCCCGGCGAACCCGGCGATCGCGAACTGCATGTCCTTCAGCGGCGCGGTATAGGTCGACATGAGGCCTCCACAAACAAAAAGGGCGCCCCCGCGGGAGCGCCCTTCATGTTACCGCAGGAACAGTGTCACAGCGCCTGGGTCAGCTCCGGCACCGCCTTGAACAGGTCTTCCACCAGCCAGTAGTCGGCGACCGCGAAAATCGGCGCTTCCGGATCCTTGTTGATGGCAATGATGACCTTGCTGTCCTTCATGCCGGCCAGATGCTGGATCGCGCCGGAGATGCCGATGGCGATGTAGAGCTCCGGGGCGACGATCTTGCCGGTCTGGCCGACCTGGTAGTCGTTGGGCACGAAGCCGGAGTCGACCGCCGCACGCGAGGCCCCCACCGCGGCGCCGAGCTTGTCGGCCAGAGCCTCGAGGATCTTGAAGTTCTCGCCGCTGCCCATGCCGCGGCCGCCGGAGACGATGATGCGCGCGGCGGTGAGTTCGGGGCGGTCCGATTTCGACAGTTCCTGGCCGTTGAATTTCGACAGTCCGGTGTCGGGGCCGGCGGCAAGGTTTTCGACCGCGGCACTGCCGCCCTCGCCCGCCGCGTCAAAGCCGGTGGCGCGGACGGTGATGACCTTGACCTTGTCCGTTGACTGCACGGTGGCCATCACGTTGCCGGCATAGATCGGCCGCACGAAGGTATCGGGAGAAACAACGGCGCTGATGTCCGAAACCTGCTGCACGTCGAGCAGCGCAGCCAGGCGCGGCATGAAGTTCTTGCCGAAGCCGGTGGCCGGCGCGAGGATGTGGCCGTACTGCCCGGCAATGGTCTGCAGCAGCGCCGCCATGTTCTCGGCGACCGCGCCGGCATACTGCGGCGCATCGGCCAGCAGCACCTTGTTGACGCCGGCGATTTTCGCCGCGGCCTGCGCCGCGTCGGCGCACTGGTGGCCGGCAACCAGCACGGTGATGTCGCCGCCGATCTTTGCGGCGGCAGTGACGGTGTTGGTGGTTCCGGGTTTGAGTTGTTTGCCGTCGTGTTCGGCGATGACGAGTACGGACATCAGATGACCCTCGCTTCGTTCCTGAGTTTGGCGACCAGCTCCGCGACATCGGCGACCTTCACGCCGGCGCTGCGTTTCGGCGGCTCCTCGACCTTCAAGGTCTTCAGCCGCGGCGCGACATCGACGCCCAGCGCCTCGGGCTTCAGCACTTCCAGCGGCTTTTTCTTCGCCTTCATGATGTTGGGCAGCGTGACGTAACGCGGCTCGTTGAGGCGCAGGTCGGTGGTCACCACCGCCGGCAGCCTGATCGTCAGCTTTTCCAGACCGCCATCGATCTCGCGGGTCACGTCGGCGCTGTCGCCGTTGACGGCAATCGCCGAGGTGAAAGCCGACTGCGGCCAGCCGAGCAGCGCCGACACCATCTGGCCGGCCTGGTTGGAATCGTCATCGATCGCCTGCTTGCCCATGATCACCAGCTTCGGCTGCTCCTTGTCGATGATCGCCTT
>JALHND010000165.1 GCA_022843705.1 Burkholderiales bacterium
TTTCAGACACGCATTGTGTCACAAGCCTGAAACCCCCAGCCAGAGAATATGCATACTTTCGGATTGATTTTCCTCGCAGCCCTGCTGCTGACGACCGCCACCCGGCTGTGGCTTGCCGCACGCCATGCCGCGCATGTGCGCGCCCACCGCGACGCCGTGCCGGCACAGTTCGCCGACGTGATCAGCCTCGATGCGCACCAGCGCGCCGCCGACTACACCGGCGCCAAGACCCGCTTCGCGATGGTCGAACTGCTGGCCGGCGTTGCGGTCACGCTGATCCTGACCTTCGGCGGCGGCCTGCAGGCACTGCACGACGTCAGCGCGGCCTGGTTCGAACCCGGCCTGCTGCGCGGCCTCGTGCTGATCGCCAGTGTCGCGCTGGTGACCATGGTCATCGACATCCCCTTCAGCCTCTACCGCACCTTCGTCATCGAAGAGCGTTTCGGCTTCAACAAGATGACGCCGAAGCTGTTCTGGGCCGATTTCGCAAAAAGCCTGGTGCTCGGCACCGCGCTGGGCCTGCCGCTGGTCGCCACCGTACTGTGGCTGATGGGGCGCATGGGTGAATGGTGGTGGCTCTACGCCTGGCTGACCTGGATGGCCTTCAACATCGTGATGCTCGCGGTCTACCCGACCTGGATCGCGCCGCTGTTCAACAAGTTCTCGCCGCTGACCGATGCCGCGATGAAGGAACGCGTCGAGCGCCTGCTCGACCGCTGCGGCTTCAAGGTCAAGGGACTGATGGTGATGGACGGCTCGCGCCGCTCCAGCCACGGCAACGCCTACTTCACCGGCTTCGGCAAGACCAAGCGCATCGTGTTTTTCGACACCCTGCTGTCGCGCCTGGAGCCGCCGGAAGTCGAGGCCGTCCTCGCGCATGAACTCGGCCACTTCAAGCTCAAACACGTGATCAAGCGCATCGCCTGGATCTTCACCGCCAGCCTGGGCTTCCTGTGGCTGCTCGGCTGGGTGCTCGACAAGCCCTGGTTCTACGAGGGCGTCGGCGTGTCCTCGCCATCGACCGCGATGGCGCTGGTGCTGTTCTCGATCGTGATCCCGGTGTTCACCTTCCTGTTCCAGCCGCTGGGCGCGATGATGTCGCGCAAGCACGAATACGAGGCCGACGCCTTCGCCGCGCAGTACACGCCCGCCGCCGACCTGGTCTCGGCGCTGGTCAAGCTCTACAAGGACAATGCCTCGACGCTGACCCCGGACCCGCTGCATTCCGCGTTCTACGACTCGCATCCGCCGGCGACGCTGCGCATCTCGCGCCTGCAGCAGGCGGCCGGCGCACACTGAGGCCCGCATGGACACACTCGCGCAGAAGAAGTGCAAACCCTGCGAAGGCGGCGTCTCGCCGCTGACCGCGGACGAAATCACCCTGCTGATGAAGCGCCTGGACGGCTGGTCGTACACCGGCAGCGTGCTGACCAGGACCTTCGAATTCCGCAATTACCACGAGACCATGGCCTTCGTGAACGCGACCGCGTGGATTTCGCACCGCGAGGATCACCACCCCGATCTCTCCGTCGGTTACAACAAATGCAGGGTCGATTACATCACCCACGCGATCGGCGGCTTGTCAGAGAATGACTTTATCTGTGCAGCAAAGATAGACGCGCTGTTTGGGCTCTGAACAGACACGGCAGGGCCTGATCACCGCCGCCTACGGCCGGCGCTTCCTCGTCGAATGTGATGACGGCCGGGTGCGTGACTGCAGCACCCGCGGCAAACGCAACGACTATGCCTGCGGCGACCGCGTGACGGTCAATTGCAGCGGCGACGACCAGGGCGTCATCGATGCCTGCGCCCCGCGCGACACCCTGCTCTACCGCTCCGACCAGTGGAAACAGAAGCTGATCGCCGCCAACGTCAGCCGCATGATCGCGGTGGTCGCCCCGGTTCCCTCCTTCGACCTCGCGGTGCTCGACTGCTGCCTCGCCGCCGCCGAACACGCCGGCATCGGACCGCTGATCGTGCTCAACAAGTCCGACCTGCCGGAAGCCGCGATTTCGGAGAAGGCGCTGGCGCCGTACGTGGCGATGGGCTACCCGCTGCTGAAACTGGTCGCGCGCGAGGGCGTCGACTTACTGCGGCCGCATCTGGCCGGACAGCGCAGCGTGCTGGTCGGGGAATCGGGCATGGGCAAATCGACAATCCTCAACCAGCTGGTGCCGCAGGCCGCGGCACAGACGCAGGAAATCTCCGCATCACTGGGCACCGGCAAACACACGACTTCGCATGCGCGGCTGTACCACCTCGACGCGCAGAGCGACATCATCGACACCCCGGGGGTGCAGGCTTTCGGCGTCCACCACCTCGGCGTGGAGGAACTGGCGGCGGCCTTCACCGATTTCCGCCCCCACCTCGGGCAATGCCGTTTCCGCAACTGCCGCCACCTCGAGGAACCGGGCTGCGCGCTGGCTGCCGCCGCGGATGCGGGCACGATCACCGCGCGGCGTTTCGCGGTGTACCAGCGGCTGGCCGCGGAGAATCTCGCGCGGCAGAAGAAATATTAGATGGCAGCGAGACAGGGAAATTAATCCTTGCCGCTTTGTATTCCGGGGAACGCTGAAATTCAAAGGGCTGTAGCCCGGATGCGCCCCGAAGGAAGTCACCTTGGGTGGTAACGAAGTGGAATCCGGGGCAGTCGTCGCAAAGAACTGCCGCGGCCCCGGACTCCGGCCTGCGGCCTTCCTCCGGGCTACGGGTATGGCGCACGAACAGTAATTTTGTCAGCCGCGCTCAGCCCAGCACGCGCGCCATCGACACGATCAGCAGCAGGAACAGCCAGATCACCAGCGCGCGCCAGATCAGGCCCACCGCGCCGCGCAGGTCTTCGACCACAACCTCATCACCAATGCCCAGCTCGGGCCGCTGGTTGAGCATGCCCTCCTCGCGCAGCGCACCGCCGAGGCGGATACCCAGCGCGCCGGCGCCGCTGGCCAGCACCACGCCTTCGGCACCGCGCGCCCAGCTCGCGGCCTGGGTGCGCCAGCAATAGGCGGCATCCTCGAAATTGCCGGCGATCGCGAAGCTGCCCGCGGTGATCCGCGCCGGCAGCCAGTCGATCCAGAAAAAAGCGCGCTCGGCAAAAAACGCAAAGGCGCGTTTCTCCGGATCCACCTGGCGACCCCAGCGTTCGGCCAGCAGGTCGGCCGCGCGGTACACCACCGGGCCGACGGGCCCCAGCATCACGAACCAGAAAATCGGGCCCAGCACATAACGGTGCGCCTGCAGCAGGCCGAGCTCAATCGTCACCCGTGAAATCTCGGCGGCATTGAGTTCGTCTGCAGGCACGCCGCGCCAGCGGCCGAGCACGTCACGCGCGGTGGCGATGTCCTGCTCGCGCAGGGCCTGGGCGATTTCGGTGAAGCAGTGGCTGAAGCGGCGGAAACCCATCGCGATGTAGAGCACCGCGATGCTCCAGGCCAGCGCCAGCAGCAGATGCGCCTCGCGCAGCAGCGCATAAATGAGCGCCGTCAGCAGCGCCAGCGGCAGCACCGCCACCATCCACGCAATCGCGCCGTGGTTCGCCTGCAGCCCGTTGAAGCGCTGCTCGAGAATGTCGGCGTAACGCTCGAAGGCGGCGTAGAAGGGATTGCCGCGGCGCAGGGGCCAGGCCTGTTCCAGCAGCAATGCCAGCGCCAGCGCGAGGAATTTCATAAAAAGTTGTTTATAATCAAATACTTATGAAATTGCCCGCCACATCCCCTCTCCCCGCCAGCGGGGAGAGGGTTAGGGTGAGGGGCTGCGAAAAACGAAATCATCCTGCAACACACATTCGAAACGCATGGATATCACTGCAAATAATCGATCGCCACGATCTCGACTTCCGTCTCACCCGCCGGGCGCCGCCATTTGACGGTATCGCCGACCCGCGCGCCGAGCAGCGAACGCGCCAGTGGTGAAGCCCAGCTGATGCGGCCCGCGGCAACATCGGCCTCGTCATCACCGACGATGCTGAAAGTTTCGATGCGGCCACCGGCCTCCTCGACTTTCACCGTCGCGCCAAAACGCACTTCGCCGCGCGGATGTTGTGCCGGATCGACGGGTTCAGCGCGCTCCAGCTGCGCGACAAAATAACGCTGGTCACGCTCGACTTCGCGCAGCTTGCGTTTGGCTTCCGAATCATCCCCGGCAATCGCCTTCAGCTGTTCGTGCTGCTCGGCGAGTTCACGCACCCGCGCGCGCAACTGCTCCAGCCCGCGCAGCGTGACGTAATTGGCATGCGCCGGCACCGGCCGCTCCGGCAGTTCGCCGGCGGCGAGGTCGTCATCGCTTTCCTTCACGAATGCACGGCTCATGTCGTTTCCCCGCCGCCCATGCCGGACGGCAACATGTTGAACAAGGGATATGGGCCCGGCACACCGCACCGGACTCGCTGCCTGTTATACCGGCTGGGCCGGCGACTGGCAACCGCCGGCAGCGCGCCGCAACAGCAGTGTGCGATTGTTGGCGGGCATCGCATGGTCGGCCATCAGAACCAGTCCCTGCGCCGCGGCCAGCGTGTTCACCGCTTCGAAATCACGGATGCCGCTGCGCGGATCACGTTGGCGCAGGAAAACATCAAACTGTGCATTCGACGGCGCGGTATGGCGACCGCCGTAGCGGAAGGGCCCGTACACCGCGAGCACGCCGCCGGGCTGCAGCACCCGCCCCGCGCCGCGGAAAAAATTCTCCACCGAAGGCCAGCCCATGATGTGCAGCGTGTTGGCGCTGAACAGCGCATCGCAGGATTGCAGCGGCCAGTCCGCATCGTCAACATCGAGTACGAGCGGTGGCAACAGGTTCGGCAATGCGGCTTGGTCGCGCCAGGCGGCGATTCCCGGCAGGTGTTCCGCGCAGTCGGTGGGTTGCCATTCGAGATGCGGCAGGGCCGCCGCAAAAAACACCGCATGCTGCCCGGTGCCGGCGCCGATCTCGAGCACCTTCGTCGCGCCGGCGAAAGCCCCGCGCAGCACTTCGAGGATCGGCCCGCGGTTGCGCTCGCAGGCCTCGGACCAGGGTTTGTGCGCCATCAGCTTTTGCCGTGGCCGAGGAAGTCGAGCAGATCGTCCTTCTGCGCCATCGTGTCGCTGTAACCGAGCTTGAGCAGCGCGCGGCAGTAGCCCTTTTCGAACAGCAGGTACGACACCAGGTTGGAGCCGGTGCGTTTCATCGCGCCGACCGTCTGCAGCAGGCCGCGGATCACCCTCGGCAGTTCCTGGGCATGCTGCGCGGCAATCTGGCTCAGCGGCACGCTGGGGGTGATCACGCGGAAATCGACCGCGCGCAGCGGATAACCGTTTTTGGCCAGCGTCTCCTGCGGAATGATCGCCAGCGTGCGGTTGATGCGCTGCAGGCGTTCGAGATCAACCTCCAGCGAATCGAGGAAAATGCTGTCGAGCGCATGGCCGGCGATCTGCGCCAGCGGCGGGTAACCCTCGGACGGCACACGCACCGCCGACTGCTTCGCCTGGCGGCCGACACCGATCACCAGCAGGCGGTCGGCACCGAGATGCAGGGCCGGGCTCACCGGCGCGATCTGGCGCATCGAACCGTCGCCGAAATATTCGCGGTTGATCCGCACCGGCGGAAAAATGAAAGGCAGCGCGCTCGAAGCCATCAGGTGCGGCAGCCCGATCGGCATCGCCACGCCGATACGGCGCGCGCGTTCCCAGCCGGCGAGGCTGGCGTGTCCCTGGTAGAAGGTCACCGACTGGCCGCTGGTGTAGCCGGAACAGGTCACCGCAAAGGCATCGAGGTGCCCGGCCTCGATGTTGCGCCCGATCGCCGGGAAATCGACATGGCGGTCGAGCAGATCGGCCAGCGGCGAATTGTCGAGCAGCGACACCGCGCCGCGGGTCAGGCGCCCGCCGGACAGGTTGGACAGCAGCCAGCGCGCACTGTTGCCCAGTGCGCCGGCGGCATCGGCGCGGTAGACCTGGTCGACATGGAAATTTTTCCACACCGCCGTCAGCCGCCGCACGCCGCGGCTGAAGTTGTGGGCATCGGTCGCCAGCACCGCGGCATTGATCGCGCCGGC
>JALHND010000166.1 GCA_022843705.1 Burkholderiales bacterium
GAGGTGGATGAGTGGTTTAAGTCGCACGCCTGGAAAGCGTGTTTACGGGGAAACCCGTAACGAGGGTTCGAATCCCTCCCTCTCCGCCATACAAAAAAGCCCCTGCAACGGGGCTTTTTCCGTTTGGCACAGCGTCATGATCGAACGCCGCATGTGCTGGCATCAATATTGCTCGACACTTCGCCGGTATCCTGAATCCCACAACCGGTGACTAATCATGACTCGACTGTGCCGTACTTTACGCCTGCTGCCCCTGCTTGCAGCGGCCCTGCCCGCAATTCCCGCCCTGGCACAGGCACAGAATTATCCAGCCCGGACGGTGCGCATGATCGTGCCGTTTCCGCCCGGCGGCATCTCGGACACGCTGGCACGAATCACCGCGCAGCAATTCAGCGAAGCCATGGCGCAGCAGTTCGTCGTGGACAACCGGCCCGGCGCCGGTACTACGCTTGCCGCCGACCTGATCTCGAAGGCACAGCCCGACGGCCACACACTGTATTTCACCGATGTCACCACCCACGCCATCAATGCATCGCTGTATTCCAGGCTGCCCTTTGATCCGGTACGGGATTTTTCGGCCATCGCACTGGTTGCCCAGACACCGCTGGTGCTGGTCGTGCATCCTTCGATGCCCGTGAAATCGGTGCCCGAGTTCATTGCCCTGGCCAAGGCCAGGCCCGACGCGGTGATTTACGCCTCATCGGGCAACGGCACCATCATCCATCTCGCAATGGAGGCCATCCGTTCACAGGCCGGCATCAAGATGGTGCATGTGCCGTTCAAGGGCAGTGCGCCCGCGGCCAATGCCGTGCTGGCCGGCGAGGTCGCCGCCTCCTTCACCACAACCCCCGCAGCGCTGCCCTACACCAGCAGCGGGCGGCTGCGCGCCATCGGCGTCAGCGGTCCGAAACGCTCCGAGGCCTTCCCCGCGGTGCCAGCCATCGCGGAATCGCTCAAGGGTTATGACATCATTCTCTACAGCGGCCTGCTCGGGCCGGCTGCCATCCCCCCGGACATCGTCGCGAAACTGAACGCGGCAACACTCGCCATGCTGAAACAGCCCAAGGTCATTGAACAGTGGGCGCGTTACGGTGCCGCGCCGGTGAACATGACGCCGGCGCAGGTTGCCGAACACATCAAGTCGGAGATCACCAAGCTGGGCAGGATCGTCAAAGCCTCCGGCGCGAAAATCGACTGATACCGGGTACTTCCTGCCGGGGGCATCAGCGCTGTTCCGGCGGCGGCTTGACTGGCGCCGGCGTGTCGGGCGTTGCCGGAGGATCCGACACCGGAGGACGTTTGGGCTGCCTCTGGGGCTCCTTGATTTCGGTGTCTTCAGGAAGTTTGCTGCTTCCGCATGACGCAGGCAAATTCATGATCAAGCTCCCGTATCCGGTGAAAAAAACACACCCATCACCCCGCGCCGACTTCACGGGCCAGCACACGCACCGCCTCGACATCCCCGGGAATCCGCATCGCCTGCTCCGCGCGCGCCAAGGCCAGCCGGGAATGATGCCTGGCCGCATCGAGCATCGCCGGATCACCCAGACGCGCCAGTGCTGCCAGCGCCTTCTGCAGCCGCATCGCAACTTCAAGCACTGCAGCGCCATCACGGGCAATTGCATTGAATGCATCGTCAAACAGGTCATGCACGGACAACACCGGCACTGCCACCCGGTCAAACTCCGGGGCCCGGACCTCATCAGGGCCCGGGGGTTCGCTCCATGAGGCAAACAGCCGGACACAGCGCCCGATCACATCGATTGCAGTGCCGGGGTCGTTTACTGCGGCGGACAGGGCACGGCTCGCGATTTCCGAGAGCACGATCAGGCCAAACCGCGGATCTTCATCAAATGTGCGTTCCCCGCCAATCAGGAACGCCTTGCGGAGGGTAAACATGCCGGCTTCCGGGAGATCACCGTCTTCCGTGTCCACATAAGCCAGTGTGCAGCCGGGCATTGCGAATTTTCCGGGCAATGCGGCAACCGTGATCCGGAGCTTCAGTTTTTCCGCACAGTCCTGCAGGGCGGCCACATCCACCCGCTGCACATAGCCAACCTCCGTGGCGCAAACAGCCAGCCCCTGCGGCAGCGGCGGGCCTGCAGGAATACCCCCGAGTGCGGGCGCGCAGCGACGGTGGCGCAGTGCTTCCGCCGTGGCACTCTCGACTTTCTCGATTGTGGCGGTCATCCGCCCCAGGCGCGCAATCCGGTCGACCCAGCGCACGAAGGTCAGCACCACCACGGCAAGTGCGGCAAGCGTCAGCACAAACAGCGAGAAACGGCCCGCCTTTTCATACAGGCCGGTCTTCAGCGCAATCAACGCCACCAGGCTGAATATGAACACGCCGATGAACGTTGACAGCGCGTTTTGCGAAACATCATCGGCCAGGATCAGCGAAAACGAACGCGGGGTCGCCGTGGTGCTGGCTGATGCGTACGCCGAAACCATGGACGTTACCGCAAGCGTGGCAATGACCAGCATGCTCGAGGACATGATCGAGAGAAGAGTCTCGATCGCTTCCGCGGATATCCCGGGAACATGGCGGTCCCAGCCCCTGCCATCCGCGGCGCTGGCGACAAATGCCGCCAGGATGGACAGCATGCACATCAGCAGCGGCCTCACCCACAACCGTTCACTGATCCGCCTGAGGAGGAAATGCAACCGGTCAAGCATCGGAATATCCCCCGCCGGATGCCGGCGACAGCACGCCGTCAGGCACGCTTGATCACCCGCACCACGACAATCAGCACGATCGCACCGACGGTGGCGACAAAAATGTTGCCAAGCAGTCCGCTTCCGGTCGAGAGCCCCAGCGCGCGGAACAGGAATCCACCCACCAGGGCCCCGAGAACGCCCACCACGATATCGCCGAGCACTCCGAAGCCACCGCCCTTCACCAGCACGCCGGCCAGCCAGCCGGCAATCAGGCCCACCAGAATCATCCCGATGAATTCCATAGTGTCCTCGCAAATCGTGATTGTCTGCGTCCAAGGCTAAAGGATTGTCACAGGACTGCGCAACCCGTGATGCATCACTTCGGCATGAAGCGGAATTTCAGGCAGGCCTCCTACAACATTCAACTGACCGGGGACATCGTCGCGGAATGCGCGCCGGACGGCCTCACTCCAGAAATGATTCCTGTCAGGCCCGCGATGCCGCCCGCCACGAACAGGAATCTGCAATACGGCCCGGAGCGACCGGGCCGCGTCCTTCGCCGGAAAAAACCCCGTTGAAGAGCTTATTCTGCTGCTGCCGCAGTCTCAGCGCTTGAGCTTCGCGAAGGCGAGTGCCATCGCGCCCGCAGGTTTTTCCTCGCGCGGCGGCCTTGCCGGACGCGTATTGCCGGGCCGGGTGTCCGGCGCGCGCCGCGGCTGCCCGCCTTCGCGCGGCGCGGACTCGTCAAGCCGCATGCTCAGCGCGATGCGCTGGCGCTTGAGGTCCACCTCCTGCACGCGCACCTTGACGATCTGTCCCGGCTTCACCACCTCGTGCGGATCCTTGACGAAGCGGTTCGACAGCACGGAGATGTGCACCAGGCCGTCCTGGTGGACACCGATATCGACGAAGGCGCCAAAGGCGGCGACGTTGGTCACCACACCCTCGAGAATCATCCCGGGGCGCAGGTCGGAGAGCTTCTCCACCCCGTCCTCGAAGGCGGCCATGCGGAATTCGGGCCGCGGATCACGGCCGGGTTTTTCCAGTTCGGCGAGGATGTCGCGCACCGTCGGCACACCGAAGCGTTCATCGGCAAAATCCGCCGCCGACAATGTTTTCAGCAGCGCGGTCTGCCCCATCACTTCGGAGACTTCCTTGCCGATGCGCGCGAGGATGCGCTCGACCACCGGATAGGCCTCGGGATGAACCGCCGAGCGGTCCAGCGGATTGCGGCCATTGTTGATGCGCAGGAAACCCGCCGCCTGCTCGAAAGTCTTGTCGCCCAGGCGCGGCACCTTGCGGATGGTGGCGCGGTCCGGAAACGGGCCATGGGCATCGCGGTAATCGACGATGTTGCGGGCGAGTGTCGCATTGAGGCCTGACACCCGCGCCAGCAGCGGCGCCGAGGCGGTGTTGACGTCGACGCCGACGGCATTGACGCAATCCTCCACCGTCGCATCCAGCGACTTCGCCAGCGCGCGCTGGTTGACGTCGTGCTGGTACTGGCCGACACCGATGGCCTTGGGATCAATCTTGACCAGTTCCGCCAGCGGATCCTGGATGCGCCGCGCGATCGATACCGCACCGCGCAGGCTGACATCAAGGTCGGGAAACTCCGCCGCCGCGAAAGCCGACGCCGAATAGACCGAAGCCCCGGCCTCGCTGACCACGATGCGCGCGAGCTTGAGCTCCGGCTTCACCGCCTTCACGCGCTTGATCAGTTCTCCGGCAAGTCGGTCGCTTTCGCGGCTCGCGGTGCCGTTGCCGATGGCGATCAGCTCGACGCCGTGGGCCACGACCAGCCGTCCCAGCGTCGCCAGCGAACCCTCGACATCATTGCGCGGCGCATGCGGATAAATCGTCGCGGTGTCCAGCAGCTTGCCGGTGGCATCGACCACCGCGACCTTGCAGCCGGTGCGCAGCCCCGGGTCGAGCCCGAGCACGGCGCGCGGGCCGGCCGGCGCGGCCAGCAGCAGGTCATGCAGGTTGCGCCCGAAAATGCGGATCGCCTCGGCTTCGGCGCGTTCGCGAAGCTCGACCATCAGCTCGGTGCTGAGATGCAGCTGCAGCTTCACTTTCCAGGTCCAGTGACAGACATTCGCCAGCCAGGCATCGGCCGGCCGCTTGCGGTTCTCGATGCCGAAATGCGCCGCCACCATCGCCGCGCAGGGATGCGGATTCTCCGCCTCCAGCGCCTCGCCCAGACCCAGCTGCAGGCTCAGCACGCCCTGCGCGCGGCCGCGGAACAGCGCCAGCGCGCGGTGCGAGGGGATTGCCCGCAACGGCTCCGAGTAAGCGTAGTAGTCGCGGAATTTCTCTTCCTCCGCGGCTTCCTGCCCGGGAATCACCGTCGAGGCAAGAATGCCTTCCTGCTGCAGCCGGGTGCGCAGCTTGGCCAGCAGTTCCGCGGTCTCGGCAAAACGCTCGACCAGGATGTCACGCGCGCCGTCGAGCGCGGCCTTGGCATCCGGCACGTTGATCGCCTCGACGCCCTCCTTCGCCGGCTCAACGCGGATGTACTTCGCCGCCTCGGTCTCCGGCTGCAGCCCGGGATCGGCCAGCAGCGCATCGGCCAGCGGCTCCAGCCCCGCCTCGCGCGCGATCTGTGCCTTGGTGCGCCGTTTCGGCTTGTACGGCAGGTAGAGGTCCTCCAGCACCTGCTTGGTCGTTGCCGCCTCGATCGCCTTGCGCAGCACATCGGTCAGCTTGCCCTGCTCCTCGATCGAGGCGATCACCGCGGTGCGGCGCGCCTCCAGTTCGCGCAAGTAGCCCAGCCGCTCTTCCAGCGTGCGCAGCTGGGTGTCGTCGAGGTTGCCGGTCACTTCCTTGCGGTAACGCGCGATGAAGGGCACCGTCGAGCCTTCATCGAGCAGCGCGACCGCTGCGGCGACCTGGCGCGCGGCGACGCCGATTTCGCCGGCGATCAGTGTGTTGATGCGTTCCTGCACGGCTGCCGTGGTGACTGTGGTGCTGTTGCTCATTCTTCCGCCTGCTCTCCGCCCAAGGCCTTGACCAGGTCCGCCAGCATCAGCGACAACTCGCCGGTCATCAGCGCAAAATCGATTTCGAAACGTTCACTCTCGTCACCCGCCTCCGAGTCGGACTCGCGGCGCAGGATGTCGAGGAACACCAGCCGCTTGACCTGCAGCTGCTCGGTCAGCACGAAGGAAATGCGGTCGTTCCAGGTGAGACCCAGCCGTACCACGGTCTTGCCGCCGGCGATGTGGTCGCGGATTTCCTTGCCGTCGAGGTTGTGGCGCGCATAACGCACCGTCGCCTTGCTGCCGTCGGCGGCGCGCAATTCAAGGTCCTGGTCGAT
>JALHND010000167.1 GCA_022843705.1 Burkholderiales bacterium
CGGCGTTACCTGCACGAGGACACGCGGATGGCGGTGAAGGAGGCGGTGGCCAAGGGCATCCATCCCTTCTGCGTCACCGTCGACACCATGGCCAACCAGTACCTGCCGCAGATCTTCGGTCCGGGGCATTACCTCGTGCTCGACCACATCAACAGCCTGCCCAACAAGCTGCCGGAAATCTACCTGCGGCTGCGGCGCTGAGCCGCAGGACGGGAATCCGCGCTCAGTCGCACTCCGCGCATTCGCCGTTCACGCAGAAGCCCATTCCGCTGTGTTTGGCCTTGCGTTTTGCCGCTGCGGCGGCGGAGGCCACTTCCTCGCTGGTGGAGAACTCTCCGGGGCGGGCGATGACCGCGCCGATGCTCAGAGAGGTCATCGGGAAGAAGCAGCGGTTTCCCGTGCGGTCCTCGCCCCAGAAGCCGTTCTGCTCGATGTCGGCCTTGGAGAAGTGTTCGCGCACGCCGTTGTTGAATTCGCTGATGATCTGCGCGCAGCGCTCTTTCCAGTCGTTGCCCTGGAATACCACCACGAAATCGTCGCCGCCGACATGGCCGACAAAATCGATCTGCGGATGTGCGTATTTGGTCAGGGTGTTGGCGATCTTGCGGATGATGAGATCGCCGCGCCAGTAGCCGTATTGGTCGTTGAAGGGTTTGAAGTTGTTGAGATCCGCGTAACAGACGACAAAGGGTTTGCGGCCCGAGATCAGGCGGTTCAGGTGCAGCGTGATGGGGATGTTGCCGGGGAGTGCGGTCAGCGGGTTGGCGTAACGCGCGGCTTCGATGCGCAGTTCGGTGACTGCACGCACCAGGCTCTCGCCGGTCCCGAGCCCCACGTAGCGGTTGTTGTCGGTCACGATGAAGCCGTCAAGCAGGTAACGCTGGTCCGCGCCGGTGAGGATGCTTTGCAGGGATTCCAGAGGCGTCCGCCGGTCGACAATCAGCGGGTCGTTCTGCATGAAGGTGGTGCAGGATTTGCGGCCAAACAGCTCACGGTAGTACTGCTGCGCGAACTGGTCCATGAAGCGGCGCCGGTTGATCAGGCCCAGCGGCTTCTGTCCGTCGGTCACGGCCACCGCGTGATAGTCGGCGTTTTGTGCGAACAGGCGTGCCAGCTGGTCGTTGTCCAGTTCCGGCGCAACCGGCGGAACCGGGATCACGATTTCGCCGACCAGCGAGCAGCGTTCCGGGGGCTGTCCGCTCTGCGGCTGCACCGCAATCGTGGTTGACAGCAACACATCGCGCGCGGCTGCGGCCGGGCTGCGCACGGGATCGGCCGCCGGCCTGCCAAGCAGATAACCCTGGACGACCGGGATGCCGATGTCCTTGACCACGGCGAGGTCGGATTCCTGTTCTATGCCCTCGGCGACCAGCGTGGTGTTGAACATGTCGCCGAGGCGTTTCAGCAGCCGGATGATCTCGAATTTGTCACCATTGCCGGCGAGGCCGTCTATGAAAAAACGGTCGATTTTCACCAGGTGCGGCCGCAGGTCCATCCACAGCCGGAGATTGGAGTGGCCATGCCCGAAATCGTCCAGTGCGAACCGCACGCCGGCATCACGGAAGGGCTTGAGCAGGTTTACCAGGGCTTCGGGGTCGGCCACATGATCGTGCTCGGTCAGTTCGATGACCAGGCTGGCCGGCGACAGCGTCGAGCGGTGGATGATGTCGAGCGCGCGTTCACTGTGGCCGGCGAGGGCCATCAGGGCGTTGCAACTCATGTTGAGGAACAGGTAGCCGGGCAGCCGCCGCGCGCCGAATTCGCTGATGGTGGCGCGCGCCGCCATCATTTCAAGATCGGTGCGCAGGCCACGGCGCTCCGCTGCGGCAAAAAGCTCCAGCGGTGAATGCAATGACGAGCCTTCCGGCCCGCGGATCAGGCCTTCGAAGCCGTAGACCGAGCAGTCTTCGGTATTGAACAGCGGCTGGAACACGGGGCGCAGCAGGCGGAAGCGCATGATGCGCCCGAGCAGGTCTTCGGTTTCCAGCACATCCATCGGTAGCGCGTCATTCATCGAATTTTTCCCGGGGCGTCGATGCGACGCGGCTGATCATGGTGAGAGCCGGATTCTACGGATCGCTGCGGCAAGGGTTTAGACTGTCACAAAAATTTCATCGGCCGTATTTTGATTTTGTGAGGAATTTCACGCCTTGAACACAGAACATGTTTTGACCCCGGGACGGAATGAAGGCCCGATCCGCCGCAGCCCATTCGTGGCGTGGGCGGCATGTTGAAGCCGGGAGCGGCGGAACGCGCGGCCACCGCGGACTACGCGCGCACCTTTGGCGCCACCTGCGCCCCCGGCCACTACAGCGATTTCCTCAACCAGCACCTGAAGCTGTCCTCGCTGGGCATCGGCACCTTCCCCGGCGCGGCAACGGATGCGGTGGACGCGGCCTATGCGGACACCATCGCGCGTGCGCTGGCCTCCGGCATCAATGTCATCGACACTGCCGCGCATTACCGTTACGGGCGTTCGATGCGCGCGGTGGGCGAAGGCCTGCGCCGCGCCTTTGCCGCGGGCGTCAGCCGCGAACAGGTTTATGTAGTCGCCAAGGGCGGTTTCCTGCGTTTCGATGACGGTCCGCCGGACGATCTCGAGGCCTGGTTCGAGACACGGGTCGCGCGCAAGGGCCTCGGCACGCGCGAGGACCTGAGCGGCGTGCATTGCCTCGCGCCCGGTTACATCGCGGCGCAGATCGACGAGCTGCGCGAGGCGACGGGACTCGAAACGCTGGATGCCTTCCTGATCGACCAGCCCGAGGTGCACATCCCGCGGTTGGGCAAGGAGGAGCTGAACCGCCGGCTGCAGACGGTCTTCGCCGTCTGCGAGCAGGCGGTGCGCCAGCACAAGATCCGCAGCTACGGCATCGCCACCTTCGATGCCCTGCGGGTCGAGACCGACCATGCGCTGTTCCAGTCACTGCCGTCGCTGCTGGGCCTCGCCGAACGTGCTGCGGCCCTGCTGCAGCGCGGCGAGCCGGTGCGCCACCATTTCCGCGTCATCCAGCTGCCCTTCAACCAGGCGATGAACGAGGGCTTCACCCGCTTCAGCCAGGCCACCGGGCAGGGCAACGTGGCGTCGACGCTGCAGGCGGCTTATCAACTGAGGCTGTTCGTGATCGGCAGCCACGGCCTGGCCAAGGGGGTGCTGGCGGCGCAGTGCGCCGACGCGGTGCGCGGGGCAATGCCGGATTTCGCCAACGACGCGCAGCGTGCGCTGCAGTTCAACCGTTCGACGCCAGGACTGGGTGTGAGCCTGGCCGGGATCAGCAGCGCGGCCCACCTCGACGATCTGCTGGCCGTCGCGGCCCGTCCGCCGCTGGCGCGCGAGGACTATCTCGGTCTCTACCGCCGCACCGGCGATGCGCAATGAGCGGAAGTCCGCGATGCGAGACGGCAATCCGCGGCCGGCTTGACGGAGATCAAGGCCGCCCGCTTTCCATGCCGCCGCTGATTGCGGCAGAATGAAGCCGTCGCTTCATCATTCGAGAGGAGAATACGATGGGACACACGCTGGAACAGTTTGCCGCGCAGTGCCACGATTACATCAAGGCCGAGCCCGGTCCGGCCGGACGCAAAAAAATCGCCGCGCTGCTGCAGGAGGTGCTGAAGGACAAGTCCTTTGTCGACAAGCATGTCGATGCCGATGTCGGTGAACGCAAGATCCTGTACGAGGATCCGGAGTTCGGCTTCTGCATCCTGGCCCACGATTACAAGGACGCCAAGACCAGCCCGCCGCATGACCACGCCCATTCCTGGGCGATCTATGGCCAGGCCCGCGGCGAAACCCACATGCGCGACTACCAGCTGCTGGAGCCGGCGAGCGCCGACAAGCCGGGCAAGGTGAAGGAGACGCGTTCCTACAAGCTGACGCCGGGTGTCGCCCATGTCTACAACGAGGGCGACCTGCATTCGCCGAAGCGCGAGGGGCCGACCAGCCTGATCCGCATCGAGGGTACCAACATGGCGAAGGTCAAGCGTTTCAAGTACGAGCCGGTCTGAGCGGCTTGCCCTGCAAAAAAAGCGGCCCGCGGGCCGCTTTTTTCTGCTGCCCTGCTGCTACCAGGCGTAACCGAGGCCGACGAGCAGCCGCGAATCCGTGGATTTGCGTCCCGGCGCAGGATTTTCCTCCCAGTCGACATTCAGCTGCAGCGAGGCATTCAGCCGGCCGGCCACCGGCGCGCGCAGTCCCGTGCGCGAGCGCAGGATGACGCCGCTGCCATCGGTCAATTGCAGGAAGCCGTCCTGGTCGTGGAACAGTTCGACCTGCGATTGCCCGAGGCGGTGCGCGGCGCGCAGGCCCCAGCCGAAGGCGGGGTAGTCCTCGTTGGCCCCGGCGATGCGTTCGACGGTGATGTAGTCGATGCCGCCGCGCAGCGACAGGCTGCTGCGTTCGTCCTCGACGATCTGCAGGCCGTAACCGCCGCCGAAGATGCTGCGCAGGTCCACGTCTTTCGGCCGGTCATGTTCGAAGGAGGCGCGTAGATAGCGGAACAGGCGCGGATTGACGAACCAGTCGTAGTTGCCGTCGGCGCGCCAGTTCGCCGCGGTTTCGATGCCGGCATCGCGCTGGCGCTCGGCCTTGCCGGCCAGGGTGTGGCGGTAATCCTTCGCCCGTGCCGTGATCTCGCCCTCGGCGTAGAAGCGCTGTCCGGAGCTGTTGCCGCGCACATCGGCCGCCGACAGGTTGACGCGGCCGCTGTAGGCCACGCCGATGCCCGACTGTTCGGGTCCCGGGTTGACATGCGCGATGTCGCCCAGCGCGATTTCCCGGCCGGCACCCGCCAATTGCGCGCCGCGCGCCGCAGGCTGCAGCCGGTCGCTGAAGACGGCCGTGCCGTCATTCAGCATGAGTTTCACCGCTTCCGCGGTTTCGATGGCGGCGACATCCGGCCAGGCGATGTTCACGGTGCCGGCATGCACCGACTCGAACACCAGCGTGTTGCCGTGTTTGTGCACGATGCGGCCGGACAGGCGGTCACCGTTGCGGAAGGTCACGACATCGGCGGCGGCGGGAAAAGCCATGAAAAAAACAAGAATTGCAGCGTTGAAATTGCGGAGCATCGGTCTCGATCCGGATGGTTTGCAGGGGGATATGACTGCGCAGTCATGTCCTGTGCGACACCCCGGGGGTATCCAAGTTCCGGAAATGCGCCGCGCGCGGGCGGCGCGGGGTCAGCTGCGCGGGATGCGCAGTTGCGCGCGTTCGAAGGCGACCACGATGGGCAGCGAGATCGCCAGCGGGATCAGCAGGTACATCAGGCGCCAGACCAGCAGCGCGGCGATGACATCGGAGGGCGGCATGGTGTGGACAACCGCGAGGAACACCGCCTCCATGACGCCGATGCCGCCGGGGGTCTGCGACAGCAGGCCGGCGGAGAAGGACAGCAGGAAGGCGCCCAGCACGATCATGAATCCGGGATTGCCGGCTTCGGGCAGCGCGAAATAGATGATGCCGGCGGCGGCGATGATTTCGAGCGGCGCGGCGATCAGCTGGCGCGCGACGATCGGCAGTTTCGGATAGAACACGTACAGCGAGCGGATGCGCAGCGGCTTGAAGCCGAGCCAGGAGCCGGCGACATAAAGCGCGCACAGGAGCAGCATGCCGGCGCCGATCAGCTGCACCAGCGGCGCGGGCAGGTTGAGGCGCGGGATGATGTTGACCAGCGATTGCACGATCTGCGGTTCGACGACGAAGACGATGCCCATCAGGATGAGCGTGCCGTAACCGAAGGTGAAGGAACACAGTCCGACCAGCACCGCCACCTCGCCGGGGCTGAGGCCCTTGGCGCAGTAGGCGCGCAGGCGGACCAGTCCGCCCGAGAGCACCGAGGCGCCGAGGTTGTGGCCCAGCGCGTAGGTGACGAAGGAGCAGGTGGCGATGTAGGGCCAGGAGATGCCGCGGTGGCGGTTCAGGTGGATCAGCGCGATGCGGTCGTACCAGGCCAGCGC
>JALHND010000168.1 GCA_022843705.1 Burkholderiales bacterium
CCGCGCGGCCGCGCGCTGGGCGTGACCATGCAGCTGCCGACCGAAGACCGCTACAGCATGAACCGTGACCAGATCCTGCAGAACATCTCCGTATTGTTCGGCGGCCGCATCGCCGAGGAGGTGTTCATGGGGCAGATGACCACCGGCGCTTCCAACGACTTCGAGCGGGCCACCGAGATGGCGCGCAACATGGTCACGCGCTGGGGCATGAGCGACAGTCTCGGTACCATGGTCTATGGCGAGAACGAGGGCGAGGTGTTCCTCGGCCGCTCGATCACCACCCACAAGAACATGTCCGAGGAAACCATGCGCAATGTCGATGCGGAAATCCGCCGCATCATCGACCAGCAGTATGCGCTGGCGCGCAAGCTGATCGAGGAAGACCGCGACAAGGTCGAGGCGATGGCCAAGGCGCTGCTGGAATGGGAGACCATCGATTCCGACCAGATCGAGGACATCATGCAGGGCCGTCCGCCGCGCGAGCCCAAGCCGGTGGCCGCAACCCCGCCCAAGCCGCCGAAGGACAACACGCCCGGCGCAACGGTAACCAGCACGCCGGCGGCGGAGGCCTGAGGGCGGTGAGTGGTGGACAGTGAATGGTGAGCGCTGAGCGTTTGAAAAAGGCGGCAGGGGCTCTCCCTGCCGTTTTTGTTTGCGCCCTGGCCTTCCGATGATCCTCCACTGCGGCAAATACCGGTTCGCGCTTGACCGTCCGCTGATCATGGGCGTGGTCAACGTCACGCCCGATTCCTTTTCCGACGGTGGCCATTTCCTGCGGGCGCAGGCTGCCGTGGACCACGGGCGGCAGCTGATCGACGAGGGGGCGGACCTGCTTGATATCGGTGGCGAGTCGACGCGGCCGGGGGCGGCACCGGTGGCGCTCGACGAGGAGCGCCGCCGCGTGCTGCCGGTGATCGAGGCGCTGGCCGGCGCCGGTGTGCCGCTGTCGGTCGACACCCAGAAGCCGGAGCTGATGCGCGAGGCCGTGGCTGCCGGCGCAGCCCTGATCAATGACGTCAATGGTTTCGGGGCACCCGGCGCGCTCGAATCCGTGGCCGGCAGCGATTGTGCAGTCTGCATCATGCACAGGCAGGGTGATCCGCTCACGATGCAGCAGTCGCCGCAGTACGCGGACGTGGTGGCCGAGGTCGATGCCTGGCTGCGGCAGCGCGCAGCTGCCGCGGAGCGGGCCGGAATCACGCGTGAACGCATCGTCCTCGACCCGGGTTTCGGCTTCGGCAAGACCCTGGAACACAACCTGGCGCTGTTGCGCGGTCTGCAGATCATTGCCGCCGCCGGCCATCCGGTGCTCGCGGGACTGTCGCGCAAATCGATGATCGGTGCGCTGACCGGAAAACCCGTCGGGGAACGCATGCCGGGCAGTGTCGCCGCGGCGCTGCTCGCGGTGCAGAGAGGGGCTGCAATCCTGCGGGTGCATGATGTTGCGGCCACGCGTGATGCCTTGAAGGTGTGGCGTGCTGTTCAGGGCGCTTATCAAGTGATTAGGTGATTAGGTGATTGGGTGATTCGGTCAGGGGTGGTGAGGGGCCAATGGTCCGAAATCGCTGTAACATTCATGCCGGACCGCCGGTTACTTAGGGCTCGTAACAAAATGAACTGCAACCGACACTCCAAATCCCCTCACCCTCAATCCCTCTCCCGGAGGGAGAGGGAAGAAAAGCCATTCTCCCTTCGGGACCAGGGAACACTGGAAGCGGAGCAGAAGGGTGGGGATGAGGGAAGATTTTCATTTTGTTACGCGCTCTTAACCCCCCAGTCACTTAATTACCTGATCACTGCTTGAAAAAATGACCAGAAAATACTTCGGCACCGACGGCATCCGCGGCACGGTGGGCGAGGCGCCGATCACCCCGGATTTCGTGATGCGCCTGGGTTATGCCGCCGGCAAGGTGCTGGCGCGCAAGGCTGCCGGTGGCGAACATCCCGCCGTGCTGATCGGCAAGGACACCCGGATCTCCGGCTACATGCTGGAGTCGGCGCTGGAAGCGGGCCTCTCGGCTGCGGGTGTCGACGTGCTGCTGGTCGGGCCGATGCCGACGCCCGGTGTCGCCTACCTGACCCGGGCGCTGCGCCTGTCGGCCGGCATCGTCATCAGTGCTTCGCACAATCCCTACCAGGACAACGGCATCAAGTTTTTCTCGGCTGACGGCAGCAAGCTGCCCGATGCCACGGAATCGGCGATCGAGGCGGCGCTGGACCAGCCGCTGAAGTGCGCTTCATCGGCAAGGCTCGGCAAGGCCCGCCGCATCGACGATGCCGCGGGACGCTACATCGAATTCTGCAAAAGCACCTTCCCCTCGCGGCTCGACCTTCACGGCCTGCGCATCGCGGTTGATTGTGCCAACGGCGCCGCTTACCACATTGCCCCCCATGTATTCCACGAGCTCGGTGCGGATGTGGTGCCGGTGGGCGTCGCGCCCGACGGCTTCAACATCAACCGCAACACCGGCGCCACCCATGCGCCATCACTGCAGAAGGCGGTCCGGCGCGCAAAAGCGGACATCGGCATCGCGCTCGACGGTGATGGCGACCGCCTGATCATGGCCGATGCATCGGGGCGGATTTACGACGGTGATGAACTGCTCTATGTGGTGGCCGCCCGCCGCAAGCGCGCGCGCAGCCTGCGCGGCGGTGTGGCCGGCACGCAGATGACCAATCTCGCGATGGCGCAGGCGCTGGCGAAGCTGAAAATCCCCTTTGCGCGGGCAAAGGTCGGCGACCGCTACGTGCTTGAAATGCTGCAGGCGAAAGGCTGGCAGCTCGGCGGCGAAAACTCCGGCCATATTGTCTGTCTTGACCGCCACACCACCGGCGACGGCATCGTGTCGGCACTGCAGGTGCTGGAAGCATTGATCGGCGCCGGCACCACGCTGCAGAAGGCCGTGGATTTCGCGCTGTATCCGCAGGTGCTGGTCAACGTGAGGGTGAGCGGCCGCCCGGCGCGCGAAACTGTTGCCGCGGCAACCGTGCAGAAGGCGGTGGCCGCGGCCGAACGCGTGCTGAAGGATGCGGGGCGGGTGCTGCTGCGGCCCTCCGGCACCGAGCCGGTGATCCGGGTGATGGTCGAAGGGCCTTCCCTGGCCGTGGTCCGGAAGCTGGCGTCCGGAATTGCGCGGGCGGTCTCCGCGGCCGGCTGAAACCGCCGGCGCCGGTTCAGCCGAAACGGCCGGTGATGTAGTCCTCGGTTTCCTGCTTTTTCGGCTTGATGAACAACTCGTCGGTCTGGCCGTATTCGACCATTTCGCCCAGATACATGTAAGCGGTGAAATCCGACACCCGCGCCGCCTGCTGCATGTTGTGGGTGACGATGGCGACGGTGTATTCCGATTTCAGCTCGTGCACCAGTTCCTCGATTTTTGCGGTCGAGATCGGATCCAGCGCCGAGGTCGGTTCGTCGAGCAGGATGACCGAGGGTTTCACGGCAACCGACCTGGCGATGCACAACCGCTGTTGCTGGCCGCCTGACAGTGCAAGCCCGCTCTGGTTCAGCTTGTCCTTGGCTTCGTTCCACAGCGCGGTCTTGGTCAGCGCCCATTCAACTCGCTCGTCCATTTCGCCCCTGGACAGCTTTTCGTAGAGGCGCACGCCGAAGGCGATGTTGTCGTAGATCGACATCGGGAAGGGGGTCGGTTTCTGGAACACCATGCCGATGCGCGCACGCAGCAGGTTCAGATCCTGCTTGGGATCAAGGATGTTCTGGCCGTAGAAATTGATCTCGCCCTCGGCGCGCTGTCCCGGATACAGGCTGTACATGCGGTTCAGGGTGCGCAGCAGCGTTGACTTGCCGCAGCCCGAGGGGCCGATGAAGGCGGTGACCCTGTGTTCGGCGATGTCCAGGTTGTTGTCCTTCAGGGCATGGAACTTGCCGTAGAAGAAGTTCAGGTTGCGGATCTGGATCGCGGTTTTGAGTGGCTGTCCGGCGGTATCGCTCATTTTTCGCTCTCTGGCTGTTTGTGTGGCGTGTCAGTGGGAAATCTTCTCGCGGAAAAACACGCGGGCGAGGATGTTCAGGACCAGCACCGTCATCGTGATCAGCAGGGCTCCGCCCCAGGCCAGTCGCACCCAGTTGTCATAGGGGCTCATTGCGAACTGGAAAATCACCACCGGCAGGTTCGCCATCGGGCTGTTCATGTCCATCGTGAAGAACTGGTTGTTCAGCGCGGTGAACAGCAGGGGGGCGGTTTCGCCGCTGATGCGCGCCAGCGCGAGCAGCACGCCGGTGACCACGCCGGCCTTCGCGGCGCGCAGCGTCACCATCAGGGATACCTTCCATTGCGGGGCGCCGAGTGCGAAAGCGGCTTCGCGCAGGGTGCCCGGCACCAGGCGCAGCATGTTTTCGGTGGTGCGCAGCACCACCGGGATTGCGATCAGCGACAGCGCGAGAGTGCCCGCCCAGCCTGAGAAGTGTTTGACCTGGGCGACGAGAATCGCGTAGATGAACAGGCCGAGAACGATCGACGGCGCGCTCAACATGATGTCGGTCATGAAGCGGGTGATTTCGGCGATCCGGCTGCGGTCGCCGAACTCGGCAAGATAGACGCCGGCGAGGATGCCCACCGGCGTGCTGACCAGCGTCGCCAGTCCGACCATCATCAGGCTGCCGACGATGGCATTGGCGAGACCGCCGCCTTCCGAGCCCGGCGCCGGCGTCGACTGCGTGAACATGTTCCAGTCGATGGCCCTGATACCGTTCGTGAACAGCACGACCAGTATCCACAGCAGAACGAACAAGCCGAGCGCCATGGCGATCATCGACAGGGCAATCCCGATCCGGTTTTTCCAAAGTCTTTGGTTGTAGAGGGTCTGGTTCATGAGGGTTTCCGGAGGGGCTGAATCAGGTTTTCAGGCCTTTGGCGCGCTCGGTGCGGATGATCAGCAGCTTGGCGAAGGCGAG
Source organism: Burkholderiales bacterium (assembly GCA_022843705.1). Taxonomy (GTDB): domain Bacteria; phylum Pseudomonadota; class Gammaproteobacteria; order Burkholderiales; family SG8-41. The sequence continues at coordinate 4,916 of JALHND010000168.1, forward strand.
CACGATGAAGGTGATGACGAACAGCAGCAGGCCCAGCGCGAACAGCGTGGCAAGGTGGAAATCGGCCGCTTCGCCGAATTCGTTGGCCAGCGTCGAGGCAATCGAGGAGCCCGGTGAAAACAGCGAGGCGCTGAGGCGCTGGGAGTTGCCGATGACGAAGGTGACCGCCATCGTCTCGCCGAGCGCCCGCCCGAGGCCGAGCATGATGCCGCCGATGACACCCTGCTGGGTGTACGGCAGCACGATGTGGCGCACGACTTCCCAGGTCGTGCAGCCCACGCCGTAGGCCGATTCGCGCAGGATCGGCGGCACGATTTCGAAGACGTCGCGCATCACCGCGGCGATGAAGGGCAGGACCATGAAGGCCAGTATCAGTCCCGCCGCGAGGATGCCGATGCCGTTCATCGCGCCGCCGAACAGCGGTGCGATGATCGGCATCTGGCCCAGGGTCGATTGCAGCGCCGGCTGTCCGTATTCGGCAAAAAGGGGGGCGAATACGAACAGGCCGAACATGCCGTAGATGATCGAAGGCACCGCGGCGAGCAGTTCGATCGCGGTGCCCAGCGGGCGGCGCAGCCAGAGCGGGCAGGTCTCGGTCAGGAACAGCGCAATGCCGAAACTCAGCGGGACGGCGATCAGGATCGCGATGGTCGCGCTGGCCAGCGTGCCGAATATCGCGATGGCGGCGCCGAACTCCTCGTTGATGATGTCCCACTCGACGCGCCACAGGAATTCGATGCCGAATTTGTGGAATGCGGGCCATGCGACCATGGCAAGGGAGACCAGTATGCCGATCAGTGCCACCAGCACGACCAGCGAAAAGCTGAGGGTCAGCTTGTGGAATATGAAGTCCTGGATGCGCTGTTTGCGGACGGTAGCGAGGCGCTTCTGGTCACGCATTCCGCTGTCTGCGGATGAGCTGTTCATGAATTCCCCACTCTGATTCCCCATGACTTCCGGACTTTTCCGGTCAAGTATACCGCTGCCCGAAGTTGAAGTATTCATGCTCGTTCCAGGATATGCATCAGTTCATG
>JALHND010000169.1 GCA_022843705.1 Burkholderiales bacterium
CCGTTGCCGCTGAACAGGTTCTGGCCGCCCTTCCACACCGACTGGTGCACGTGCATGCCCGAACCGTTGTCGCCGACGACCGGTTTCGGCATGAAAGTCGCCGTCTTGCCGTAGGAGTGCGCGACGTTGTGCACGGTGTATTTCAGGATCTGGTTCCAGTCGGCGCGTTTGACCAGGCTGGAAAACATGGTGCCGATCTCGCACTGCCCGGGAGCAGCCACTTCATGGTGATGCACCTCGACCGGAACACCCTGCTCTTCAAGTGCAAGGCACATCGCCGAACGGACGTCCTGCAGCGAGTCCACCGGCGGCACCGGGAAATAACCACCCTTGATCACCGGGCGGTGGCCCATGTTGCCGCCGTCCATCTCTTCGCCGGAGGACCACGGGGCTTCCGAGGTTTTGACCTTCACCATCGAGCCCGACATGTCGACGCTCCAGGTCACCGAATCAAACACGAAGAATTCGGGTTCGGGGCCGAAGTAGGCGGTGTCGCCGATGCCGGTCGATTTCAGATAGGCTTCGGCGCGTTTGGCGATGGAACGCGGATCGCGGTCATAACCCTTGCCGTCCGACGGTTCGATCACATCGCAGGTCAGGATCAGCGTGGCTTCGTCGGTGAAGGGATCCATGCGCGCAGTGCCTGCATCGGGCATCAGCAGCATGTCGGAGGCCTGGATGCCCTTCCAGCCGGCAATCGAGGAACCGTCAAAAGCATGGCCATCGGTGAATTTGTCCTCGCCAAACACCTTGGTCGGCACGGACACGTGCTGTTCCTTGCCGCGGGTATCGGTAAAGCGCAGGTCAACGAACTTGACTTCGTTGTCCTTCAGCATCTTCATGACATCGGCAGTGCTTCCCATCTAACTCTCCTAACGATTGCGAACGATTTAAAAAAGGATTTGAACAGCTCCGGTGGTCCTGTTCAGCAGGATATGTACCACCACGGTGCATGAATATCTGGTTGAATATAAAAGGAAAATTATCCAAAAGCCCCCGATGTACGCACCAAACTGGTGCCATGCCGTCCGCTGCGCCTCATTATAGTGCATCGGTCGTCGTCCTGCCTCCGGTTAGAATTCCCGGCCGCAGCCTCCACAACACCGCCACACGGAAACCTGATGAACACCCTTGAAGAAATTCTTGCCGCAGCCCGCCAACGCGCCAGCCAGATGGGACTGCCCTACACCGGCGCACTGACACCCGCAGAAGCCTTCCAGCTGTGGAAATCCCGGCCGGGCGCACAACTGGTCGATGTCCGCACCCGTGCCGAATGGGACTGGGTCGGGCGGATTCCGGGCGCCATCGAGATCGAACTGCTGTCCTACCCCGGCAACCGCCCGAACCCGGACTTCATGGACGAACTGGAGCAGAAAACCGACGCTGCCGCACCGCTGCTGTTCATCTGCCGCAGCGGCGGCCGCTCACACAACGCGGCCATGCTGGCGCTGCAGGCCGGTTGCGGAGACGTCTACAACGTGCTCGAAGGATTTGAAGGCGACCGCGACCCGCAGGGACACCGCAATACCGTCGGCGGCTGGCGCGCGGCAGGACTGCCCTGGGTTCAGGGCTGAACAGGCACCGGGCGGCTATTTGCCGCGCCAGACCACGCCATAGAGGTCGTGGCGGCGGTCCCGCAGGTTGCGCACCGTGCCGTTGTTGCGTGCGGTAATCAGGGTTTCGGGCCGGAGGTCGGCAATGGCCACGGTCTCGACGTTCGGCGTGGTGTCGGCCGCAATGCCGTCCCGGGCAAACGGGAAGTCACAAGGCGTCAACACGCAGCTCTGTGCATACTGGATGTCCATGTTGCTGACATTCGGCAGATTGCCGACGTTGCCGGACATCACCACGTAAATCTGGTTTTCCACCGCGCGGGCGTGGCAGCAGTAACGCACCCTCAGGTAACTCTGACGTTCATCGGTGCAGAAGGGCACGAACAGTATCTGTATGCCCTGGTCGGTCAGATGACGGACCGCTTCGGGGAATTCGGCGTCATAACAGACCAGCACCCCGATCGGTCCGCAATCGGTTTCGATGGCGGCCACCGAGTCCCCGCCCTCGATGTTCCACCAGGCGACCTCGTTCGGGGTTGGATGGATTTTCGGCTGCTCGTGGATGCTGCCATCGCGCAGGAAAACGTAGGAAATGTTCTCCACGCGGCCGCTCGCCACCCGCGTCGGATGCGAGCCGCCGATGATGTTGATGTTGTGGCGAAGTGCGAGGTCGCGCATCGCCTCCCGGAATCGCGGCGTGTATTCGGTCAGCGCCTCGATTGCCTCGGCGGGCCGCATCTCCTGATTCTCGATCGACAGCAGCTGCAGCGTGAACAGCTCCGGGAAAACCACGAAATCGCCGTTGTAGGTGGCGACGACATCGACAAAATACTCGACGAACTTGATGAACTCCTCGAAGGAATGCACCCGCCTCTGCATGTACTGCACGGTCCCCACCCGAACCGTGTCAGCAAGGCGCCCGCCGGAATAGGTGCGGGCCACATCCCCTGTCCGTTGCTGCGGCGCCTTGGGATTGCGCCAGACGAGGTGCACACCGTAACCGAGTGACTGCTGGTCGCCAGCGATGTAGTCAGGAATCACGCCGATGATTTCGAAACGGTTGCGCAGCTGGAAAGACAGCACCGGGTCCCGCTGCCGCTTCTGCTCAATCTCCCGCACATAGTTCTCGGCGCTGCCAAAACGCTTCAGCCGCCGCGCCAGGGTCGGCAGCCGGCCGACAAAAACGATGCCTTCGAGTTTTCGCTCTTCGCAAAGTTTCTTGCGCTGGTTGTAGAGCCGCTGGCCGAGGTGGTAGCCGCGGCAGTCCGGGTCAACAAAGACCTCCATGCCGTACAGCCAGTCTCCGTCCGGGTCGTGGCGGGCAGCATAGCCGTTGCCGGTGATTTCGACCCAGTTATGCGGCTTCAGCGCAATCTCGCCGCGGGTGATGAAGGTCGCGCAGTAACCGACGATCTTGTCGTCAACGGTGATGACGAACTGGCCTTCGGGAAAAATGTTGATCTGTCCGGTGATTGCGCCCGCCGAATAACCCTTCATGCCGGCCTCGGCATACACGCGTTCACTCAGTCCGCAGATGGACGGAACATCGGCCGGCGTTGCGTTGCGAATCTGCAGGCGGCTCTTCGGATCCGAGAGCGTCGTGGCGTTTTTCATGGCGTCTCCTCTCCCTTTCCGACTCCGGAGCAGGACCGAAGTTCCGCACGGCGGATGGCGCCCGGTGCGGGCTCAGGACCTTACCAGACGATGAGGCCGGTGTACGCGCTGCCGAGAATGAACAGGCCGAAGACGATGCGGTACCAGGCAAAAACCCTGAAATCGTGCGTTGCGACGTAACGCATCAGCCAGCGGATGCAGACGAAGGCCGAGATGAAGGCACTGACGGTGCCGATGCCGAAAAGCCCCACATCGTCGGCCGACAGCAGCGCGCGGTTCTTGTAGAGGTCGTAGGCACCCGCCGCCACCAGTGTCGGCACCGCGAGAAAAAACGAAAACTCGGTTGCCGCCCGGCGCGACAATCCGAACATCATGCCGCCGATGATCGTGGCACCGGCACGCGAAACACCCGGAAACAGCGCGAAGGCCTGCGCAAAACCGACTTTCAGCGCATCGCGCCAGGTCATGCAATCAACGTCATCAATGCGCACCGGCTGCTCCCGCCGCTCGACCCAGAGAATCACGAAACCGCCGACAATCAGCGCAATCGCCACCGGCACCGGGTGAAACAGGTGGGCCTTGATCATGCCGCCCAGCGCCAGCCCGATCAGTGCGGCCGGCATGAATGCCGCCAGCAGATTCAGCACAAAACGCTGCGCGCCGGCATCGCGGGCAAGGCCACCCAGCACGCCGAGAAAACGCCCGCGGAATTCCCAGCACACGGCCAGCATCGCGCCGGTCTGGATGACCAGTTCGAACACCTGCCCCTTGCCGTCATCAAAATCGAGCAGGCTGCCGGCAATGATCAGGTGGCCGGTGCTGGAGATCGGAAGAAACTCGGTGAGCCCTTCGACGATGCCCATGATCAGGGCTTTGAGGGCCAGGACGGGATCCATTGCCTGATTTTACTTTAGAAAAAACCGTGATAACCGGTAACTGGTGACTGGTAAATGGTAATTGGACCTTGCCCGCCAATTACCATTTACCAGTCACCAGTTACTCGTATCTCAAGGCCTCGATCGGCAGCAGCAACGACGCCTTGCGCGCCGGATAGAAACCGAAAAAGATGCCGATCGCCGCGGCAAAACCCACCGCCAGCGCGACGGGTTCGATGCCGAGGTGGATCGGCCAGCCGGCGAAATGCCCGATCGCCAGCGAGCCGCCGACCCCCAGCATGATGCCGAGCAGGCCGCCGATCAGCGCCAGCGTGATGGCCTCCACCAGGAACTGGGTCAGGATGTCCCGCCCGCGTGCGCCCACGGCCATGCGCAGGCCGATCTCGCGGGTGCGCTCCGTCACCGACACCAGCATGATGTTCATGATTCCGATGCCGCCGACCAGCAGCGACACCGAAGCCACTGCGGCAAGCAGCAGTCCCATGATGCGGCTGGATTCCTCCCGCGTCGCCAGCACCTCCGACAGGTTGCGCAGCGTGAAATCGTCCTCGCGGTCCTGCGGAATGCGGTGGCGCTGGCGCATCAGCTCGCGGATCTGGCCCTCGACTTCCTTCATGTCCTCGCCATCACGCACCTTGATCGAAACCGAACCCACGGTGCGCAGTCGGCCCGCACCCTGGCCAAGCACGCGGTTGCGTGCGGTCGAGATCGGCATCAGGATCACATCGTCCTGGTCCTGGCCCATCAGGCTCTGGCCTTTGCGTTCCAGCGTGCCGATGACCGTGAACGGCACCTTGCGGATGCGGATGACCTGCCCGATCGGGTCGGCGTCCCCGAACAGGCTGCGCGCTACGGTGTCGCCGAGCAGCGCCACCTTGGCCGAGCCGGCAACATCGGCCGCGTCAAAACCCTTGCCCTGGGCGACAACCCAGTTGCGCGCATCAAAATACTCGGGAGTCACCCCATAGAACACCGTCGACCAGTTGCCGCTGCCGCCGACCACCTGGCCGGTGCCGCGCAGCGTCGGCGCCGAAGCCTGCACGCCGGGAATGTCGCGCTGGATGGCATAACCATCCTCCTCGGTCAGCGTGTTGCGCGAGCCCGCGCCCATGCGCACGCCGCCGGCGGTGGTCGAGCCCGGCATCAGGATGATCAGGTTGGTGCCCAGGCCCTTGATCTGCTCCTCGATGCGCTGCTGCGCGCCGGAACCGACGGCAATCATCGTGATCACCGCGGCAACGCCGATGATGATGCCGAGCATGGTCAGCGCGCTGCGCAGCTTGTTGATGCGCAGCGCGCGCAGGGCGATGCGGATGCTGGCCAGCAGGTTCATGCCTGCAGCTCCTGCTGCGGATGTTTCGCGCGCAGTTCCGCGGCCATCGCCGCGGCATCCTTCGGCCGGTCGACGGCATGGTCCTCGACCACGGCGCCATCGCGGAAAGTGATCACCCGCTTCGCGAAGTCCGCGATGTCGCGCTCATGGGTCACCAGCACCACGGTCATGCCCCGCGCGTTGAGCTGCTGCAGCAGCGCCATGACCTCGCAGCTGGTCAGCGTGTCCAGCGCACCGGTGGGCTCGTCGGCGAGGATCAGCACCGGATCGTTGACCAGCGCCCGCGCAATGGCCACACGCTGCTGCTGGCCGCCGGAGAGCTGGGCAGGATGATGGTGCCCGCGCTCGGCCAGGCCGACTTCGGCCAGCCGTGCCGCGGCGCGCCGGTCGCGCTCCTCCACCGGCACCCCGCAGTAGAGCAGCGGCAGCGCAATATTTTCGAGGGCGGAAGTGCGCGGCAGCAGGTTGAAACTCTGGAACACGAAACCGAT
>JALHND010000170.1 GCA_022843705.1 Burkholderiales bacterium
CGCATCTTGGCCACTTCGACATGCACCTTGGTCACCAGCGGACAGGTCGCATCGAACACTTTCAGGCCGCGCGATTCGGCTTCACGGCGCACCGCCTGCGACACGCCGTGGGCGCTGAATACCAGCGTGCTGCCGGCGGGCACGTCATCGAGGTCCTCGACGAACACCGCGCCCTTCGCGCGCAGGTTGTCGACCACGAACTTGTTATGCACCACTTCATGGCGCACATAAATCGGCGCGCCGAAGAGTTCGAGCGCGCGCTCAACGATGTCGATCGCGCGGTCGACGCCGGCGCAGAAACCACGGGGATTGGCGAGCAGTACTTGCATGGCGCGGATTATAACGCGAGAGAGATAGCCGTCAGCGATGAAAACACAAAAATATCAATAAAATCAAATACTTATGATTTATCGGCAGCAGCGTTGCCGCGCAATCCGTCCCACACCAGCAGCACCGCGCCGCAGGTGATCGCCGAATCCGCGACGTTGAAGGCCGGCCAGTGCCAGCCCCCGGCATGGAAGTCGAGGAAATCGACCACGGCACCGATCATGATGCGGTCGATGACATTGCCCAGCGCGCCGCCGAGCACCAGCGCCAGCGCGAGGCAGAACAGACGCTGCCGCGGATAACGGTACAGCAGCCAGACGATCCACACCGAAGCCGCCAGCGCAATCACCGTAAACAGTTCGCGCTGCCAGCCGCCCGCACCGGCGAGGAAACTGAAAGCGGCGCCGCGGTTGTAGACCAGCAGCAGATTGAAAAAGGAAGTGACTTCGACCGGCGGCTGTCCGGCCAGCGCCGCAACCGCCGCGTGTTTGGTCGCCTGGTCGATCACAACGACCACGGTCGCCAACAACAGCCAGCGCCACATCAGGCAAAACTCCGCGGCTCGCCGGCGCCGTACAGGTTGGCCGTGCAGCGGCCGCAGAGTTCGGGATGCTGCGGATCGTGGCCGACATCGGCGCGGTAATGCCAGCAGCGTTCGCATTTTGTGTGCGTGCTGGGATTCACCTGCGTGACCGGATCCTGATCATCGCCCGCATCCACTCTCTTGTGCAGGGTCGCCCGCGAAGTGATGAACACAAACCGCAGATCGTCACCGAGCCGATTCATCATTTCGTAGGCCGGACCGGCAACATGAATATCGATCTCGGCCTGCAACGATGAGCCCACAGTACCCTTGGCACGTTCATCCTCGATCTTCTTGTTCACAATATTTCGCGCATTGCGAATATCAAACCAACCGGCAACAAGTTTTTGTTCCAGCCTTGCCTCGGGAAAAACATGCCACTCTTCCTCGAATATGCTCCCTTCGGCTCCGCCCTTGACCACCTGCCAGGCCTCTTCAGCGGTGAAGCTCAGCACCGGCGACATCATTTTCAGCAGCGCATGGGTGATGTGCCACAAGGCATTCTGGGCGGCCCTCCGCGGCCGTGAATCCGCGCCGGTGGTGTACAGCCGGTCTTTCAGGATATCGAGGTAGAACGCGCCGAGGTCCTCCGAGCAGAATCCCGTCAGTTCCTGGATCACCGTGTGAAACTGGTAACGGTCGTAACCCTCGCGCACCTTCTGCTGGCGCGCCCGTGCCAGTTCCAGCGCATAACGGTCGATCTCCAGCCACTGCTCCGGCGGCAGTGCATGTTTTGCAGGATCAAAATCGGCGATGTTGGCCAGCAGAAAACGCAGCGTATTGCGGATGCGGCGGTAGGACTCGACGACACGCTTGAGGATTTCCTTCGAAATCGACAACTCGCCGGAGTAATCCGTGCTCGCCACCCACAGGCGCAGGATGTCGGCGCCGAGCTCGCCCATCACCTGCTGGGGCACGATCACGTTGCCCTTGGACTTGCTCATCTTCTTGCCTTCGCCGTCGACGACGAAGCCGTGGGTCAGCAGCGCCTCGTACGGGGCGCGGCCATCGGTCATGCAGCCGGTCAGCAGCGAGGAATGGAACCAGCCGCGGTGCTGGTCGGAACCTTCCAGATAAAGATCCGCCGGAAATCTGCCTTCGGCTGCATGCGAGCCGCGCAGCACCGTCAGGTGTGTGGTGCCCGAATCGAACCAGACATCCAGCGTGTCCCGGATCTTTTCGTACTGCGCGGCGTCGTTGCCGAGCAGTTCCGCCGCGTCCAGCGCCTGCCAGGCCTCGATGCCCTCACGCTCGACGCGCTGCGCCACCTGCTCCAGCAACTCCGGTGTGCGCGGATGCAGCGCACCGGTTTCCTTGTGCACGAAGAAAGGCATCGGCACCCCCCACTGGCGCTGGCGCGACAGCGTCCAGTCGGGCCGGTTGGCGATCATCGCGTGCAGCCGCGCCTTGCCCCAGGACGGGAAGAACTGTGTCGCCTCGACTGCGCGCAATGCGGTTTCACGCAGCGTCTCCCTCGGCTTCACGCCCTTGTAACCGGGCACCTCCTCCATGCCGGCGAACCACTGGGTGGTCGCGCGCAGGATGATCGGGGTCTTGTGGCGCCAGCAGTGCATGTAGCTGTGCAAATCCGGCTTGTGCGCGAACAGCACCCCCTTCTCTTCCAGGTGGGCGACGATCTGCGGATTGGCCTTCCAGATCATCTGGCCGCCGAACAGCGGCAGCGTCGACGCATATTTTCCGTCGCCCATCACCGGCGTCAGGATCTGGTCATCCTTCATGCCGTATTTGCGGCAGGACTGGAAGTCCTCGACGCCATAGGCGGGCGCGGCGTGGACCATGCCGGTACCGGTGTCGAGCGTGACGTATTCACCGAGGTAAACCGGTGACAGCCGGTCGTAGAACGGATGCTTGAATGCGATTCCTTCCAGCGCTGCGCCCTTGCAGGAGGCCAGCGTGTTTCCGGTCAGGCCGTAACGTGCAAGACAGGCCTCCTGCAGATCCGCGGCAAGGATCAGCAGGCCTTTTTCCGTGTCGACGAGGTGATAGGTGAACTCGGGATGCGCGTTCAGCGCCTGGTTTGCCGGCAGCGTCCACGGCGTCGTGGTCCAGATCACCACAAATCCCGGCTTGTCCGGCAAGGATGCCAGGCCGAAGGCTTTCGCGATTTTCTCCGGCTCCGCGAACGGAAAACCGACGTCGACCGCCGGGTCCTTGCGGTCCTCGTACTCGACCTCCGCCTCGGCGAGCGCCGAGCCGCAGTCGAAACACCAGTTCACCGGTTTCAATCCGCGATAGACATAACCGTTTTCCAGCAGCTTGCCCAGTGCGCGGATCTCGTCCGCCTCGTTGCGGAAGGCCATCGTCAGGTAGGGGTTGTCCCAGTCGCCGAGCACGCCGAGGCGCTGGAAATCCTTTTTCTGGCGCTCGACCTGTTCCGAAGCATAGGCGCGGCACAGGCGCTGCGTTTCGCCGGCGGGCAGATGTTTGCCGTGCTGCTTCTCGATCTGCACCTCGATCGGCATGCCGTGGCAGTCCCAGCCCGGCACATAGGGTGCGTCGAATCCGTCCAGGGTCTTCGACTTGACGATGATGTCCTTCAGGATCTTGTTGACGGCATGGCCGATGTGGATGTCGCCGTTGGCGTACGGCGGGCCGTCGTGCAGCACGAAACGCTTTTTGCCTTTGCTGGCGGCGCGGATGCGCTGGTAGAAACGGCGCTCCTGCCACTCTTGCAGCATTTTCGGTTCACGTTTCGCCAGGTCGCCACGCATCGGAAACGGCGTGTCCGGCAGGTTCAGGGTGTTCTTGTAATCGGCCATGTCAGCTTTTTCGGATAACCATCAATGCACGCGCCGCGGTTTTACGCAGCACGCTTCGCAAAATAAGCGCGGGCGTCGGAGACATCGCGCGCAATCTGCGCCTTCAGGGTTTCGAGGTCGACATACTTCGCCTCGTCGCGGAACTTGTGCAGGAAATCGACCTGCACCAGTTCACCGTAAATTTCTTCTTTAAAATCAAATACATAAACCTCAAGCACGGGAGCAGAGCCCTTTGCCTTCACCGTCGGCCGCACGCCGAGGCTGGCCACACCCTGCAGCGGCCTGCCGCCGGCGCGCACGAACTGCACCGCAAAAATCCCGGTCAGCGGCGGCCGGTTGTGTTTCATCTGCACGTTCGCCGTCGGAAAACCCAACTGGCGGCCCAGACGATCACCGCCGATTACGCGGCCACTGATGCTGTACGGACGTCCGAGCAGACGTCCCGCCTTCTCCACGTCGCCGGCCGCCAATGCATCACGCACCGCCGTGCTCGACACCCGCGCGCCATCGAGTTCCACCGTGGCCATGCTTTCAACCTCGTAACCGTACTGCGCGGCCTGGACGCGCAGCATTGCGAGGTCGCCGGCGCGGCGCGCGCCGAAACGGAAATCGTCACCCACCTGCAGCCAGCGCACGCCGAGCCCGCGCACCAGGATGCGCCCGATGAAATCCGCCGCCGTCACCTGGGCCAGCGCAAAATTGAAACGCAGCACATGCGTGCGCTCGACGCCGTGCTGCCGCAGCAGTCCGAGTTTCTCGCGCATCGAGGTCAGCCGCACCGGCGCCTGGTCCGGCGCAAAAAACTCGCGTGGATGCGGCTCGAAGGTCATCACGCAGGCCGGCAGTCCGCGCGCCGCCGCTGCCGCACGCAGTTTCGCGAGCATCGCCTGGTGGCCGAGATGGACCCCGTCAAAATTGCCGATGGTCAGCGCGACGGGACTGGAGGCAGCGTCCGGAACGCTGCGCAGGATTTGCATGGAACCCGCCTGATCCTCTGGAAGAGCATGCTAAAAGGCTGAATTTTAGCGTGTTTCCGGAGAGGGCTCTAGGCGGCGCGGGTGCGCTCCGCCACTGCAGCAGCGGGCACGGGAGAAATCCGCGCATAGACCTCGCCGATCAGGATGATCGCCGGGCCGGCAATCCCGCTTGCAGCAGCAAGGGCAAGGTCCGCGAGCCGTGACGGCAGGCGGCGCTCATCGGGCAGGCTGGCATTTTCGACTATCACCACCGGCCGGTCGGGACTGGCACCGCGTGCAAGCAGCGTGGACGCAATGCCCGCCGCCTCGCCAACCCCCATGTAGATCGCGCAGGTATCCGCCGCCAGCACCGTCTGCGCCCAGTCATGGCCTTCTTCGCCGGCGCCGGTGCGCGGCGTCACGAATGCAACGTTGCGCGACAGGCCGCGCCGGGTCATCGACCTGCCGACGGCAGCGCTCGCAGCCAGTGCCGCAGTGATGCCGGGCACGATCTCGAAACGGATCCCGGCCGCATCCAGTTCGTCGATCTCCTCCTGTGCACGCCCGAACAGCAGCGGGTCACCGCCCTTCAGGCGCACAACCAGCGCATGTTTGCGGGCCGCATCGACCAGCCGCTTGTTGATGAAGCGTTGCGCCGTGCTGTGGCGTCCGCAGCGTTTGCCGACGGCGATTTTTTCGGCCCTTTCGGCCAGCGCCAGCGTCTCCGGATGCACCAGCGCGTCGTAGAACACGATGTCGGCACGTTCCAGCAGGCGGGCGGCGCGCAGCGTCAGCAGGTCCGGCGCGCCCGGCCCCGCGCCCACGAGATAAACCGTGCCCGTGGCAGACATGCTGTCAGGCCGCGGCACGGCGACGGAACAGCGGCAGCGGTCGCTCGACCGATGTCTGGTAAGCCTCGCTGAAATCACCGAAGGCCGACAGCGCCGCCTCTGCATCAATGCCATCATTGAGCTCGAAGGCATCAAAACCGACGCGCGACAGGTAGAACAGCTGGTCGCGCTGCACGTCGCCGATCGCGCGCAACTCGCCTTTCCAGCCGTAACGTTCGCGCAGCAGGCGCGCGGTCGAATAACCGCGGCCGTCGGCAAACTGCGGAAAAAACACGGCGACCAGCGCCAGCGCATCGAGGCTGTCGGCGATCAATGCCGGATCCTCGTC
>JALHND010000171.1 GCA_022843705.1 Burkholderiales bacterium
TTCAGCAGCGCTTCGGCGTCGGCGACAACGACCTTGAAATCGCTGATCAGTTTTTCCTTGGTCACTTCGGAGGTGGTGTTTCCGCTTGTGGTATTCACGGGTAAATCCCTTTCATGACAAACATGGACGAGTGGATGATGCACAAAAACGGCGGCTGGCTGGTGCCTGAACGATAACATCATCGCCGCGGGCGGCCCAAACCATCCGGCCTGAGGGTATGACCATCAAATACAGATGAAGTGCCCGAAGCGGTTTTTCAAGCCCGGCGCAGGGCTGCCAGCCGGGCGAGGCCGAACTGGGTGAAGGCCAGTCCGCCCAGAACCGGCACCAGCAGGTTGACCAGAGGCACATAGAGCAGCAGCGAGACCAGGATGCCGAGCAGGAACAGGTCACCGCGGGATTCGCGCACCAGCCTTGCGAATTCCTCGCGACTGGCGTGTTCGGCCAGCGCGTCGTAACGGAACAGGCGCTGGGCAAGCCAGGCCGAGGTCAGCAGCGGCGCCAGCACCGCGCCGACGCCGGTCAGCCACAGCGGCAGCGTGAATATCCACAGCAGCGCAAACACCGCGACACCCGACGCGGCATTGAGCAGGCTGCCGGCCAGCGTTCCGCCCGCGGCGCGGGCCAGTTCCGGGTGGTGGCGTTCGGCGACAAAACGCACGATCACCGGCATCGCGAAGGTTTCGGTGATCAGCAGCGCGGTGACGTAGATCGCCGGCAGCAGCCCCACCAGCACCACGAAGGCCGCCGTGTAATCGATGACCCAGGTCGCACTCCAGCCTTCCAGCCAGCCGGCGACGGTGGTCGAGGCCATCGCGGCGGCAATGCCGCCGGTCCAGCTGCCCCAGAACAGCCAGGCCAGCACGGTCCACAACAACACGCTGCCGAGCATCGGCAGGAACACGATGGCAATGATCCGCGGATCGAAGAGGTTGCGCACGGCGCGGGTGATGGCGGTGAAAACGTCCTGCATCAGAAGGTTCTCCACAACAGAAGCAGCAAGGGTGCGAGGATCGCGGTGACCAGGCCATTGAGGCCCATGCCGAGCCCGGCGAAGGCGCCGGCCTGCTCGCTGACATGGAAGGCCCGCGCGGTGCCGATGCCGTGGGCGGCAATACCCACCGCAAAACCGCGCACGCCGTGATCGGCGATGCGCAGCCCGTCGAGAATGTACTTGGCCATCACCGAACCGCTGACGCCGGTCAGCATCACCAGCACCGCGGTCAGGGAGGGAATGCCGCCCAGTTTTTCGGCGATACCCATCGCGATCGGCGTGGTCACCGATTTCGGCGCCAGCGACAGCAGCGTGCCTTCTCCGGCCCCCAGCAGCCAGGCGATGCCCACCGCGGACACGATCGCCGTCAGTGATCCGGCGAGCAGCGCGACCGCCAGCGGCAGCGCCAGTTTTTTCAGCTTGTCGAACTGCAGGTAGAGGGGAACGGCCAGCGCCACCGTCGCCGGGCCGAGCAGGAAATGCACGAACTGCGCGCCGTCGAAATAGGTGGCGTACGAAGTCCCGGTCAGGGTCAGCGCAGTGACCAGCATGATGATTGCCAGCAGCACCGGATTGAGCAGCGGATTGAATCCCGCGCGCCGGTAGATCCAGTAACCGGCCTGATAGGCCACCAGCGTCATCGTCAGGCCGAGCAGCGGGCTGGCGGAGAGATAGACCCAGACATCGGCAATGCGCGGGCTCATGCATCCTCCCCGTCGCCGCGGCGGACCATCACCTGCATCACCAGCGCACTGACGGCGATGGCCAGCGCGGTGCTGACCACCACCGCGGCTAGGATCGGCAGCCATTCCCCGGCCACCCGCGAAAAATGCACCATCACGCCGACACCGGCCGGCACGAACAGCAGCGACAGGTGCTGCAGGATGCCGTTGGCGGTGTCGCGCAGCGGTTCGGCAAGGCTGCCGCGCAGGCAAAGCCCGAGAAACAGCAGCAGCAGGCCGATTACCGGGCCGGGTATCGGCCATCCGGCGAACTGGACGATGACTTCGCCGGCCAGCTGGAACACCAGCAACACCGTAAGGGCACCCAGCATGCATTCTCCTTTTCCGGTTCCGCAAAAATTGTAACCGCGAAACCGGCTGTCCGTTTCCCCTGAAAGTTGCGGATATAATCAGCCCGCAATTCAAACAGCGAAAACCACCTGAAACCACAAAAACCGAAGAACAACATCATGCCCGACCTGAAATTCTTCATCACCCGCTTCCGTACTCTGGCCTTCACGATTCTGGTCTCGGCATTTCCCGGCACCAGCCTTGCTGAAAACCTGACCGCATCGGGCAGCGGTCCGTCGCGCTCACATGCCTGCGTCGACGCAAAAATAGCCCTCGGCAACATCGCGAACGCCGGCGGAAAAAAAATGTACCGCTTCGACAGCTGCACCTGCCGGAAAAGCGAAGTCGACAACAGCGGAACCTACCGCTTCCAGTGCTCGGCCAGCGGCCTGGCTTCTCCTGGCAGCGGCTCAAGAGTGCTGTCATCCTACGCCGCGGGGCCGAACGAACAGGCCGCCTGCTCCGGCGCAAAATCACGGGCAGCCGACATTGCGAGGTCCGCAGGCCTGGAAGTGACGCAGGAAAGCGGGTGCAGCTGCGAACGGACGGAATCACCCGGCACGTCATCAGAGATCCACTGCATGGTGGATGTCTATGCTTCGGCAAGGGGGGATCGCACCGGGACACTGGCGTCTTCGTCCAAGATCGGCGATGCCGCGGACAGGGACCTGTGCGTCACGGCGGCATACATGCACATGACGCGGACAATGACCGGGATTCAAGGCCGCGCAGCCGCGGTCAGGCGCGGCGTGGAGGCCATGAGCGACAGCAAGGCCAAGAGCCAGTTCAAACTCTTCGATTCGAACCTGACAAGCGGAACCTGGACCCTCTCGGACATCAAGCATCACATCGATCTGTGCGGGAAAAACTTCCCGGCACTGGCCTTCCGCTGAACCATCCGGCCGCCATTCAATCCGGTATCGATACCCGGCCCGGAAACGGCAGCGCGCCAAACCCGCGGGTGGGGTGACCTGATCACAAACGCCGCCGCGGCAACCTCGGGGTACAATGCCCGTCATGCCTGCAGGACGGAACAAGAGCCGCACCACCTCACTGACGCGCGCGCCGGCCTGGCGCGCCCTCGCCGCCCACCGCAAGACCTGGCAGGACCGCCACCTGCGCGAACTCTTTGCCACTGACCCGCAGCGTTTTTCACGCTTCTCGGCCGAGGCCTGCGGCCTGCTGCTCGATTACTCGAAAAACCTGGTCACCGCCGAAACGCTGGAACTGCTGCTGGCGCTGGCCCGCGAACGCGGATTGCCGGACCGGATCGGCGAACTGCTCGCCGGCAAACGCGTCAACAGCACCGAAAAACGCGCGGCCTGGCACAGCGCGCTGCGCGCAGGCCATGCCGCGCCGCGCGAAGTGCGCAGGACGCTGGATGCCATGCGCAGCTTTGCCGGCGCGCTGCGCGCAGGCGCCGTCAAGGGCGCAGGCGGCCGTCCGGTGACCGATGTCGTCAGCCTCGGCATCGGCGGTTCCGCGCTGGGCCCGGCGCTGGCCGCGGAGGCCTGGGCCGCCGAAGGTGGCCCGCGCGTGCATTTCGTGACCACCCCCGGGGAAATGTTGGCGCGCGCGCTGGCGCCGCTGGATGCGGAAACCACGCTGTTCATCGTCCAGTCGAAAAGTTTCTCGACGCAGGAAACCCTGATCAACGCCCGCGCAGCACGGGCCTGGCTTGAAAACAGTTGCGGCAGCGCGGGTCCCGGCGCCCATTTCGCCGCAGTGACCGCGCAGGCCGAAGCGGCCCTTTCCTTCGGTGTGCCGCAGGAGCGGATATTCCCGATGTGGGACTGGGTCGGCGGCCGGTATTCCCTGTGGTCCGCGGTCGGCCTGCCGGCGATGATCGCGATGGGCGGCGACCGTTTCGACGACATGCTCGCCGGAGCGGCGGCAATGGACGCGCATTTTTCGGAAGCACCGCCGGAACACAACCTGCCGGTGCTGATGGCGCTGACCGGCCTCTGGCACGCCAGCTTTTTCGGCATGGACACGCGCGCGGTGATTCCCTATGCGCCGGGCCTGTCGCTGCTGCCGGCCTGGCTGCAGCAGCTGGAAATGGAAAGCCTCGGCAAAAGCGTCAGCAGCCGCGGCAAGCCGCTGCGCCATGACAGCGGCGCGGTGTTGTGGGGCGGCGCCGGTATCGAGGGCCAGCATGCCTACTTCCAGATGCTGCACCAGGGCACGCGGCCGGTGCCGGTCGACTTCATCACCTGCCGGGCGCCGCGCGCGGGAACCGGCAGTGACACCCACGCGGTGATGCTCGCCAACTGCTTCGCGCAATCGGCGCTGCTGATGCAGGGCGTCACCGCCGCCGAGACCGCGGCCGCGCTGCGCGCCGCAGGCGCGGGCGAACGCGAGGCCGCGCGCCTCGCCCCGCACCAGGCCCTGCCCGGAAACCGCCCGAGCAGCACCCTGCTGCTGGACGCACTGACGCCGCACAGCCTCGGTGCCCTGCTCGCGCTCTACGAACACCGCACCTTCGTGCAAAGCGCGATCTGGGACATCAACGCCTTCGACCAGTGGGGTGTCGAACACGGCAAACAACTCGCCAGCAGCCTGCTGCCCGAATTCGCATCCGCCACCCCCGCAACAACGCACGACGCATCGACCAACGGGCTGGTGAATTACGTTAAAAAGATGAACACTGAAAAACCTTAGCCACAGAGGTCACAGAGGACACAGAGAAAACCCAAGACCAAGGCGGCTCCGGGTTTTGAATTCCTCTGTGCTCTCTGTGACCTCTGTGGCTGAATGCTTTTGACTTTTTGATTTACCAAGGAGCGCCCCATGAACGACGAAGCCCTCAACATGAGCATCCGCAAGTTCCTGAAAACCGTCGGCGTCAATTCGCAGCTCGCCATCGAGAAGGCGGTGCGCAAGGCGATCGAGGACGGCAAGCTGAAGGGCAGCGAGACGCTGCCGGTGGCGATGACGCTCAGCGTCGGCGCGCTGGCGCTGGAAGTGAAATTCGACGGTGACCTGAAGCTGGACTGAGCGGGCCGCGCTCAGATCTTCATGATCTGTTCGCGGTAATAACGCAGCTCGGCGATCGATTCGTGGATGTCGGCGAGAGCCTCGTGTTTGCCGTGTTTGACCATGCCATTGAGCACCTCGGGCTTCCAGCGCCGCGCCAGTTCCTTCAGCGTGCTGACATCGATCAGCCGGTAGTGGAAATAATCATCCAGCTTCGGCAGGTACTTGACCAGGAAACGCCGGTCCTGGTGCACCGAGTTGCCGCAGATCGGCGACACGCCCTTCGGCACGTACTGCGCCAGGAAAGCCGTCATCTGTTCCTCGGCCTGGGCCTCGGTCAGGGTTGAGGCCTTGACCCGGTCAATCAGGCCGGACTTCTTGTGGGTCGACTTGTTCCAGTTGTCCATGGCATCGAGCAGCGAGTCGGGCTGGTGAATCACCAGCACCGGCGCCTCGGCGACGGTGTTCAACTGCGCATCGGTGATGACGATCGCGATTTCGAGCACGCGCTCGATTTCCGGGTCGAGCCCGCTCATCTCCATGTCGATCCAGATGAGGGCGTTGGGATCCTGTGCCATAATGATTTTATCGCTCGGGCCGTGAATTTTCAGACACGCATTGTGTCACAAGCCTGAAACCCCCAGCCAGAGAATATGCATACTTTCGGATTGATTTTCCTCGCAGCCCTGCTGCTGACGACCGCCACCCGGCTGTGGCTTGCCGC
>JALHND010000172.1 GCA_022843705.1 Burkholderiales bacterium
GCGCCGGACGTGATTGCCTATTACGAGGACCTGTTCCTGCGCCTGACCAAGACCGCCACCTGGCGCAAGTACCTCGATGACCAGCAGTTCCAGGACGGCTACATGAAGTCGGCCGAACTGGCGAAGTTTTTCGACAGCTACACCGACCAGATGCGCGGCATCCTCAAGGAAGCCGGCGCCAAGGTCGTGCGCTGAGCGGCACGCATGACGGGCCCCGGCGACGGGGCCCATCCGGCGGGGGCGCATGACCCCCGCTTTTTCTTTGAAGACTGATGAAACGATGACTGCAAAACTCCCGGAAGTCGCCATTGCCGAAAAACTCGCCGACCAGGCCGCGGCGCTGACCATTGAACAACTGCCGCCCGAAGTGCGGGCACGTGCCGAGGAATTGCTGATCGACGTGGTCGGCCTCTGTGTCGCCGCGCGCGGCACCGATTACGTCAAAGCCGTGGTGGCCGGCGTCGATGCCGGCGGCCCCTGCACGGCGATCGGCCACACCCAGACCTTCTCCGCGGAAAACGCGGCGCTGATCAACGGCACCGCGACCCACGGCGAGGATTTCGACGACACCTTCGAGGGCGGTCCCGTGCATTCGAGCACCGTGATCGGCCCGGCGGTGCTCGCCGCGGCGGAGCGTTTCGGCTGTGACGGTCGCGACGTGCTGGCGGGTTTTGTCGCCGGCGTCGAGACGCTGTGCCGGATGTCGATGGTGATTCCGAAGGCGATCCACAAGTCCGGTTTCCATCCGACCGCGGTGCTCGGCGCGATGGCGGCGACGCTGGCGGTGGCGCGGGCGATGAAGCTGAACAAGCAGCAGACCGTCGATGCGCTGGGCATCGCCGGCAGCA
Source organism: Burkholderiales bacterium (assembly GCA_022843705.1). GTDB lineage: Bacteria > Pseudomonadota > Gammaproteobacteria > Burkholderiales > SG8-41. Next base: position 849 of record JALHND010000172.1, read on the forward strand.
TGGCCAGCGGCATCATTGAATATCTGGCCGAAGGCGCCTGGACCAAACGCCTGCATGCCGGCTGGTCGGCGCAGGTCGGCATCCAGGCCGCGCGCCTGGGACAGCAGGGTTTCCTCGGGCCGCGCACGGTGTTCGAGGGCACGCACGGCCTGTACTACGCCTTTGCCCGTTCCGCCGAGGGCAACTACGACGTGCTGACCCGCGATTTCGGCCGCGACTGGTACATGTCGCGCATCACCTTCAAGCCCTATGCCACGGGCACGATGAACCAGCCCTATGTCGACTGCGCGCTGCGACTGGCGAAAAAAGGCTTCGCCGCGGAAGACGTGGCCGACATCCTCTGCGAAACCGCCGAGGGTTATGTGCACCGGCTGTGGGATCCGCTGCCGGCCAAGCAGCGGCCGGCCAATGACTATGCGGCCAAGTTCAGCGCACCCTTCAACATCGCGGTGGCCTTTGTCACCGGCGGAGCGGGGCTGGCCGCCTTCACCGAAAAAACCGTGCGCGACGAGCGCATACTCGCGCTGGCGGGCAAGGTGAACTACGTGGTCGACCCGAACAATCCCTATCCCAAGGCTTACACCGGCCATGTGCGGATGACGCTGAAGGACGGCCGCGTGTTCGAGGAACGCCAGCCGCATATCCGCGGCGGCGCGCAGGAGCCGCTGACGCGCGCCGAGATCGAGGACAAGTTCCGCCGCAATGCGCTGTTCGGCGGCTGGAATCCGCAGCAGTGCGACAAATTCCTGAAATCGGTACCGGGCTTCTTTGCCGGACGGCTGGATCTGGCGGCGCTGCGCAATTAATAAAAATATCAATAAAATCAAATACTTATATATTATGGCAATAAATTGCCAATTCAAGGAGTGATCATGGACAAGCCGATCAGCATCGACATCGTTTCCGACGTGGTCTGACCCTGGTGTTTCATCGGCAAGCGCAAGCTGGAAATCGCGCTGCAGCAGTTCGCCGAACTGCATCCCGGTGAAACACCGCCAGCCGTGCGCTGGCTGCCGTTCCAGTTGAATCCCGACCTGCCGCCGGAAGGCATTTCGCGCGCCGATTACATCCTGCGCAAGTTCGGCGAAAAGGACAGCTCGCGATACAAACGCGTGGCCGCAGTCGGCGAGTCACTCGGGCTCGACATGCAGTTCGACAAAATCAAGGTGCAGCCGAACACGGTCAAGGCGCATCGCCTGATGCACCACGCCGGCGAACTCGGCCAGCAGGATGCGATGGCTGAAGCGCTGTTCCGCGCCTATTTTGTCGAAGGCGCGAACCTGACCGACGATGCGACACTGGCGGAATATGCGGCACAGGCGGGGCTCGACCGCGAAGAAATCCTGGCCTATCTCGCCACCGACCGCGACGCCGACCTGATCCAGAGTGCCGACGTCGAGGCGCGGCAGGTGGGTATCAGCGGTGTTCCGTTTTTCATTTTCAACCGCAGCATCGGCGTTTCCGGCGCGCAGGAACCGGATGTGCTGCTGCAGGCGATGGAGCAGGCGCGGCAGGGCTGATCAGCGGCTGCGTTCGAGTTTTTCCGCGATTTTTTCGGCGTAATCCGCCTCGACCCTGAGGCTGCCGCGCCGACCCAGCGGTGCGCGCAGCAGCAGGAACTGCAGGCGGGCCAGCAACTGGCTGCGGTCGTCCCCGCTGCCGGCGGCGCGCAGCAGGGTTTCGATGTCGCGGATCTCGCCGTGGGCTTCGACTTCCGGCGGCAGGCAACCCGCGTTCTTCAGCAGGCGGTAAGCAGTCCGCAATTCTTCCGGCACCAGCGCATCGTCGCCGAGATCCAGCGGTTCACCGCGACCCGGCAGGTCCTCGAATTCGCCGCGCGCCTGCGCCTCACCGATGTGTTTTTCGGCGAGGGCGTCGAGCAGGGGCAGGGCATGCTTCGGCGCGCGTTTCATGAGGCCAGCAGGAAATCACGCACCGCGCGGATCTGGTCCTCCGCCATCAGTGCCGGCGCGTGGCCGACACCCGGAAACTCGACCAGCTGCGGCCGCGGCCCGCGTTGGGTCATTTCCAACGCGACCCCGCGCGGCAGCAGGTCGGATTCCGCGCCGCGCAGCAGCAGCGTCGGGCAGCTCACCGCGTCGTAGTGGTTCCACAGCAGGATGTCGCGGTCCATCGCCTTGCGGAAGGGCAGCGCGATCGCCGGATCGTAATTGAGATGCCAGCGGCCGGCCTCGTCGCGCCGGGCCGTGTGTTCGGCGAGATGCCGCCACTGCGCGTCGCTCAGCGGGCCGAAGGGTGCCGAGACCTTGCGGATGTAACGTTCCAGCGCGTCGAAGGACTCGAAGTCCGGCGCCTTGCCGACATAGCTGCCGATGCGCGCCATTGATTCCTTCGGGATCACGGTGCCGACGTCATTCAGCACCAACCGGCGGATCGGTGTCTGCGGTCGCGCGGCCAGCAGCATGCCGAGCATGCCGCCCATCGAGGTGCCGACCCAGTAAATCTCCTGCGCGCCGACTGCGGTGATGCGCGCGATCAGCGCCGCGGCATCGGCCATGTACTGCGGATAGGCATAGTCCTCGGGATTGGCCAGCCAGTCGCTGCGGCCGCGGCCGGCGACGTCAAGGCAGACCACGCGCAGCTCATCCTGCAGCGCCGCGGCCAGCGTGTCGAAGTCGCGGCAGTTGCGGGTGAGACCATGCACGCAGATTGCCACCCGCGGATTCGCCGGATCGCCCCAGTCGGTGTAATGCAGGCGGTGAAAACCGCGGCTGTTCAGGCTCTGAAACCAAGACTCAATCATAAGTATTTGATTATATTGATATTTTTACTATTTGAAGCCAAACAGCAGCAGGCTGCCGACACCACAGCCCCCGAGCACCACAAGATGCAGCGCGCTCCACCACCAGTATCGCCGGCCCAGCGCATCGGGCATTTCGTTGGCCAGCAGGAACAGGCGGCGGTCCTTCGGCCTGCGCAGCAGGTGTACGCCCTCGGTCAGCGGTTTCACCATTTCACTGCGGATTTTGCGCACCTCGCGTTTCGCCTGCAGCCGCGCGAGTTCCCATTCCTGCATGTCGATGGTGCCGTCCTGGTTGAGGTCGAAACGTTGATGCAGCGCCTGCTGGTCGCGTTTCCAGACATCGATCAGCACGGCGATGTCCTTGCGCTCCTCGACGTCCTCGCGCAGGTTGCCGCTGGTGGTGACGAACTCGCCCAGCGCGTAGAGGATCTCGCCCGGCACCAGCAGCCATTCGGTGTGGCGGTACGGCTCCTCGTACCAGGTCCGGTGGTTGCTGGTGACAATCTCCGCGCCCTCCGGCGAGACCACGCATTGCCCGCTGTCGTCGACCAGCATGAAATGCGCGACGCTGCTGCCCTGGTCAATGGTTTCCCACTTGTTGTCGGACTTGCGTTCCTCGACCAGGTAACGGTACCAGCAGCAGCGCTGGCGGCCGAGCTTGCTGATCACCGGTGTGCCGTCGATCAGGTCGCCGCGGCCCAGCAACTCGACATAACCCTGGGCGGCGGATGCGATTTTCGAGGTCGGCAGGTCGTGGATCTGGCGGTAACGGCGGTAGTTGCCGAGCCAGGCGAAAAAGCTGACCACCGCCATCGCCAGCAGCGCCCAGGGCCAGGCCTCCGGCTGTTCGATCTTGGCGGTGACGGCAAGGATCAGTACATGCGCGGTGCCCGTCAGCCACCACGGGCCCTGCATGCGGGTGCGCCAGATCATGCGCGGCGGCGCCGTTCAGCGCCGGTTCAGGAGTTGAACAACTGCTTGACGTCGACGTCCTTCTTCTCTTCCTCGGAGAACTCCAGCAGCTGGGCCTCCCTGAAGTTCAGCAGCCGGGCGACGATCACATCCGGGAACTGCTCGATGCGCACGTTGTTGACATTGACCGACTCGTTGTAGAACTCGCGGCGGTCGGCGATGGCGTTTTCCAGCGTCGAAATGCGGGTCTGCAGTTGCTGGAAAGTCTGGTTCGCCTTCAGGTCGGGATAGGACTCGGCCAGCGCGAACAGGCTGCCCAGTGCGCCGCGCAGCATGGTCTCGGCGCCGCCGAGGGCGGGTATGTTCTGTGCCTCGCGCGCGCTGAACACCTTCGAGCGCGCCTCGATCACCCGGGTCAGCGTGTCCTGCTCGAATTTCATGTATTGCTTGCAGGTCTCCACCAGCTTCGGCAGCTCGTCGTGGCGCTGCTTCAGCAATACGTCGATGTTGGCCCAGGCCTTGGTGACGTTGTGCTTGATCTGGACCAGGCTGTTGTAGATCGTGACGCCGTAGACCAGGACCACGACGATGACGCCGAGGGTGATGAGGGTGCCGATGCCCATGATGTTCTCCCTGTTTTTTGGTGGGACTGACGGGAGGGATTGTATAGCAGGGGCGGGGTGGCGTAGGGGGTGCGTAGGGCGGATAAGCCGCGTGAGCGGCGCCATCCGCCGGACGGATATTGGTAGTTTCGACTATTGCCGGATAACGCGGCATGCGGCGCATGACGCTTCGCTTATGCGCCCTACGAGAGGATTACAAATCTTCGGGTTTCAGCCCTGTCTGCTTCGCAATCCGCGCGAGCATGCGCGGGCCGATGTCCTCGCCGTCGTGAAAGGCGAAAACCACATCGGGCTAGCCGGGTCGGGAAAGTGTTTTATGTGATCCGGACTGTCTTTTGAGGGTCCAGCCGATGCGAAAGAGTGCCGCGAGAACGCGGCGGGCCTTCGTCGAAGGCCAGGAGGTCATGCGGCAGGAACGGCGATCGAGATGGATTGAGGTCCGGATTCGTTGTGTTCCAGGCGTTCGGCCAGCACGCGCAAGGCAAGGACTTCGGCTTTGGCCATGGCTTCGGCGGCGGTGCTGCCGTAGGCGAGCACACCCGGCAATTCCGGAACTTCCGCCAGCCAGCGGCCGTCTTCCTCGCGTTCGTGTTCGATGGTGAA
>JALHND010000173.1 GCA_022843705.1 Burkholderiales bacterium
GCCTGCGGCTCGGCGGCGAGTTCGGATACCGGCCGCCCGGTGATTTTTTCGTACGCCGGGCTGACGTAAATGGTGTCTTTCTGCGCCGCGTCGGTCATCCAGAACACCTGCGGGATGTTGCGCGTCAGTTCGCGGAATTTCTCGTCGCTGTCCTGCAGTGCCAGCTGCGCCTGCAGGTGTTTCTCCTCCAGGTCAATGCCGTCCAGGGCGAAGGAGATGTCCTCCGCCATTTCCTCGAGCAGGGAGACCAGTGCGCTGTCGAAGAATCCGGTTTCTCCGGCCATGAACGTCAGCACGCCGATGACCTTGTCCGCGGTCCGCAGCGGCAGGCTGGCGACAGACCGCAGGCCGGCTGCGCGGGTCTGCTCGTGCCACGGCGACAAGGTTGCATCATTGCCAATATCGTTGCATACCACGGTGCGTCCTTCCCGGATGGCATGGCTGCTGGTGCCACGGCCTTCGGGGGCGCCCGGGTCGGTGGACACGCGCAATCCGTCGAGGTAGGCGCCGGCGTCGCCTGCCGAGGCAACGACGCGGATCATGCCCCCTTGCGCTTCGACCAGGCCGATCCAGGCCAGCGCGAACTGGTTGTGTTTGACGGCGATCTGGCAGATGCGGTTGAAGAGTCCGTCGCGATCCCGGATGCGGACGATGGTCGCGTTGGTCTGGCTCAGCGTGCTGTAGAGCTGGTTCAGGCGCCGGATCTGCTGCTCGGCAAGCTTGCGCTCGGTGATGTCGAGGTGGCCGCCGACAAAACGGTCGGGTTTGCCATTTTCGTCCAGATGCACCCGGCCCTGGGACAGCAGCCAGCGGTAGCTGCCATCCTTGTGCCGCATCCTGAATTCGGCCTCGAAGTCGAGTGTTGCGCCGGACAGGCATTGATCAACCCGTTCGAAGGTTTTGTCGATGTCTTCCGGGTGCATCAGATTCCTCGCTGCATCGACGGAATCCTCGACTTCGTCAACGGTGTAACCGAGCTGGAATTTCCATTCGGCCGAATAATGTATGCCGTTGGTTTTTAGATCCCAGTCCCACAATCCGACATTGGTGCTCCTGATCGCGGTTTGCAGTTTTTCCTGGGCATTCCGCAGGCGTATTTCTGCCAGCTTGCGCAGGGTGATGTCTTCGTGGGTGACAACGGCCCGGCGCGGCCCCGTGCCCTGGAAAGGTGACACCTTGCCGAAAAACCAGCGCTGCTCAGCGGGCGAGTGACAGGGGTATTCGAGCATGAAATTCTTCAGCTCACCCTGCAGCACGGCGCGGATACCTGCGGCGAATTCCCGGCCCTGGGCTGCACTGTCTCCGGTCGCGTTCTCACAGGCGGCCAGGTAGTTCGCGCCGTTGGCTATGCAATGTTCGGCCGGCTGCCCGTTGGCTACGGCAAAATCGCGCCATGCCTTGTTGACCGCGATGATGGTGCCTGTTTCGTCGATTACGCACAGATGTTTGGACAGGGCATCAATCGTTGATTTTGCGAAGCGCTCAGATTCCTGCAGGGCGATTGCCGCAAGCTTTTGGTCAGTGATGTCACGATTGACGCAGGCGATGCCGTAAATCACGCCCTTGGCATCCTTCAGCGGAATTTTGGAGGTCAGATGCCAGCGGGTTTGCTGTTTTCTTTTTTCCGGGGCGCCGAAATGAGTCCGGCCTTCCCGGTCCAGCAGCGGCAAACCCGATTCGATGATGGCGCGGTCTTCAGCATCGCGTTGTTCGGCCAATTCGCGCGGATAGACATCGAAAACTGTCTTGCCGACAATGTCATCATGTCGCTCAAAGCCGCGCAGTTCCAGGTTGGCGGTGTTTTGCAGCAGAAAACGACCTTCTCGGTCCTTGACAAAGATCCGGTCAGGCAAGGCGTCAATGACAGTGCGCAGCAACTGTCGTTCCCGGGCCAGTTGTTCCTGCATGGATTTTCTTTCGCTGATGTCCTCGATCGTGCGCAGGAAGTACAGGGGATTGCCGGAGGCATCCCTGACCAGCGAAATGTGCCGGTTTACCCAGACAACGCCGCCGTCCTTGCGGACAAACGGACGTTCCGACGAGAAAACCTCGATCTTTCCGCTCAGCATCGGCTCAAGGAATTTGTCCTTCTCGATGCCCTGTGAATCGGGCGGAATGATGTCGGCGAGACTCATCGTCTGCAGTTCGTCGCGCGTATAGCCCAGGATTTCGCACAGCCTGGGATTGACGTGCAGGATGCGGCTGTCGAGGCTGCTGTGCATGATGCCGACCGGTGCCCGATCGAAGGTGGCACGGTAGCTTTCCTCGGATGCCTTGTGGCTGGTGATGTCCTCGGCGACGACGATGAAATGCGGCGAAGGTCCGCTCGAATCCCGCGCCATGGAAACGGTGCGCCGGACCCAGATGATGCTGCCGTCCCTGCGGATGTAACGGCGTTCCGACTGGAAATGGCTGATTTCTCCGGCAAGCATCCGGACCCGCGATCCGGCGTCGCTTCCGATGTCTTCCGGATGGTTGATCTGCCGGAGATTCATGCCGACGAGTTCGGACCGGTCCCGGCCGGTCATTTCGCAGAACTTGCGGTTGACGTTGATGATGTTGCGGTCGATGTCGACGCGCGCGATGCCGACGGCGGCCTGGTTGAAGGTGGCGTGGAAATTGCGTTCGCTTTCGGTCAGCGCCGTGCGCAAGCGGCGGTCGGCAATGCTGTCACTGATGCGCTGTGCCACCGCTTCCAGCATCAGCTGTTCTTCGGCCAGGAAGATGCTTCCGGCCGGTGCAGGGGGGGCTTCCAGGTAACAGACCGTGATCGAGCCGATGGCCGATCCGTCAAGGACCAGGGCTGCTTCCTGCCGCCATTCGGTGAGACGGAAACCCGGGGTTTGCCGGGTTGTCGGTCCGTGGACGATGCGTACTCCGGCGTGTTCCGGCCACTGGTAGGCGCAGACCAGATGGTCCATGGTTTTTTCAAACAGTTCATCAAGCTGCAGGCTGTTTTGCTGCACGAATCGCGAAACGGCATAAAGGCAGGTCAGTTCCTTGACGCGTTCGGCGAGGTCGGCGGACTGCCTGGCCAGCTGGGTCACCGCGTTTCGCTGTTCACGGCGAACGGCGCAGGCCTGCAGTTCGCGCTTGGCCGCAGGTGGCAGCCGCGCCAGGTTGCTTTTGGGCACATAGTCGTTTGCGCCTGCAACCATTGCGTCCACTGCAAGGCCGTCATCGATGGTTCCCGAGACCAGGATGAAGGGGATGTCCAGGCCGCGTTGTTTGAGCAGGGTCAGCGCCTGCAGTCCGCTGAAGTGCGGCAACCGGTAGTCTGACAGGATGAGGTCGGGGCCGGCATCTAGCGCCGGCAGATAGTCTGCCTCGTTGTCCACGCGGGTCCATTCCGTCCGATGACCGGCCTCTTGAAGCCGGTTGACCATCAACTCGGCATCAAGCGGGTTGTCCTCGACAATCAGGACGCGCAATGTTGCGGCGGAAGTCATCGTGGCATCAGTTCCGTGCCGCCGGGTCCTGCTGCTGGCGCATCGCCGCGACCACCGCCGGCAGCAGTTCCTCATGCACTGCTTCCTTGGTGACGTAGGCGAAGGCGCCGGCCGCGCGCGCCCGTTCGGTGTAGGCGCTGCCAGCGTGGCTGGAGACGATGATCACGGCGGTTTCGGGCAGCATGATCTTGATCTTCGCCGTGAGTTCGATGCCGTTGGCATCGGGCAATCCGATGTCCATCAGCACGACCCGGGGCCTGCGTTCACTGCACAGGGTCAGGGCGCTGTGGCCGTCACCGGCTTCGAGGATGGTTTTCCCGGGAAATGCGGCCTGCAGGTATTCACGCAGCATCTGCCGCATGTAGTCCTGGTCTTCGACAATGAGCATTTCTGGTTCCGTTGCATGAGCCGCCGTGATGCGCCGGCTGTAAATGGGTTTATGTTGCAGGCTGGACTTTACGCAGCGGCGGCACCAGGGTCTGTCGGGAGAGTTGGACAGATTGGTTGCGAGAAACTATAAAAATATCAATAAAATCAAATGCTTATTTTTTATGCCGACGCGACCGATGACGCGCGCAGGGGCGCCGCAAGGCACTGCTGTTGTGCGGGAGTTCAGCCCGGAGGTGTCAGGCCGTGCTGGATGGCAAACTTGACCAGCCCGGTGATGTCGTCGATCCCGAGCTTTTTCATCAGCCGGCTGCGGTAGGTATCGACACTTTTGGGCGAGAGGTGCAGCAGTGCCGCAATCTCGCTGCTGGAGTGTCCTTCGACCACCAGTTGCAGCACCTGGCGTTCACGCGAACTGAGGCTGGCCAGCGGTCCGCCGTCGTCACTGCGCGGCGCGGCGCGCCGCTCCAGTGTCGCCAGCGCGCGGCTCATGTACGGGCGTCCCGCATGGACCGCGCGGATCGCGGAGACGATTTCCTCGCCCGCCGATTCCTTCAGCAGGTACCCGGCGGCGCCGGCATTGAACGCGCGGTGGACATGTTCGGAGCTGGAGTGCATGGACAGCATCAGCACGCGGATCTGCGGATGTTTTTCACGCAGCAGGCCCAGCGCCTCGATGCCGTTCATGTCGGGCATGGTGATGTCCATCACCACGACATCGGGATGCAGTTCGGCGGCCAGCCGCAGTGCTTCGCGTCCGTTGCCGGCCGATCCGGCCACCTCGATGTCCGGGGCCGCCTGCAGCAGCGCCTGCAGGCCATCACGCATCATCGCGTGGTCGTCGGCCAGCAATACACGAATGTTCATGCCGTTTCCCGCGACAGTTCGATGATCACGCGCGTGCCGCGGCTGGGCGCGGATTCGATGCGCAGATCTGCGCCTATGGCCTGCGCGCGTTCGTGCATGTTGCGCAGGCCCCAGCTCTCGGGCCGGGGATGGTTTTGTCCGGCATCGAAGCCGGCGCCGTCATCCGCGATCACCAGGGTCACGCGGCGTGGGTCGCTGTCGAGGGTGATCACCACCTGATGTGCGCGCGCATGTTGGGCGATGTTGGTCAGCGCTTCCTGGGTGATGCGGAACAGCGCGGTCTCCACGGAGATCGCGAGGCGTGGCTCGATCTCGTCACCGTTGACGTGGACGGGAATGCCCAGCCTCGCCGCAAACGGCTGGGCATGGGTGCGCAGCGCCGCCAGCAGCCCGAAATCGTCCAGGGCCGGCGGCCGCAGGTCGGCCATCACATCGCGGATGCGGGTGATGGTTTCACCCGTCAATTGCTGCGCACGCTGCAGGCGGGCGCCGACGGCATTTTTGGCTTCGGCATCCAGCAGACTACCGATCAGGCTGAGGTCGAGCTTGAGTGCGGACAGGTTGGCGCCGATCTGGTCATGCAGTTCGCGGTGGATGTTGCGGCGCTCGTTTTCCTCGACATCGATCAGGCGGCGGGTCAATGCGCGCAGTGCGGCTTCTGCGCGCCTGCGCTCGGTGATGTCGCGGAAGATGGTGGCGATGGCGGTGATATTTCCACTGTTGTCCCGGACGGCTGATAACGAGATCTGTACTTCAAAGCGCGTGCCGTCCTTGCGCATGCGCCAGGTTTCGACCGGTGGAACTGTTTCGCCACGCAGCACCCTTTCCACCAGCGACCCCAGCTTTCTGTCGTATTCCGGAGGTGTGATAAGGCCCACTGATTTGCCGATGGCTTCCGCGGCGGTCCAGCCAAACATGCGTTCCGCGGCCGGATTCCAGGAGAGGATGATCCTGT
>JALHND010000174.1 GCA_022843705.1 Burkholderiales bacterium
TTCGGCCAGCAGGGCCTGTCGCTGGGCTTCATGACCCAGTCCTCGAACAAGCGTTTCCTGTCGCTGGATCTCGACAAGCCCGAGGGCCGCGACATTTTCCTGAAGCTTGCCGCCGAATGCGATGTCGTGGTGCAGAACCTGCGCAGCGGTTCGGCCGAAAAACGCGGCATCGGTTACGAGGCGGTGAAGAAGGTCAATCCGGAGGTGGTGTTCATGTCGATCACCGCCTACGGCAACAGCGGCCCCAAAAAAAGCCACCCCGCCTACGACAGCGTGATCCAGGCCTGGTCCGGCTTCATGAGTGTCACCGGCACCAGGGAAAGCGGCCCGCTGAAGGCCGGCCCGCCGATCGTCGATTATTCGACCGGGCTCGCCGCGGCCTATGCGGTGTCGGCGGCGCTCTACCAGAAGCAGCGCACCGGCAAGGGCCAGTACATCGACCTGTCGATGCTCGACACCAACATCATCCTGATGGCTTCCGTTGTCACCGCCTACATGAACACCGGCGCCCCGCCGAAGCAGGGCGGCAATGACGCGGCGAGCCGCTCGCCAGCCTCGACCACCTTCAACACCGCCGACGGCCTGATCGCCTTTGCCATCAACGAGGAACACCAGCACCAGGGCCTGCTGAAGGTGCTGGGCCTGACCGCGCTGAACGATGATCCGCGCTTCGCGACCGGTGCCGCGCGGCGCGACAATATCCCGGCGCTGCGCGCGTTGATGCAGGAAAAGCTGATGACCAAGACTGCCGCCGAATGGGAGCCGCTGTTCAACGAGGCCGGCGCGCCTGCCGGCCGCGTGCGCACCATCCCCGAATGCATGGCGGAGGCGCAGACTGAATCACGCGGCCTGTTCCATTCCTTCCCGCCGTCGGTGACCGGCTTCGCGAAGGACCTCAGGGTGCCGTTGTCGCCCTTCACCTTCGCCCACGACGGACCGCGCGCCGACACGCCGCCGCGCAAGGTCGGCGCCGACAACGAGGCGATTCTCGGTGAACTCGGCTACGACGCCGCGGCGATCGCCGCGCTGCGCAGCCGCAAGGTGATCTGAGGCCGCGCCGCCCGTGGATCCGCTGATCCTGATCTTCGCGCTGGGCGTGATCGCGCGGCTGGCGCGGTCCGACCTGCGTTTTCCGGAGCCGGTCTACGAGGCGCTGTCGATCTACCTGCTGCTGGCCATCGGGCTCAAGGGCGGGGTCGAACTGTCGCAGCAGCCGCTTGCCGAGGTGGCGTTGCCGGCGGCAGTCGCGGTGCTCGCCGGTTTTGCCATACCTTTCCTGCTGTTTCCTGCGCTCAGGCTCGGCGTCGGGCTGAAACGCGTCGATGCCGCGAGTGTCGCCGCGCATTACGGCTCGGTGTCGGTGGTGACCTTCGCCATCGGCGGCGCCTATCTGCAGCAGCGTGCCGTTCCCTACGAATCCTTCATGCCGGTGTTGCTGGCGCTGATGGAGGCTCCGGGCATACTCGCCGGCGTGCTGCTGGCCCGTGCCGGCGGTGCCGGCGGCAGTTCGGTATATCGCGAGCTTGCCGTGAACAAGGGCGTGGTGCTGCTGATCGGCGGCATTGCCATCGGCTGGGTGATCGGCCCCGAAGGTTTCCTGCCGCTGAAGCCGGTGTTCGGTGACCTGTTCCGCGGCCTGCTCGCGTTCTATCTGCTGGAGCTCGGACTGGTGGTCGGCGGCCGCATGCCGGACCTGCGCCGCGCCGGTCCGAGGCTGGTCGCCTTCGCTCTGGCGGCACCGCTGCTGATGGGGGCGCTCGGCCTGCTGCTGGGCCACGGGCTGCTCGGGCTGTCGGCCGGCGGCTCGGCACTGTTCGGCCTGCTGCTCGCCAGCGCGTCCTACATCGCCGCGCCGGCGGCGATGCGCATGGCGGTGCCCGAGGCCAATCCGGCATTGGGCATTTCCGCGGCGCTGGCCGTGACCTTCCCCTTCAATGTTTTCGTCAACTTGCCCCTGCTTGCCTGGCTGGGAGGACGCCTATGAGCCTGCAAACCCATCGCCGCTGCCAGCTCACGCTGATCGCGGAATACGTGCTGGAGGAAAGACTGATTGCGCTGGTCGGCCGGCTGGGCGCCCACGGCTACACCGTGCACGAGGTGCGCGGCGGCAGTTTCGCCGCCGACGGCGAGCACCGGCGCGAAGGCACGGGTGACACCGACCGCACCATCGAGATGAAGGTGATCTGCGAGCGCGCGGTCGCCGAGGATATTGCGCAGCAGGTCATTGCGCAGTTCGGGCCGCATTTTTCGGTGCGGCTGCTGCTGTCCGAAGTCGAAGTGCTGCGCCCCGCGAAATACTGAATCAGGCGGCCGGCGCCGGCAGCGTGCGCTGCCGCGGCACGCGGTCGATGCGCCAGCCGGCAATCGCCTGCAGCCAGAAGGCTGCGGTATCGTCCGGCGCGCAGTCTTCAATCGGGGGCTGTCCAAGGAATTCGAGCACTGTATTGAGCAGCGGCACCGGCGTCGCGGTGTCGATTGCGCGCGCCAGCGTCTGCTTGGAGAGTTTTTCGCCGACGACATTGACCGCCACCGGCAGGTGGGCATAACGCGGCGTTGCATAACCCAGTTGCTGCTGCAGCCAGATCTGCCGCGGTGTCGAATCGAGCAGGTCCGCGCCGCGCACGACGTCGGTGATGCCCTGAGCGGCGTCGTCGACGACCACGGCCAGCTGGTAGGCGTACTGCCCGTCGGCGCGTTTCAGCACAAAGTCGCCGATCTGGCGCTCGATGTCGTGGACGATCCGGCCCTGGATGCGGTCGGTGAAATCAATGCGCGCGCCCTGCGTGAGCAGGCGCTCGGCGCGCGCCGCGCGTCCCGCGAGCAGGCCCTTGCGGCAGGTGCCGGGATAAACCGGACCGTCGATGCCGCCGACCGCCGAATCGGCGATTTCCCGGCGGCTGCAGGAGCAGGGGTACACCAGGTCGCGTTTTTTCAGGATCTCGAGCGCGGCGCGATAGATGTCATCGCGCGTACTCTGGTACAGCACCGCTTCGTCCCAGTGCATGCCGAGGGCTTCCAGCGCCCGCAGGATCGCGTCGGCTGCGCCGGGCACGGTACGTTGCCGGTCGACGTCGTCGATGCGCAGCAGCCAGGCGCCCCCGTTCGAGCGGGCGTCGAGATGGCTGCCGACAGCGGCCACCAGCGATCCGAAATGCAGGGGGCCGCTGGGTGAGGGCGCGAAACGGCCGCGGCGGGGGACTGCGGCGGCAGATGCAGGTGAAGATGACATACTAGAATGGCAGTTTACCCCTGTTTGCCGAAATCCATGCCACAGCTGAAACCCGAAGCCGGAACCGCAGGTTTTGCGCAGCGCCTCGCGCTCCACACCTGGACGCTGGAATCGACGCCCTTTCCCGGGGTGCTGCGGGTCGCGCGCGAGGCCGGCTGGAATGCCGTGGAGATCCGCCGCAGCGACGTGATGCAGGCGTACAAGGCCGGACACAGCCGTGACGAGGTCATCGCGATGATTCGCGGCGCCGGTATCCCCGTTGCGACGCTCGGCACCGAATACGGCCTGCTGTTTGCGGAGGGCGCCGAGCGCGAACGCCTGCTCGCCGTGCTCGATGAAAGCTGCGTCATCGCCCGCGCGGTGGACTGCGACATGATCATGACCGCCACCGGGCAGGCGGCCGGCAGCCTCGACACCGCGGTGGCCAATATGCGCGCGGCCGCCGATGTTGTCGCCGGCCACGGCCTGCGCCTTGCCTGGGAATACAGTTCGGCGCACCAGACCATGAACACGCTGGCCATCGCCCAGGAACTGCACGCGCGGGTCGCGCATCCGGCCTTCGGCCTGCTGCTCGATACCTACCACCTCGAACGCAGCGGAGCCGGCGGCCGCGGTTTTGCCGGCGTGCCGGCGGAGCATATCTTCGCCGTCCAGTACAGCGACGTGCCGCCGACCGCACCGCAGGGCATGCTGCGCCCCACCGACCGGCTGACGCCGGGACGCGGCTGCGTGCGCTGGGCGGAAGTGTTTGCGCTGCTCGCCGAAAAAAGTTATCAGGGCTATCTCAGTTACGAGGCGCCGAACCCGGAACTGTGGGCGCGGCCCGCAGCGGATGCGGCGCGCGAGGGCGTCGAGGCAACCCGCGCGCTGCTCGCCGCCTGAGCCGCAACTCGCGAATTTTCACAGGAGAACATGGAATGAAAACCAGAGCCGCCGTCGCGCACAAGGCCGGAGCCCCGCTGACCATCGAAACCGTCGACCTCGACGGCCCGCGCGCGGGCGAAGTGCTGGTGGAGATCAAGGCGACGGGCATCTGCCACACCGACGAGTTCACCCGCTCCGGTGCCGATCCCGAGGGCATTTTCCCGGCGATCCTCGGTCATGAAGGCGCGGGCGTCGTGGTCGATATCGGGTCCGGCGTCACCAGCCTGAAGAAGGGTGACCACGTGATTCCGTTGTACACGCCGGAATGCCGGCAGTGCGAGTACTGCCTGAGCGGCAAGACCAATCTCTGCCAGGCGATCCGCACGACCCAGGGCCAGGGTGTGATGCCTGACGGCAGCAGCCGTTTCTCGATCGGCGGCGACAAGGTGTTCCATTACATGGGGACCTCGACCTTCGCCAACCACACCGTGGTGCCGGAGATCGCATTGGCAAAAATCCGTGAGGACGCGCCCTTCGACAAGGTCTGCTATATCGGCTGTGGCGTCACCACCGGCATCGGTGCGGTGATCAACACCGCGAAGGTCGAGCCTGGCGCCAATGTCGTGGTGTTCGGCCTCGGCGGCATCGGCTTGAACGTCATTCAAGGAGCGCGCATGGCCGGTGCCAACATGATCGTCGGCGTCGACCTCAATCCCTCACGCAAGCCGCTGGCCGAAAAATTCGGCATGACCCATTTCGTCAACCCGAAGGAAGTCGAAGGCGACCTCGTGCCGTACCTGGTCAACCTGACCAGGGGCGGCGCCGACTACAGCTTCGAATGCATCGGCAACGTCGAGGTCATGCGCCAGGCGCTGGAGTGTTGCCACAAGGGCTGGGGCGTGTCGGTGATCATCGGTGTTGCGGGAGCGGGTCAGGAAATCAGGACGCGGCCGTTCCAGTTGGTGACCGGTCGCGTGTGGAAGGGCACGGCCTTCGGCGGCGCCAAGGGCCGGCGCGACGTGCCGAAGATTGTCGACTGGTACATGGACGGCAAGATCAAAATCGACGACCTGATCACCCACAAGCTGAAGCTGGGAGACATCAACAAGGGGTTTGATTTGATGCACTCCGGGGAATCGATACGGAGTGTCGTGGAATTTTGACTGTATATTCATAAGTAATTGATTTAAATAATATTTTTGTGATTATGGTCGAGTGGGCTGGTTGTTATACAATGTTATACGTTCTGGATGAAGCGCAAGGAGATTCGCCATGCTGGCCGTAAGACTGGAGAAACAACTGGAGGCCGCGATCACGCGTATTGCCGAAGCGACCGGCAGTACCAAGAGCAGTGTGGTGCGTGAAGCAGTAGTGCGTTATCTGGAGGATCGGGAGGACATCATGCTCGCCGAGCAGGCGCGCAAGGCAGGCGGCCGTGCGAAATCCATCGCCGAGGTCAGGAAGTCGCTTGGCCTGGACGGTTGAGATTTCCGCGTTTGCGCAGAAGCAGCTCGCGAAGCTTGATCGTCCGGCAGCGGCGCGCATCCTCGACTGGCTGGA